>NZ_JBSICG010000022.1:0-92707 GCF_056156645.1 Enterobacter sp. Li2LvB3 | reverse complement strand
TACAACTGCCAGGCATCAATTAGAAGAACCCCGTACCGAAAGGTGCGGGGTTTTTTGCTTTTGTGCGTAAAAAATGCCCGGTGGCGCTACGCTTACCGGACCTGCAAAACCGTAGGCAGGGTAAGGCGAAGCCGCCGCCCGGCAATGTAGACCCCACGATCCCCTTTCTGGCCTTTCTCCTAATCCCTTATCCTGCTAATGAAATATGTGATCTCCATCGCAATGTGATTTATAACAAAATTATAACATTTCATTTACGAAGCAATTGAGTCTCTTAGACTCAACACGCCGCTGTAGATGGCAGGAGCATAATCATAATGACAGAAAACATCACATCACACGGGACGCTGGCTAACAGTGATACCCGCCGAAGGGTATGGGCAATCGTCAGCGCCTCTTCAGGAAATCTGGTTGAATGGTTCGACTTCTACGTCTATTCGTTCTGTTCGCTCTACTTTGCTCACATTTTCTTCCCGTCCGGTAACACAACCACGCAGCTACTGCAAACTGCGGGCGTTTTTGCCGCTGGGTTCCTGATGCGCCCAATTGGTGGCTGGCTGTTCGGCCGAATTGCGGATCGCCGTGGCCGTAAAATCTCTATGCTGATCTCGGTCTGTATGATGTGCTTTGGTTCGCTTGTGATTGCTTGCTTACCGGGTTACGACGCTATTGGTACATGGGCACCGGCGCTGCTGTTACTGGCTCGCTTATTCCAGGGGCTTTCGGTTGGCGGGGAATACGGCACCAGCGCGACTTACATGAGTGAAATTGCGCTCGAAGGTCGTAAAGGATTCTACGCATCTTTCCAGTATGTCACTCTCATTGGCGGCCAACTTTTGGCGATCCTTGTGGTGGTGATCCTTCAGCAGATCCTGACCGATGAACAGTTACACGCCTGGGGATGGCGGATCCCCTTTGCAATGGGGGCCGTGCTGGCGATCGTTGCGCTTTGGCTGCGTCGACAGTTAGATGAAACATCGCAGCAGGAAGTCAGGGCGTTAAAGGAAGCCGGATCGTTCAAAGGCTTATGGCGTAACCGCAAAGCATTTCTGATGGTGCTGGGTTTCACCGCCGGGGGCTCGCTAAGCTTTTACACCTTCACCACCTATATGCAAAAGTACCTGGTGAACACAACGGGAATGCACGCGAACGTCGCCAGTGTAGTAATGACCGTGGCGCTGTTTGTCTTTATGCTGATACAACCGGTGATTGGCGCGCTCTCTGATAAAATTGGTCGGCGCACATCGATGCTGATTTTTGGCGGAATGTCTGCGTTATGTACCGTGCCCATTTTGTCCGCACTTCAGCATGTCTCCTCGCCTTATGCAGCTTTTGCCCTCGTTATGATGGCAATGGTGATAGTCAGTTTCTACACCTCTATCAGCGGGATATTAAAAGCGGAAATGTTCCCTGCACAGGTGCGTGCTCTGGGGGTTGGTCTCTCTTACGCGGTGGCTAACGCACTGTTTGGGGGCTCAGCTGAATATGTCGCGCTGTCTCTCAAATCATGGGGAAGCGAAACGACCTTCTTCTGGTATGTCACCGTCATGGGGGCGCTGGCCTTTATTGTTTCTCTGATGCTGCACCGTAAAGGGAAGGGGATCCGCCTTTAATAATGCGCCATCTGCCACACGGCATAGCCGGTGGTTGCTCCGGCGACATCCCACGCGAAATCTTTCCAGCTCCAGCCGCTCCCTGCCGGGCGGCTGTCCCAAAGCTCTTTGGATGCCCCAAGGCTTACAGAAAACATGAAACCAATCGCCGCGCTACGATCCTGGCTGTAACCCTGATGTTGTGCGTATTCATTGCCCGCAGCGGACAACATTGCTGAGGCAAGAAAGTGCTGAGCCTTGTCCTGGCCATACCAGTTATCGTTAGCCATGTGGCTACATCCAGTCAGACAGAGGATTGTAAGCAGCAGAGGTATACGCACAATGAGCTCCATAAAAAAAGCCCCGTCGTTGACAGGGCCTGGCGTTACAAAATGCGGCTAATAAGGCGGTCGATACGGATCCGACGCAAACGGCGAATGAGCTTGCGGACTTTCACCGGATAATCAGCAATGCTTTGCAGATCGCGGTAGTGACGCACCACCGTGGTATGCGTGCGAATCAAATCCAGTTCGCGTTCACGTTTCGCGGCCAGTTCATGCTGTGGATCGTGGATCAGAATGGCATTTTCCAGATCCAGGCGCCAGGCGCGTGGGTTCAGGTTATTACCTGTCAGCAGCATCCACTCATCATCTACCCACATCCCTTTCAGGTGATAGGTATTGTCTTCATCTTTCCACAAGCGCACAACTAGCTGGTCAGTGTTGACATAGTACTGTAAACGGCTCAGGAAACGGCGCAGGTTAATCTCATAGAGATAAGGCAATGCACCGATGATTTTGAACGGCTGATCTTCCGGGATAAAAAAGTCGTTCGCGGTTTTATCACCCACGATGATTTCGACCTTCTTACCATCACGTAACAGCTGAATGATGTTACGCACCAGCACGGCCGGCAGGTTGAAGTAAGGGGTGCAGATCGTAAGTTTCTGATCGGCACACGGCATCAGATGGAAGATGGTCTTATTCAGCAGGCTCGACTTGCCCAGTCCAACGAGCGGAGTGACAGATAACTGCTCGTTGTTTGCATCACCCTGAAAATGATAAATCGCGTCACGTAATTCCTGGCGGAAGAGACGAACGTCGTTTTTAATTTCCGGGCTCTTGGGACGGTGAGGGTTATCAAGACGATTCACGCCACGTCCATGCACCAGATTCTTATCAACCCAGTTGAACATGATGTCAGCCATCTGCGGATTGCGAATCAGATGATAGCGGTCGTAACGATATTTATCGAGCTGGTGCAGGTAAACATCATTCAGACTCGCGCCGCTATACAGAACGCTGTCGTCAATGATGAAGCCTTTGAAATGGAGTACGCCAAGTGCTTCGCGAGTATTGACGGGAACGCCATAAACCGGGATATCAATCCCCGGGTTTTCCTGGGCAGTTCGGCAATACCAGTCTGCGTTGGTGTTAGAAGCCACGGCACCAATACGGCCGCGTTGTGCGCGGTGCCAGTCAACCAGCACACGTACATCCAGCTCTGGACGAAGCCGTTTTGCTTCATAAAGCGCGTTCAGGATCCCGCGGCCACCTTCATCTTGTTCGAGATAAAGAGCCACTATGCAAATACGTCTCGTGGCGCTGGCAATTTTTTCCAGAAGTGTCTCCCGAAAATGAGCGGGAGCGTAAAAGAACTCTACATCATCAACTGACTGAGAAATCTTCGGTAGTTGAGCAAGGTGTTGTTGATGTTTATTACGCTTAAATTTTGACAACATCACAGTGCGTTTCTTCTCTGTTCATTGAAGGGTTGTCTGTACCAGGCAAACAACATAAGCGGATAATGATACCACCAGTACCATCCAAAGTGGTTAACATTTCCAGTAGGTTACTCTTGTTTATCCGCCGAATTCAGGCCGAGGGTCAGGGAAACAATACCTTCCTCCAGTTGGATATCAACGTCAAAACCAAGTTTTCGCGCCAGAGTTACCATGCCGCGATTGTTAGGCATAGTAATGCCATTCAGGCGTAACAATCCGTGATCGCGCGTATAACTGATGAGTTTTTCCAGCAGGCGTCTGCCCAGACCCAGCCCCTTCAGATCGGAACGTACCAGCACGGCGAACTCCGCATCCACGTTATCAGGATCAGAGATCGCACGCGTAACACCCAGGATCTCTTCCTCTGCTTCCAGGCGACGAACAGCCACAAATGCCATTTCACGATCGTAGTCGATCTGGGTCATGTTGGCTAAATCTTCATGGGTAAATTCGTTGATTTCGCTGAAGTAGCGATAGTAGAGATCTTCTTTCGTTACTTGCGAGATAAACACCCGCAACTGAGGTTCATCTTCTGGCAGGATAGGGCGGAACAGCACGCGTTCGCCGTTTTTCATTTCCACCCATTCTTCAAGTTGCAGCGGGTAAGGACGAATAGCCAGCCTGCTTTCGCTGTCACCTTTAAAGGGCGCAATATCCAGCGTGACGTCCAGCGCGGTAAATTCAGTGCCAGAAGCCAGCAGCGGATGAATATCCAGGCGCTGAATTTCAGCACAATCAACAATCAGATTAGAAACCTGCACCAAAAACTGGCTTAGCCCGGCGATATCCAGCGGTCTCAGTGCACTTCGCCCGCGGATTTTCTTGCTTTTAATGGCCTGAATAACCAGATAGCGCGCCAGGTTCATGTTCAGTGGTGGCAGGGCGACCACCGCCTGCTCTTCAGGGCGCCATTCAACACCGCCTTCACCCAGCATAATCAGTGGGCCAAAGACCGGGTCGTGCTCAACCACCACCCGTAACTCCTGGGCACCGGCACGGTTGGCCATACTTTGCACCAGCAAACCGTGGATCCTCGCCTGCGGCCAGGCCATTTTTACCCGATCGAGAATGGCGTCTGCGGCCTGTTGTACTTCCGAAGCGGTGCGTAAATACAACATAACGCCCTGAATATCGGACTTATGCGGGATATCCGGCGAACGCAGTTTCAGCGCAACCGGGTAACCAATTTGCTCGGCAATATGAACGGCCTCTGCGCTGTCGCTGGCAATCCAGGTGGGTAGGGTGTGTATCCCATAGCTGCCGAGGATCGGCTGCACTTCATGGGTGTCCAGAGATGTTGCACCCTCCTCGATGGCCCGTTGCAACAACCTGCGAACATCAACGGTATTCGCCGCCAGATGACCCGGTAAAGCAGGGGTTTCACGCAACTGTTTCTGGTTACGACGATATTCCACCATATGCATAAACGCGGTGATGGTGCCTTCCGGGGTGCGATAGGTCGGAAGCCCGGCTTCACTAAACAGCCGCCGTGCTTCCTGTGATGAAAACTCTCCACACCAGTTGGTTAGCAGCGTGACGTATTTCCCGCGAGGATGATTTCGAACCGCTTCGATAAGCCCTCGCGCACTTTCGCTGCCGGGGGCGGCGGCACTTGGCGAATGAATGATCATCAGCGCATCAAAATCCTGGCTATCCAGCAAGATAGAGATGGCTTTGATGTAACGCTCGCTGCTGGCATCATCGCGCAAATCCAGCGGATTACCGGATGAAACGCTTGTTGGCAGGGCGTCACGCAAGCGCTGAAGCGTCTCCTCACTGAGCGCCGCCAGTTTGCCATTACGTAGCCACAGTTCGTCCAGAGCCAGTGCAGCAGGTGCTGCACCATTACTGACTATCATTAATTTCTCACCGCGCAACGGGCGCATATGGCTCAGTGTTTCGACCGCGGAAAAAAGCTCATGTGTATCCTGAACACGCAGCAAACCTGCGCGCTGAATAGCGGCATCCCACGCAGGATCCATTCCTGAATGTGAATGCAGAAGCCGTTGTGCGGCTGGGCTACGGCCACTTTTGATGACCAGAATCGGTTTATTACGCGATGCACTACGGGCTGCTGAGACAAAACGGCGGGCATCGCTTAAATGTTCTAGGTACAGCAATATCGCACTGGTTTTGCTGTCCCTGGCCAGGAAATCCAGCAGCTCATCGACATCAATATCCAGGCTGTCGCCCAGCGCGATGAAGTAGGAAAATCCCATTTCGCGCTGTTGCGCCCAGTCGAGGATGGTATTTGATACAGCCGCAGACTGGGAAATAAACGCCAGCTTGCCTTTGCGAATCGGAACGGGGGAAAAACTGGCATTCAGACCCTGCCAGGGCGCCAGCAAACCGAGACTGTTTGGGCCGAGAATGCGCATCTGATACCGGCTGGCGCAGGCGAGAAGCTCAGGATGCTGTTCAGGAGGAGAAGAGAGGATAATGCAGGTTTTACACCCTTTCTGGCCAAGTGACTCAAGCAGGTCCAGGTTACGTTTCGCGTTTGTACACAGCACGGCAAGGTCTGGCACAAAAGGCAGGCTCTGCACATCGGGCCACGCCAGTACGCCCTGTACCGCTTTCCAGGAGGGCGTAACCGGCAACACGGGGCCATTAAATCCACCGGCCAGTAAATTACGCATCATCAGATAACCTGCACGATCAGGCTTCATCGACGCACCGATAACGGCAATGGATTTAGGGCGCAGTAGCGCTTCCAGGCCTCGCTGACTCATGCAAGTCTCCAGTAGATACGAGTGACCTGATGATTTTAAACGCTTTCTGCTTCGTCTGCTGTGACACTGCCCTTATGAATGGTTTTTCCTGCCAGGTAGCGCTCACGAAAACGGGAAAAATGACCGCCCAGCGCAGCTGCCGCTAACGTATCCCCGGCAAGGTCCAACAGCGCAATTGCCACTTCTGCGGTGCAGTATTGTCCCTCTGCGTGCGCTTCACGCAGTCGGTAAGTAGATACGCGTGACAGATCGACTGAAATGACTGGCAGCGCGTCAAGATAAGGACTTTTGCGGAACATTTTTCGCGCTTCGGTCCAGGTGCCATCCAGCATAATGAATAGCGGCGGCTTCCCTGAAGGCGGCGCAGAAAGCACCTGACGGCTCTCTCCTGCATAAGAGGCCGGGAAAACGACCATCGGCTGATACTCATCACTGGCAACCAGATCGAGCAGCGCCTGAGGTGGTTCGGTACGTGACCACTGAAATGCCGTTGTGTCCGGCAGAATATCCGCAATCAGACGCCCTGTATTGCTGGGTTTCATGGGTTCGGTATCGAACATGACCAGGCAAAAACGGCTTTGTGCTTGAGCAGGGGCGAGTGTTTCGCACAGGCAAACCTTGAGCGGCAGCAGGCAGCGCTGACAGCGGCGGATACGGTTGCCACGAGCAAGGAAAGGGCGGGTCGCACGCGCAAGGCGTTCGGCGCGTAATTGAAGTACGGCGTTATCAGTCATGGGCGAAATGCAGGAAAAACACCATTTTCGCAGAGGGAAGAACGGGGCACAAGATGTGCCCCGCGATTGTTACACGGATTCGTTCAGCCAGCTCTCAAATGGAGCCTTAGGAACTGCGCCGTTAAGCATGTCGATCACTTCGCCATTTTTGAAAATCATAATGGTCGGGATACTGCGTATACGGAAGCGAGCGCTAAGCTCGCGTTCAGCTTCGGTGTTCACTTTCACGAAACGCATTTTACCACTGCGCTCTTCTGCAACATCTTCAAAGATTGGCGCAAAACTCCGGCATGGACCACACCATGGCGCCCAGAAATCCACAACCACGGGCAGATCATCCTTGAGGAGTTTGTCCAGCGTAGCACCCGTCGCGTTAATCACGTCACCATCAAACAATTCGTGACCGCAACGCCCGCACTTCGCACCATCATCAATCCGATCATCGGGAATGCGGTTAAGAGCCTGACAGTTGGCACATACGGTATTCATAACTAACCTCTGATAGAGCTGTGGGACAGAGCGGCAGAACGCCGATTTTGTTTCTAATATGTTACATATTATCAATGAGCCTGTTTGAAACGACAATGCGTTTTATTCAATGAGAACAATAGTCGCAGGCTTTTGTACGAAATAATGGCTATGAGCTTGCACATCGGGTAATCTGCGCGCTTCGCGCAGCGCTGGTGGAGAAAAGCATGAACGACGAATTAAAGAACAAAAGCGGCAAGGTCAAAGTGATGTATGTCCGCAGTGATGAGGATTCTGATAAACGCACCCAAAATCCGCGTACCGGAAAAGGTGGCGGGCGTCCGGCGTCTTCTCGTGCAGACGGTGGCCGTCGCCCCGCCCGCGATGACAGAAATAACCGCGGTGATGACCGCAAACGTGATGATCGTAAGCGTGACGATCGCAAACGCGATGACCGTCCACGTGATGACCGTCCACGTGATGATTTCTCACGTGATGGCTCGTCCCCGTGGCGTACCGTTTCTCGCGCCCCTGGCGACGAGACGCCAGAAAAGGCCGATCACGGCGGTATCAGCGGTAAAAGCTTTATCGATCCTGAAGTGCTGCGCCGTCAGCGTGCGGAAGAGACCCGCGTGTACGGTGAGAATGCGTGCCAGGCACTGTTCCAGAGCCGCCCTGAGTGCATCGTTCGTGCCTGGTTTATTCAGAGCGTAACGCCACGCTTCAAAGAAGCGCTGCGCTGGATGGCGGCGAACCGTAAAGCCTACCATGTGGTTGATGATGCCGAGCTGACCAAAGCGTCCGGTACCGAACACCACGGTGGCGTTTGCTTCCTGATCAAAAAACGTAACGGGACGACTGTTCAGCAATGGGTGAGCCAGGCTGAGGCAGATGACTGCGTTCTGGCGCTGGAAGATGTCGGCAACCCGCATAACCTGGGGGCGATGATGCGTAGCTGCGCGCACTTTGGCGTGAAAGGCGTGCTGTTGCAGGACGCTGCGCTGCTGGAATCAGGTGCGGCGATCCGTACCGCAGAAGGTGGTGCTGAGCATGTTCAGCCGATCACCGGTGATAGTGTTCTGGATGCCATCGAGCAGTTCCGCAAAGCGGGCTATTCCATTGTGACCACCTCCAGCCACGCCGGTACACCGCTGTTTAAAGCGACGCTGCCGCGTAAGATGGTGCTGGTGTTGGGTCAGGAGCGCGATGGTCTGTCTGATGCTGCGCTGTCGAGTGCCGATCTGAGCGTGTCTATCGACGGTACTGGTAATGTCGAAAGCCTCAACGTTTCCGTTGCAACCGGCGTACTGCTGGCTGAATGGTGGCGTCAGAATAAGGCATAAGCCTTAATCTGCGGTGGTATGCCCGGTGAGCCGGGCATACTGCATAAAACTACTCACTTTCTGCCGGCAGCACAGGCATCCAGTCGATCGGCGTCTCGCCACGTTTTTCCAGCCATTCGTTCGCCAGAACAAAATGATTACTGCCAAAGAAGCCGCGGTGTGCAGACAGCGGTGATGGATGCGGTGCTTTCAGCACGTGATGACGCTGCGGGTCAATAATCGCCCCTTTTTTCTGCGCATGAGATCCCCACAATAAAAACACCACGCCTTCACGATGTTCATTGATGAGGCTTATCACTTTATCCGTAAAAGTTTCCCAGCCCAGGCTGGCGTGAGAGTGGGCCTGACCTGCGCGCACGGTTAATACGGTATTCAATAACAGAACCCCCTGATGCGCCCAGCTTTCCAGGTAACCGTGTGTTGGCCGGGTAAAGCCGGGAAGGGTACCTTCAAGCTCTTTATACATATTCAAAAGAGAAGGGGGGATGGCAATGCCAGGACGCACGGAAAATGCCAGACCATGCGCTTGCCCTGGCCCGTGGTAAGGATCCTGACCGAGGATAACCACTTTTACATCATTCAGTTCGGTATAGCGGAAAGCGTTGAAGACATCTTTCTGCGGCGGATAAATCGTCTGGCCAGATTGCCGCTCTGCCGCGACGGTGCTGAGTGTATTAATAAAATAGGGTTGCTGTTTTTCTTCGGCCAGAACGTCGTGCCATGTTAAAGGGGTTGTCATCTCGCTCTCCTGCGAATCTCATCTGCGCCTAGCTTACCCGTTAAACCCTGGTGATCAAAATTCCACGCGGAAAAATGCCCTAAGTCCTTAAATTTAATTTGAAACTATGCAATCTGGGTTGAATTGGTAAGGTGGTTAAATTGATCTGGAGCAATAAAATCAAACCACACTCTTTATGTGGTTGGTGTTTTTGTTGATTTAAATCAATAAATCGCAAGGGGCTGAGTGATATATATACACGCAAGCAACAATGGTTTTACCAATTGGCCTGAACAGGCCGACACCAGTTAATGTAGCCTAAGGGAGGCATCACATGATTACAGGTATCCAGATTACTAAAGCTGCAAATGACGACCTGCTCAACTCTTTCTGGCTGCTGGACAGCGAGAAAGGTGAAGCGCGCTGTGTAGTGGCTAAAGCAGGTTTTGCAGAAGATGAAATCGTTCCAGTAAGCAAACTGGGCGACATCGAATACCGTGAAATTCCAATGGAAGTGAAACCGGAAGTACGCGTGGAAGGTGGTCAGCACCTGAACGTTAACGTACTGCGCCGCGAAACGCTGATGGATGCCGTTGAGCACCCGGAAAAATATCCACAGCTGACCATTCGTGTGTCTGGCTATGCAGTACGTTTCAACTCTCTGACTCCCGAGCAGCAACGCGACGTTATCGCGCGTACCTTTACTGAAAGCCTGTAAGGCTTTTTGTCACGGAAGCAGAATGAAAAAGCCGGGTGATACCCGGCTTTTTTTTACTCTTCAGTTTGCGAATCTGGCGCAGCAGCACTTGGCTTACGGCGCTTACCAATATTCTTGGTATCGCGGTGGCGTTGTTTAACGCGCGGCTTCTCTTTTTCTTTCTCTTTCTTCTCAGCACGTTTGGCGAGCGCTTTCTTGGACGGTTTACCCGTCATTTTTTCGCTCGGTGCACGCGTGGTCGGACGAAGCTCACTGATAACGCGAGCCTTCAGCGGTTCATCAACATAGCGGCCAATTTTCTGCAGCAGCAGAAAATCATGTGCTTCGACCAGAGAAATAGCTATACCTTTGCGGCCTGCACGACCGGTACGGCCAATGCGGTGCAGATAGGTGTCACCGCTGCGGGGCATATCGAAGTTAATCACATGGCTTACATCCGGAATGTCGATCCCGCGTGCAGCAACATCGGTGGCAACCAGCACGTTTACGCGACCATCGGTCAGACGCTTGATGCCTTCGGTACGCTTAACCTGCGCCATCTCGCCTTCAAGGTAGCAGTTGTTGATCCCTGCATTACGCAGCATTTCAGCCAGCTCGTGCACACGCTCGCGCTTACGCACGAATACGATGGTGCGAGTCGCGTCTTCTTGCTTCAGCAAATGCTTGAGCAACTCAACCTTGTGTTCCAGATCATCTGCGCGGTAGTACCACTGGTGGATCTTCTTACGCTCACGGGTGGAAGGGGTTGCAGACACCTCCACCGGATCTTCCAACAGGCGCTCTGCGAAGTCTTTAATCGCTTCCCCTTCCAGGGTGGCAGAGAACAGCATGGTCTGGTTACGCCAGCGCGTTTCACCCGCGATGTGTTCGATATCCTGCGCAAAGCCCATGTCCAGCATGCGGTCAGCTTCGTCGAGGATCAGCGTTTCAACCGCACGGCAGTCGAAATTCTCTTCTTTAATGTACTGCAGGAGACGGCCAGTCGTCGCCACGACGATGTCCTGGTTCTCACTGAACACTTCAGCGTGGTTCATATACGCAACACCGCCGGTAATGGTGGCGATATCAAGATGGGTGTTCGCAGCCAGTTCACGCGCGTGTTCGGCAACCTGCATTGCCAGTTCACGAGTAGGCGTCAGGATCAAAATACGCGGCGGGCCTGATTTTTTGCGGGGGAAATCGAGCAAATGCTGCAAGACAGGCAGCAAGTAGGCTGCTGTTTTCCCCGTGCCGGTTGGCGCAGAACCGAGCACATCGCGGCCCTCAAGCGCAGGCGGAATGGCCGCGGCCTGAATGGCGGTCGGGCGTGTAAAGCCTTTGCTCTCAAGTGCATTGAGCAAGCTTTCATCGAGTTCAAGTTCGGAAAAAGTCGTTACAGTCATGTTCTACCTCTGTGTGGGGCGCTGATTATAGACGTTACGGCTGTAATCTTCATCTGTTTGTATGGATATCGCTTTGCGACCACTTCGCTTTCCCCTATGCTACTCCAGTTTCACTTAGAAGGTTGCCCTGACATGTCTCAACTCAAAGCGCAATTGCGCCGCGATGGTTTCACATTTAAACAGTTCTTTATTGCTCACGATCGCTGTGCGATGAAAGTCGGCACAGACGGGATCCTTCTTGGATCCTGGGCTCCTGTTGCTGGCGTTAAACGTATTCTCGATATTGGTTCAGGAAGCGGACTTCTGGCGCTGATGCTGGCGCAGCGTACCGAGCAACATGTCACCATCGATGCCGTTGAGCTTGACGCACAAGCCGCTGAGCAGGCAAGTGAAAATGCCGCTGAATCCCCCTGGGCTGAACGTGTAAAAGTGGAATGTGCCGATGTACTTGTCTGGGCACCAGAGCAGACTGCGCGTTACGATCTTATCGTCAGCAACCCACCTTACTATGAACCCGGCGTAGAGTGCGGCACGCCCGAGCGTGAACAGGCCCGCTACACCGGTTCGCTTGATCACCGCGCGTTATTAACCAGTGCCGCTGAGTTGATTTCAGAAGAGGGTTTTTTCTGCGTCGTATTGCCAGAAAACACCGGTAATACCTTTATTGAAATTGCGCGGGAAATCGGCTGGAACTTGCGTCTGCGAACTGATATTTCAGATACAGAAGGGCGCTTGCCCCACCGGGTGTTACTGGCACTGTCACCAAAAGAGGGCGAGTGTTTTAACGACCGGATGGTTATCCGTGGGTCAGACCAGCGTTATTCCGAAGATTACACTGCTCTGACCCAGGCATTTTATTTGTTTATGTGAGCACCCGGGGAGAGTACCGACGGGCCTGATTCGGCCAACTGATCCGGGTAATCCAGAGTGTAGTGCAATCCGCGGCTCTCTTTACGCATCATGGCGCAGCGCACAATCAGTTCAGCTACCTGTACCAGGTTACGCAATTCGAGCAGGTTATTGGATACGCGGAAGTTTGCGTAATACTCGTCGATTTCCTGTTGCAGCATGGTGATGCGTCGTAAAGCGCGTTCAAGGCGCTTGGTTGTACGGACAATCCCCACGTAGTCCCACATAAATAGCCTTAACTCGTGCCAGTTATGCTGGATGACAACCAGCTCATCCGGGTTCTCAACGCGGCTTTCGTCCCAGGCCGGCAAGTGCGCCGTCGGGCGTGCATAAGGCATCCGCTTAATAATATCTTCCGATGCTGACCACCCGTAGACCAGGCATTCGAGCAGCGAGTTAGACGCCATGCGGTTTGCCCCATGCAACCCTGTGTAGCTTACTTCGCCAATGGCATACAGGCCGTCAACGTCGGTACGACCGTGATCGTCAACCATGACGCCGCCACAGGTATAGTGTGCCGCGGGAACAATAGGAACCGGGTCGCGGGTGAGATCAATTCCCAGGCTCAGCAGTTTTTCGTAAATCATCGGGAAGTGCTGGCGAATGAAATCAGCCGGTTTATGGCTAATATCCAGATACATACAATCAACACCAAGACGTTTCATCTCGTGGTCGATGGCTCGCGCAACGATATCACGTGGGGCGAGTTCGCCTCTGGCATCAAAGTCCGGCATAAAACGCGAACCATCCGGGCGTTTCAGGTAAGCACCTTCGCCGCGCAGGGCTTCAGTCAGTAAGAAGTTACGCGCCTGCGGGTGGAATAAGGCTGTTGGATGGAACTGGTTAAATTCCAGGTTCGCCACCCGGCAGCCAGCGCGCCAGGCCATGGCAATGCCATCACCTGAGGCGATATCCGGGTTTGTGGTGTATTGATAAACTTTGGATGCGCCGCCTGTTGCCAGCACAACGGCTTTCGCCTGGCAGGTTTCGACTTTCTCTTTATTGCGATTCCAGACCCAGGCGCCCACCACGCGGCGCGTACCAGGCAGTCCAATCTTATCGGAAATAATAAGGTCGACCGCATTGCTGCGTTCCAGTACCTGAATGTTCGGGTGGCCCAGGGCTTTACTGACCAGCGTGGTTTCAACTTCTTTACCGGTTGCATCCGCTGCGTGGAGGATGCGGCGGTGGCTGTGTCCACCTTCACGGGTAAGGTGATAACTCTCTTCACCGTTTGGCTGGATCTGCGTATCGAATAACACACCCTGATCGATGAGCCACTGAACGCAGTGGCGTGCATTGCTGGCGACAAATTCGGCGGCGTGCGCATCCACGATCCCCGCCCCGGCAATCAGCGTATCTTCCACATGGGAAGCGATGCTGTCAGTTTCATCAAACACGGCGGCAATACCGCCTTGTGCATAAAAGGTTGAGCCTTCGCTCATTGGCCCTTTACTCAATACGATAACTTTCTGATTTTTAGCCAGGCGAAGCGCCAAAGATAATCCTGCAGCGCCGCTGCCAATAATCAGTACGTCACACGTCAGTTCTGGTGTTGTGTTCATGATGTTTGTTTAATTTACTAAACATTGTTTGGTCAGAATAGCACCCGAATGCGAGATGTCGCACGTTTTTTTTAAATGATGTTGCAATGGCTAAACTCTATGTGAGGGCTTAAATGCGGGTAAATGTATGAAAATATTTTGCGAAGCAGATCGTTAGCTTCAGATTTTGTGGTGAAATAAAGGCTGTGTTGCGTTACTCTTCTGACGGTAAACAGGCAGAAAGTGCGAACGTATCGTGAACGGACTTATAATGATAGAAAATGAACGGTCTGCGGCGCGATGAACAAAAACAAAGGTGTTACGGAACTTATTGAAGAACAGACACTCTAAGTCGGTGCTTGCTCAAAAGTGCAGTGTTTTTAGAGTGGCGTTTCGATAACGCGTGGAATTTAGGTTTGGGGAGACATTACCTCGGATGAGCGAGCAGTTAACGGACCAGGTCCTGGTTGAACGGGTCCAGAAGGGAGATCAGAAAGCCTTTAACCTTCTGGTGGTTCGCTACCAGCATAAGGTGGCGAGTCTGGTTTCCCGCTATGTACCGTCAGGGGACGTCCCTGATGTTGTACAAGAGTCTTTTATTAAGGCCTATCGTGCGCTGGATTCTTTCCGGGGAGATAGTGCTTTTTATACCTGGCTGTATCGTATTGCAGTTAATACAGCAAAGAATTATCTGGTCGCTCAGGGCCGCCGTCCACCTTCCAGTGATGTGGACGCAATCGACGCCGAAAATTTCGAAAGTGGCGGCGCATTGAAAGAAATTTCGAACCCTGAGAACTTAATGTTGTCAGAAGAACTGAGACAAATCGTTTTTCGCACGATCGAGTCGCTCCCGGAAGATTTACGCATGGCAATTACGTTACGGGAGCTGGATGGTCTGAGCTATGAAGAGATAGCCGCTATCATGGATTGTCCGGTCGGCACGGTACGTTCACGTATCTTCCGTGCGCGAGAAGCTATTGATAATAAAGTTCAACCGCTTATCAGGCGTTGACGATAGCGGGATACTGAAAAAGGTATTAGGCATGCAGAAAGAAAAACTTTCCGCTTTAATGGATGGTGAAACGCTGGATAGTGAGCTGCTCAACGAGCTGTCTCATTCTCCCGAAATGCAAGAGACCTGGGCGAGTTATCATCTCATCCGTGACACCCTGCGCGGTGATACCGAAGAGGTTCTCCATTTCGATATCTCAGCACGCGTTATGGCGGCGATTGAGAACGAGCCTGTTCATCAGACCACACCGCTGATTCCTGAAGCTCAACCAGCGCCTCACCAGTGGCAGAAAATGCCGTTCTGGCAAAAGGTGCGCCCGTGGGCCAGTCAACTTACCCAAATGGGTGTGGCTGCATGTGTATCGCTTGCAGTTATCGTTGGCGTCCAGCACTATAATACTCAGTCTGAAGCCAATCAGCAGCCTGAAGCGCCAGTGTTTAATACACTGCCGATGATGGGTAAAGCCAGCCCGGTTAGCCTGGGCGTACCAGCAGATGCATCCGCAAGCGGCGGTCAGCAACAGCAGGTACAAGAGCAGCGCCGTCGCATTAATGCGATGTTGCAGGATTATGAGTTGCAGCGTCGTCTGCACTCTGAACAGCTTCAGTTTGAGCAGGCACAAACCCAGCAAGCCGCTGTGCAGGTGCCAGGTAACCAAACTTTAGGAACGCAATCGCAGTAATGAAGCAACTTTGGTTCGCCATGTCTCTGATGGCGGGTAGCCTGTTCTTCTGTGCAAACGCCTCGGCTGATGTTTCATCCGGGGCGTTGTTGCAGCAAATGAATATGGCCAGCCAGTCACTCAATTACGAGTTGGCATTTATCAGCATCAATAAGCAGGGTGTAGAATCATTACGCTATCGCCATGCCCGCCTTGATAAACAGCCGCTTGCCCAGCTTTTACAGATGGATGGTCCGCGTCGGGAAGTTGTTCAGCGCGGTAACGAAATCAGCTATTTCGAACCTGGTCTTGAGCCTTTCACGCTTAATGGCGATTACATCGTTGATTCCCTCCCATCGCTTATCTACACAGACTTTAAGCGTCTTGCGCCTTTCTATGATTTTATCTCGGTTGGTCGTACGCGCATTGCCGATCGTCTGTGCGAGGTGATCCGCGTAGTTGCGCGCGATGGTACACGTTACAGCTACATTGTCTGGATTGACGCAGAAACTAAGCTGCCGATGCGTGTGGATCTGCTCGATCGTGATGGCGAGACCCTGGAACAGTTCCGGGTTATCTCCTTCACCGTCAACAACCAGGTCGGGAACAGTATGCTCAATCTGGCAAAAGCCAGCCTGCCACCGCTTTTGTCTGTGCCTGCGGGCGACTCAGTTAATTTCAACTGGGTACCTTCCTGGATCCCACAGGGCTTTAGCGAAGTTTCTAGCAGCCGCCGTCAGTTGCCGACCATCGAAACGCCGGTGGAATCTCGACTCTACTCCGATGGGTTGTTCAGTTTCTCGGTTAACATCAACCGTGCGACGGCAAACAGTTCTGAGCAAATGCTGCGTACCGGTCGCCGGACTGTCAGCACCACGGTGCGAGATAACGCAGAAATAACGATTGTGGGTGAATTGCCGCCGCAAACAGCGAAGCGCATTTCCGACAGCATTAAATTCAAGGCAGCACAATGATTAAAGAGTGGGCCACGGTCATTTCGTGGTCGGATGGCATTGCGCTGGTCAGCTGCGATGTAAAAGCGTCGTGCAACAGCTGTGCTTCCAGAGCCGGTTGTGGAAGCCGCGTGCTGAACAAGCTTGGGCCGCAGACTTCTCATACCATCTCAGTGCCAAGTGAACAACCGCTGGTGGAAGGGCAAAAAGTCGAACTGGGTATCACCGAAGGCAGTTTGCTCACTTCTGCCATGCTGGTTTACCTCTCCCCGCTGGTGGGTTTGTTCGTGATGGGCGGTGTGTTCCAGATGCTTTTTGGCACCGACCTGGCCGCAATGTGCGGGGCAGCACTGGGTGGCGTTGGGGGCTTTTTACTGGCCCGGGGCTTTTCTCATAAGCTTGCCGCACGGGAAGAATGGCAGCCCGTTATTCTGAACGTTGCGTTGGCACCAGACCAGCTTCGTGTTGAAACGCTCTCTTCTGAAGCCCGGTGATTTCACCGGGCTTTATCATTATTTACATCTCTAATAAGAAAACGCTGTTTCTTCACGCTATGCTTGGCTCTAAGTGCATTTCCAGGTTACGGAGATGTAGTGTAGAATGCTGCGTTTTCGCACTGAAAAACGTCAGGCTAAGAACAGCGGCCTCCAGGAATTCGTAAGGCATAATTATTTAACTATATGAAGAACATACGTAACTTTTCGATCATTGCTCACATTGACCACGGTAAGTCGACGCTGTCTGACCGTATTATCCAGATTTGCGGTGGCCTGTCTGATCGTGAAATGGAAGCCCAGGTTCTGGACTCCATGGACCTGGAACGCGAACGTGGTATTACCATCAAAGCACAGAGTGTAACGCTCGATTACAAGGCTGCTGATGGCGAAATCTACCAACTGAACTTTATCGACACCCCGGGCCACGTTGACTTCTCCTATGAAGTTTCTCGCTCGCTGGCGGCCTGTGAAGGCGCGCTGCTGGTGGTGGATGCCGGGCAGGGCGTAGAAGCTCAGACTCTGGCAAACTGCTACACCGCGATGGAAATGGATCTCGAAGTGGTGCCGGTTCTGAACAAAATCGACCTGCCTGCCGCCGATCCTGAGCGCGTAGCCGAAGAGATTGAAGACATCGTCGGTATCGATGCCACCGATGCAGTGCGCTGCTCGGCGAAAACCGGCGTGGGTGTCCCGGATGTGCTGGAACGTCTGGTGCGTGATATTCCTGCGCCAGAAGGTGACCCGGATGCACCATTACAGGCGCTTATCATCGACTCCTGGTTTGATAACTACCTGGGCGTTGTGTCACTGGTCCGTATTAAAAACGGCACCATGCGTAAAGGTGACAAAATTAAGGTGATGAGTACCGGGCAGGTCTATAACGCTGACCGTCTGGGTATCTTCACGCCAAAACAGGTTGACCGTACCGAGCTTAAATGCGGCGAGGTAGGCTGGCTGGTGTGTGCAATTAAAGACATCCTCGGCGCGCCAGTAGGCGATACGCTGACGCTGGCACGTAATCCGGCGGATAAAGCGCTGCCTGGCTTCAAAAAAGTGAAACCGCAGGTATACGCGGGTCTGTTCCCTGTCAGCTCTGATGATTACGAAAACTTCCGTGATGCGCTTGGCAAGCTGAGCCTTAACGATGCTTCCCTGTTCTATGAGCCAGAAAGCTCAACAGCGCTGGGCTTCGGCTTCCGCTGTGGCTTCCTCGGCCTGCTGCACATGGAGATCATTCAGGAACGTCTGGAGCGTGAATACGATCTGGATCTGATCACCACGGCGCCGACTGTAGTGTATGAAGTCGAAACCACGTCGAAAGAAGTGATTTACGTCGATAGCCCGTCCAAGCTGCCGCCGTTGAACAATATTTATGAACTGCGCGAACCTATCGCAGAGTGTCACATGCTGCTGCCGCAGGAGTTCCTCGGCAACGTTATCACCCTGTGTATCGAGAAGCGTGGCGTGCAGACCAACATGGTTTACCACGGTAACCAGGTTGCGCTGACCTACGAAATCCCGATGGCAGAAGTGGTGCTCGACTTCTTCGACCGTCTGAAGTCTACCTCTCGCGGCTATGCGTCGCTGGATTACAACTTCAAACGCTTCCAGACATCCAACATGGTACGTGTGGACGTGTTGATCAACAGCGAACGTGTTGATGCGCTGGCGCTGATCACCCACAACGACAACGCGCCATACCGTGGCCGTGAGCTGGTTGAGAAGATGAAAGAGCTGATCCCGCGTCAGCAATTCGACATCGCGATCCAGGCCGCGATCGGTAACCATATTATCGCGCGTTCTACCGTGAAACAGCTGCGTAAAAACGTTCTGGCTAAATGCTATGGCGGTGACGTCAGCCGTAAGAAAAAGCTGCTCCAGAAACAGAAAGACGGTAAGAAACGTATGAAGCAGGTCGGTAACGTTGAGCTGCCGCAGGAAGCATTCCTTGCCATTCTTCACGTTGGTAAAGACGGCAAATAACCCTTAAGGAGTTGGCATGGCGAACATGTTTGCCCTGATCCTGGTCATTGCTACCCTGGTGACAGGTCTGTTGTGGTGTCTGGATAAGTTTATTTTCGCCCCAAAACGTCGTGAACGTCAGGCTGTCGCGCAGGCAACTACTGGCGACGGGCTCGATGCGAAGACCCTGAAGAAAGTTGGCCCGAAACCGGGCTGGCTGGAAACTGGTGCATCGGTGTTCCCGGTGCTGGCGATTGTTCTGGTTGTCCGTTCGTTCATTTACGAACCTTTCCAGATCCCGTCTGGTTCAATGATGCCAACACTGTTGATCGGTGATTTTATTCTGGTAGAGAAGTTTGCCTATGGCATTAAAGATCCTATCTACCAGAAAACGCTGATCGAAACGGGTCATCCGAAACGCGGCGATATCGTTGTCTTTAAATATCCGGAAGACCCGCGTCTTGATTACATCAAGCGTGCGGTAGGCCTGCCGGGTGACCGGGTCTCTTACGATCCGGTGGCGAAAGAAGTGACCGTACAGCCAGGTTGCAGCTCCGGTACGGCGTGTGAAAACGCGCTGCCAATCACTTACTCAAACGTTGAGCCGAGCGATTTTGTGCAGACCTTTGCCCGCCGTAACGGCGGTGAAGCGACCAGCGGTTTCTTCCAGGTTCCGAAAGGTGAAAGCAAAGATAACGGCATTCGTCTGGTTGAGCGCAAAGAGACGCTGGGTGATGTTACACACCGTATTCTGACCGTGCCGATTGCGCAGGATCAGTTGGGTATGTACTACAAACAACCTGGTCAGCAGCTGGCAAGCTGGATTGTTCCTCCTGGACACTACTTCATGATGGGTGACAACCGCGATAACTCAGCGGACAGCCGTTATTGGGGCTTTGTACCGGAAGCCAATCTGGTGGGTAAAGCGACGGCTATCTGGATGAGTTTTGAGAAGCAGGAAGGCGAATGGCCTACTGGCGTGCGCCTGAGTCGTATCGGTGGGATCCATTAATTCTCAATAATTGAACGCGTAGCCACTTGAATTAGTGGCTACGTGAATTATTTAAGCGATAAATCTCTTCGAACTAACGACATCCCCTGTCGTTGTGTATAGAATATTCCCCCGAAGTTTAAGGTTGGCCCTGTAAGGGTGCCACGGCACACGAAACCGCGTTGGTTTTCTCAGGTCGGTTTCGTGTGCTGCATTTTTGACGCATTCATTTATTGGTATCGCATGAACCCCATCGTAATTAATCGGCTTCAACGGAAGCTGGGCTACACTTTTCATCATCAGGAGTTGTTGCAACAGGCATTAACCCATCGCAGTGCCAGCAGCAAACATAACGAGCGTCTTGAGTTTCTTGGCGACTCTATTTTAAGTTATGTGATCGCCAATGCGCTTTATCACCGTTTCCCGCGTGTGGACGAAGGTGATATGAGCCGGATGCGCGCCACGCTGGTACGGGGTAACACCCTCGCGGAAATCGCCCGCGAATTTGAACTGGGTGAATGTCTGCGTCTTGGGCCGGGTGAGTTGAAAAGCGGTGGTTTCCGCCGTGAATCTATTCTCGCTGATACGGTCGAAGCATTAATCGGTGGCGTTTTCTTGGACAGCGATATCCAGACCGTAGAAAAGCTGATCCTGAACTGGTATCAGACACGTCTGGACGAAATCAGTCCGGGCGATAAACAAAAAGATCCGAAAACGCGCTTGCAGGAATATTTGCAGGGCCGTCATCTCCCGCTGCCATCCTATCTGGTGGTGCAGGTGCGTGGCGAAGCGCACGATCAGGAATTTACCATCCATTGCCAGGTCAGTGGCCTGAGTGAACCGGTGGTTGGCACAGGTTCTAGCCGACGCAAGGCTGAACAGGCTGCCGCCGAACAGGCGTTAAAAATGCTGGAGCTGGAATGAGCGAAGAAAAAACCTATTGCGGATTTATTGCCATCGTCGGACGTCCGAACGTTGGTAAATCCACCCTGTTGAATAATCTGCTTGGGCAGAAGATTTCTATCACCTCTCGTAAGGCGCAGACCACGCGTCACCGCATCGTCGGTATCCATACTGAAGGCGCGTATCAGGCGATTTACGTCGATACCCCGGGCCTGCACATGGAAGAGAAGCGTGCCATCAACCGCCTGATGAACAAAGCCGCGAGCAGCTCGATTGGCGATGTTGAGCTGGTGATTTTCGTTGTGGAAGGCACTCGCTGGACGCCGGATGACGAAATGGTGTTGAACAAACTGCGCGATGGCAAAACGCCGGTTATTCTGGCAGTCAACAAAGTGGACAACGTACAGGAAAAAGCTGACCTGCTACCGCATCTGCAATGGCTGGGTAGCCAGATGAATTTCCTCGACATCGTACCGCTGTCTGCAGAGACCGGTCTGAACGTCGATACCATCGCCGGCATCGTGCGTAAGCATCTGCCAGAAGCGATTCATCACTTCCCGGAAGAGTACGTCACAGACCGCTCTCAGCGCTTTATGGCGTCTGAAATCATCCGTGAAAAGCTGATGCGTTTCCTGGGTGCGGAACTGCCGTATTCTGTTACCGTTGAGATTGAACGTTTCCAGAGTAATGAGCGCGGTGGCTATGACATCAACGGCCTGATCCTCGTTGAGCGTGAAGGGCAGAAGAAGATGGTGATTGGTAACAAAGGTGCCAAGATCAAAACCATCGGTATTGAAGCCCGTAAAGACATGATGGACATGTTTGAAGCACCGGTTCACCTGGAACTGTGGGTGAAAGTGAAATCTGGCTGGGCCGATGATGAGCGTGCTCTGCGCAGCCTCGGTTACGGCGAAGACCAATAACCAAAGACGACGAGTATGATGGAAGGATGGCAACGTGCCTTCGTCCTGCATAGTCGTCCCTGGAGCGAAACCAGCCTTATGCTGGACGTCTTCACGGAAGAGTCGGGTCGCGTGCGTCTTGTTGCTAAAGGCGCACGTTCCAAACGTTCTAATCTGAAAGGCGCATTACAGCCTTTCACTCCGCTGCTGGTGCGTTTTGGTGGGCGAGGGGAAGTGAAAACCCTGCGCAGCGCTGAAGCCGTCTCTCTGGCGCTCCCCCTTTCTGGTATCACGCTTTACAGCGGTCTTTATGTCAATGAACTCGTCTCGCGCGTTCTTGAACATGAGACCCGCTTCTCTGAACTTTTCTTTGATTATCTGCACTGTATTCAGGCGCTTGCTGGCGCAACTGGCACGCCGGAACCGGCACTACGCCGTTTCGAACTGGCGCTGTTGGGGCATCTTGGCTACGGCGTGGATTTTCTGCACTGTGCAGGCAGCGGCGAGCAGGTAGATGACACGATGACCTACCGCTATCGCGAGGAAAAGGGCTTTATCGCCAGTATCGTGATTGATAACAGTACATTTACCGGGCGGCAGCTCAGGGCGCTGTATGAACGCGAGTTCCCTGATGCTGATACCCTGCGCGCGGCAAAACGCTTTACCCGAATTGCACTCAAGCCGTATCTTGGTGGCAAGCCCTTAAAGAGCCGCGAATTATTCAGGCAGTTTATGCCGAAACGTTAGATCGTAGAAACACAAGAAAACCGAGGATTGTCATGGCTGAATTACTGTTAGGCGTCAACATTGATCACATTGCCACGCTGCGTAATGCGCGCGGCACGGCTTATCCTGATCCGGTTCAGGCGGCATTTATCGCTGAGCAGGCTGGCGCTGACGGCATTACCGTTCACCTGCGTGAAGACCGCCGCCACATCACCGACCGTGACGTACGCATTCTGCGTCAGACGCTGGATACCCGCATGAATCTGGAAATGGCTGTTACGGAAGAGATGCTGACCATTGCCTGCGACACCAAACCGCATTTCTGCTGCCTGGTGCCGGAAAAACGTCAGGAAGTGACCACTGAAGGTGGGCTGGATGTGGCAGGTCAGTTCGACAAAATGCGTGATGCCTGCAAGCGCCTGGCGGACGCGGGGATTCTGGTTTCGCTGTTTATCGACGCCGATTTCGACCAGATTAAAGCCGCTGCTGACGTGGGTGCGCCATACATCGAAATCCACACCGGCTGCTATGCAGATGCCGAAGACGATGCCACTCAGGCTAAAGAGCTGGAGCGCATCGCCAAAGCTGCCACCTATGCGGCAGGTCTGGGTCTTAAAGTTAACGCGGGTCATGGCCTGACTTATCACAACGTCAAAGCCATCGCAGCATTGCCAGAAATGCATGAGCTGAACATCGGTCACGCCATTATTGGCCGTGCGGTGATGAGCGGTCTGAAAGAGGCGGTATCTGAGATGAAACGCCTGATGCTGGAAGCGCGCAAGTAATGGCCATTCTGGGCTTAGGGACGGATATCGTCGAAATAGCCCGCATTGAAGCGGTGATCGCCCGTAGTGGCGATCGCCTTGCTCGACGCGTGTTAAGCGATAACGAATGGGCCATCTGGGAAGCACACCAGCAGCCGGTGCGTTTTCTGGCAAAGCGTTTTGCAGTGAAAGAAGCGGCCGCCAAAGCCTTTGGTACGGGAATTCGCAACGGTCTGGCGTTTAATCAGTTTGAAGTGTTTAACGATGAACTGGGCAAACCGCGTCTGCGTTTATGGGGCGAAGCACAGAAGCTGGCCGAGAAACTCGGCGTGGCGCATATGCACGTGACAATCGCGGATGAACGTCACTACGCCAGTGCGACGGTAATTATCGAAAGTTAGAGACAGGCCCTTAAAGTTTGTCCGCGTGGTGCATCAGCACAAACTTATCCCACAGCTGTTCTTCGCTTTCAACGTGTGCCGGATCTTTGAGGATCGTATTGGGGATTGGGCACACTTTCTGGCAGGTCGGTGTTTCGTAGTGGCCGATACATTCCGTGCAGCGGTCGCTGTTAATCTCATAAATGCTGTCACCCATCGAAATCGCCTCGTTTGGGCATTCGGGTTCGCACATATCGCAATTGATGCATTTTTTGGTGATTAACAGCGCCATCAGGAAATTCTCAGAAACAACACAAACAGGGCGGGCATTATATGCGCATTCCCTGTTCAAACCAATTTTTTTACCAGCTCCTCACTGTGCCGAATACGTTCCGGAGCGTGCTCCAGATCCTGCTGAACCAGTGCCATAAAAAGAAGATCCGTCAGCATCATCTGGGCGCTGGTGGATGAGATAGCCGCGCTACGCGTAGCCTGCTCTTCCGCAATGGTATACAAACAGCGCGTTGCCCGTTGTTGCAGGGCATTAGGGGTAAAACCGGTGATCGCCAGTACTTTACCGCCCACGCGCAGGGTCTCATCGGTGGCCATGTTGATCTCGCGGCGCTCGCCGGAATAGGAGATAGCCACCAGCAGGTCGTCAGGCTCCATCGCCTGCACGGTGGCAAGCAGGGCGTGCATATCAAGCTCGACAATGCCGTTGTAACCGATTTTGGTGAGCTTCCACCCAAAGTTACGCGCCACCAGACCCGATGCGCCAATCCCGGTCAAAATGATCCGCCGCGCGGTACGCAACATCGCCACGCTTTCCAGCAATTTCTCTTCAGTGTTGACGTCGAGCGTGGCGTGCATTGCCGCCACATTCTCTTTGATCAGTTTTTCACCGACAAGACGCATCGGGTCATCACCGCGGATCTGGTTGTGAACCGGCATAGACTGCGGGTTGGGGTTACTCACCAGCGCTTCACTGATGGCCAGTTTTAACGCCGGAAAACCTTTAAAGCCAATCTTCTGGGCAAATTTCACCACGCTGGACTGGCTCACTCCGGCTTCGCTTGCCAGCTGCTGAGAACTGAGATGGCGGGCGTGGTCGGGCTGCGTAAGCAGGAAATCCGCCAGTTTTTTGTCGCTCTGGGCAAAACCCGCGTAACGCTGGCGGATGCGAATTAAACAGTTCATACGTTCTCCTGGCGAAAATGTGATTGCTGCTGCAAATAAAGAAATTTGCTCGCCTGAATGAATTTTATATTCCATTATAGTGTGATTATTATGAATTAAAAATTCCTGAGGTACAAAAGATGAATCTTGGCTTACTTGTTTCTGAAACGCGCAATCCGCAAACCATGGATCTGGATGCTCTCTCCACGCTGGAGCTGGTTAGCCGTTTTAATCAACAGGATACGCTGGTCGCGCAGGCAGTGAAAGAGACATTACCCGAAGTGGCAAAAGCTGTCGACGCGGCGGCTACTGCTCTGAAAGCAGGTGGTCGCATCATCTACATGGGGGCGGGAACCAGCGGGCGTCTTGGCGTACTCGATGCCTCTGAATGTCCCCCGACGTTTGGCGTACCACATGGGTTGGTTATTGGGCTCATCGCAGGTGGCCCCGGCGCGCTTCTGAAAGCCGTAGAGGGTGCGGAAGACAACAAACAGCTCGGGGGAGATGACCTGAAAGCGCTGAACCTGAATGAGCGGGATCTGGTTGTCGGGCTGGCGGCTTCCGGGCGCACGCCGTATGTCATTGGCGGGCTGGAATATGCTAACCAGACTGGCTGCACCACGGTCGCTATCTCGTGTAATCCGGGCTCACCGATTGCACAGGTTGCTGCCATTGCCATTTCCCCGGTCGTCGGGCCTGAGGCGCTTACCGGCTCTACGCGTCTGAAATCCGGCACGGCACAAAAGCTGGTACTCAACATGATTTCAACCGGCGCGATGGTGAAGTTTGGCAAGGTATACCAAAACCTGATGGTGGATATGAAAGCCACCAATATCAAGCTTATAGACCGGGCCTGCCGGATGGTGGTGGAAGCCACAGGCGCAACCCGCGAAGAGGCGGAATCCGTCCTCAGACAGACGGATTACGATGTGAAACCCGCCATTTTGATGATCTTAAGCGGGCTGGATGCAACCGCTGCGAGAGCAAAACTCGATACGCATCATGGGTTTTTACGGGCGGCTTTAGAAAACTAAAAAAGAGGCGTGTATGGAAAAAACGGCAGCGCTCGCCAGCGGTATTTTGCAAGGGATTGGCGGGGAGAAAAATATACAGCGTCTGGAAAACTGCATGACGCGTGTGCGTGTCGAGGTGCATGACGACGGGCAGCTTGACCTGCCACGCCTGAAGCAGCTTTCCGGGGTGAGCGGATACGTCAAACAGGGGCAACAGCACCAGCTGATTGTCGGCCCGGGTAAAGCCGCACAGGTGGTGGATGCCATGCGTGCGCTGATGGGGGGGGAAGCAACAGCCTCGTTTGACGATGCTGAACGCACCAAAGCGCAGGCAAAGGCAAAATACAAAGCCCCAATGAGCGATGCGCTGCGACAGCTGGCAAACGTCTTTATTCCACTTATTCCGGCCTTTATTGCCTCTGGCTTGATTACCGGGATCATCAATATCCTCAAGCGCCCGGACATCGTGGGGGACTTTGCCACCCACTATCCAAACTTACTGGGTATTCTGGGCATTTTCGGCAGCGCCGTCTTCGCTATCATGAATATTCTGGTGGGGGTCAATACCGCAAAAGTATTTGGTGGCTCGCTGGCAATGGGTGGCGTAATGGCCGGGATCCTCTCCAGTCCGCAGCTGGCGCAGATTACCCTGTTTGGCGAGGCGCTCCAGCCCGGGCGCGGCGGCGTTATCGCCGTGCTGCTGGTGGTCATCCTGATGTGCTGGATTGAGAAAAAGTTGCGCACCCTGCTGCCAGGCTCGATTGAACTTATCCTCAATCCACTGCTCACCACCTTAATTACTGGCAGCGTGGCGATTGTTGCGCTGCAACCGCTCGGTGGCTGGATCTCAGAGGCCATCGCCCACGGCGCCTCTTTGGCTATCGACCGGGGTGGTTTACTGGTGGGCGCAATATTGTCGGGGACCTTCCTGCCGCTGGTGTTAACCGGTTTGCATCAGGGACTGGTGCCCATCCATGTTGAGCTGGTTCAGGCGCATGGTTATAACGCTTTGCTGCCGATCCTGTCGATGGCGGGCGTCGGGCAGGTCGGCGCGGCCATTGCGGTGCTAATGAAGACCCGCAATACACGTCTGAAGAAGGTGATTAAAGGGGCGCTGCCGGTCGGATTACTGGGCATTGGCGAGCCGCTGATCTTTGGTGTAACCCTACCGCTTGGGAAGCCTTTCCTCGGGGCATGTCTGGGTGGTGCAGTAGGGGGCGCGCTCATCAGCTACTGGAAAGTGGCAACGGTGATCACCTTTGGCATTTCCGGTTTGCCGCTGGCGTTAACCATCGTGACCGGAAAAGTCATGCTCTATCTGTTAGGCTATCTGGTAGCGGTGATCGCCGGGTTCTTGTTTACCTGGCTGTTAGGATTCAACGATCCAGAGGAGTAAGGTTTGGCTAATCACGAGCGTCGCGTTGTCTTTTTTGACCTGGACGGAACGCTGCATCAGCAGGATATGTTTGGTACGTTTATGCGTTACCTGCTACGGCGTCAGCCACTGAATGCATTGCTCGTACTGCCACTCTTACCGGTTGTTGGCCTGGGATTGCTGATCAAGGGGCGTGCCGCTCGCTGGCCGATGAGCCTGTTGTTGTGGGGCTGCACATTCGGCCACCGTGAAGCACGGCTGAAACAGCTCGAACAGGATTTTGCCCACTGGTTTCGCGGTCATGTGACCGCGTTTCCGGTTGTACAAGAAAGGCTGACCAATTACCTCGCTGAAAATGATGCGGATATCTGGCTGATTACCGGCTCCCCGCAGTCGCTGGTGGAACAGGTTTACGTCGACACACCCTGGCTACCACGGGTCAATCTTATCGCCACTCAAATTGCCCGCGGTTACGGCGGCTGGGTGCTGACAATACGCTGCCTGGGGCACGAGAAGGTGGCGCAGTTAGAAAAGCGGATCGGCACGCCGCTTCGCCTCTACAGCGGCTATAGCGACAGCAAGCAGGATAACCCGCTGCTCTATTTCTGCCAGCACCGCTGGCGCGTCACCCCGGCTGGTGAACTTCAGCAACTCGAATAGTCTTATCCGGAAGGGGTGTGTATAATGCCGCCCGCTTTAGACTGGAGTATCTACCGTTGTCCAATCCCGAACACAATCATGAATACTGGATGCGCCACGCGCTGACGCTGGCCCAACGCGCCTGGGAAGAGGGCGAAGTGCCCGTGGGTGCGGTTCTTGTTCATAACAACCAGGTGATTGGAGAAGGGTGGAACCGTCCTATTGGCCGCCACGATCCCACGGCTCATGCTGAAATCATGGCGTTACGTCAGGGTGGGCTGGTGCTGCAAAACTACCGTCTGCTGGATACCACACTGTATGTCACCCTTGAGCCCTGTGTTATGTGCTCAGGGGCAATGGTGCACAGCCGTATTGGCACGCTGGTCTTTGGCGCACGGGATGAAAAAACCGGTGCGGCAGGTTCACTGATGGATGTGCTTGGCCATCCGGGCATGAATCATCAGGTCAAGACTATCGGCGGGGTGCTTGCACCAGAGTGTTCGGGGCTACTAAGTGACTTCTTTCGAATGCGCCGGCAGCAGAAAAAGCAACAAAAGGCAGAATTGAAGCCGTCGGACGATTAACTTCGTTCGGTAATACCACCGGATAGCTCTGCGCCAGCTGTTTCGCTTCTACTGCTTCTTTTTCTTTTTCAAGCAGATAACCTACCAGGCTAATCTGGTACTTACGGATATTTTCCACATAGGCGTAAGCCTCATGCCCACGCGCGTAACCATAGGTCAGCTTGTTGTACCAGGGTTTTTGGCTCAGTAAAGGCAGCCGCTGTTTTACATCTGACCAGCTATCGGGGTTGCCTTTTGTTTTTGCCGTCAGCGCGCGCGCATCAAGCATATGCGCGTAGCCCATGTTATAGGCCGCCAGCGCAAACCAGATACGTTCTTCTTCCGGCACCGTCTCAGGCACTTTAGTCATCATATCCTGCAAATACTGCGCACCACCGCTGATGCTCTGTTCCGCATCGGTCCGGTCGCTAATGCCAAGGCTCTGCGCGGTATTTTTGGTTAGCATCATTAAACCACGCACGCCCGTCGGGGAGGTGGCCTGAGTGTCCCAGTGGGATTCCTGATAAGAAATCGCCGCCAGCAGCCGCCAGTCAATCTCCTGGGCGTACTTCTCGAATAAGGGTTGCAGGTCCGGCAGCACGCTATCTACCGCACGCAGAAAACTACGGGTATCGACGTAATCAAAGTCTTCACCGTGACCCAGATACTTCTCTTCCAGACGAGCCAGGGTCCCGTCTTCATTGATCGAATTAAAGAAATCGAGCATCGCAGCGGACAGGGTTTGGTCGTCATCCAACTGGCTAAACCAGGTGACAGGCTGTTCATCGGTCACATCAAGCGCCACGGCGATTTCCGGATGTACGCGCTGGAAAAGGCTGATGGCCACGGAGTCAGCAATGGTGTATGCCAGCTTTTTGTCCTTAACCTGCTCCAGCAGCGCGGTGGTGCCAAGCTTTGGATCTACCGTCCAGCTGAGGTCCGGGTATTTCTTTTCTTTGAGTGTGCGCAGATCGTCAATCACCACATGGCCCGGGGCGATAGCGAGCTGCTGCTCATTAATAGTCGCAAGCGAACGCGGGCGCGGGTTTCCAACGCGGTAAACCAGCTGCTGCGAAACCGAATAGTAGGTTGGTCCGGGTTGATAGTTCTTGCTGCGTTCACTGTTATACACCAGCCCGGCGGCCAGAATATCGGCATCGTCGTTATCCAGGTCATCGAACAGCTGGCTGATATTCTGGCGAACGGTAATTTTGAGCTTCACGCCGAGGTAATCGGCGAACTGCTGGGCCAGTTCATAATCCAGGCCAATGGTTTTACCGTTGATGTCGCCGTAAATCAGCGGGGAGCTCAGGGTACTGACGCGCAACTCTCCCCGCTCTTTGATCGCGGCGATACGGTTTTCGGCTTTGCCGAACCAGGGGATAGAAGGCCAGAGGGCCACTGCCAGCAGCAAGGTAACTATGCCGATGAGCAGATAATTAATCTTTAATTTTTTCAATTAGTTAATTCTCTGCGACGCCGGATGCCTCAGTGTGCTGTAGCCATGTTAAGAATAAGGTTTGTCATTGAATGTGCGGCATTTTGCGCAAACTTACGCCAGTTGGCAACAAATTAGAGAGACAGGTCACATCTATTGTTAAATGTCTCCGAAGATTTTATTTCGACGCAAACGGTTTCGTCGGCGCTCAGGATTCTCTATAATGACGCCCGTTTTCCCCCTTGCGCACACTGTAAGCGCCCCGGCGCTTCGAAGACGAGAGACTTATGATGGAAATTCTGCGTGGTTCGCCTGCACTGTCTGCCTTCCGTATCAACAAACTGCTGGCACGTTTTCAGGCAGCCGACCTTCCGGTAAGCAATATTTACGCTGAGTATGTCCATTTTGCTGACCTGAATGCACCCCTGAATGCAGAGGAGCGAGTACAGCTGGAACGCCTGCTCAAGTATGGCCCAAGTCTGAGCAGCCATACGCCAACCGGCAAATTAATCCTGGCTACGCCTCGCCCTGGAACCATCTCCCCCTGGTCTTCCAAAGCCACCGACATTGCCCACAACTGCGGCCTGAACCAGATTAACCGTCTGGAACGCGGTGTGGCGTACTATGTGGAAGCCTCTACGCTGACGGCCGAACAATGGCAGGCCGTTTCCGCTGAACTGCACGATCGCATGATGGAGAGTGTGTTTACCTCTCTGGACGACGCGCAGAAGCTCTTCTCTCACCATCAGCCTGCACCCGTTCAGAGCGTAGACCTGCTGGGGCAGGGCCGTCAGGCGCTGATTGACGCCAACCTGCGTCTCGGCCTGGCACTGGCAGAAGATGAGATTGATTACCTGCAGGACGCGTTCGTTAAGCTGAACCGTAACCCGAACGACATCGAACTCTACATGTTCGCGCAGGCTAACTCCGAGCACTGCCGCCACAAAATCTTCAACGCCGACTGGGTCATCGACGGCGAACAACAGCCGAAGTCGCTGTTCAAAATGATCAAAAACACCATGGAACAAACCCCTGACCACGTGCTGTCTGCCTATAAAGACAACGCCGCGGTGATGGAAGGTTCCGAGGTGGGCCGCTTCTTTGCCGATCGCGAAGCAGGGCGCTATGACTTCCACCAGGAGCCTGCGCATATCCTGATGAAAGTTGAAACCCACAACCACCCGACGGCGATCTCTCCGTGGCCGGGTGCGGCAACCGGCTCTGGCGGTGAAATCCGCGATGAAGGCGCAACCGGACGTGGTGCAAAACCGAAAGCCGGTCTGGTGGGCTTCTCTGTTTCCAACCTGCGTATCCCGGGCTTTGAACAGCCGTGGGAAGAAGATTTCGGTAAGCCAGAGCGCATTGTGACCGCGCTGGATATCATGACCGAAGGCCCGCTGGGCGGCGCAGCATTCAACAACGAATTTGGTCGTCCGGCACTGAACGGTTACTTCCGTACCTACGAAGAGAAAGTGGACAGCCACAACGGCGAAGAGCTGCGTGGCTACCACAAACCGATCATGCTGGCCGGCGGCATCGGTAATATTCGTGCCGATCACGTGCAGAAAGGTGAGATCGTCGTCGGTGCGAAGCTGATCGTACTGGGTGGCCCGGCAATGAACATCGGCCTGGGCGGCGGTGCGGCCTCTTCAATGGCATCCGGTCAGTCTGATGCAGATCTCGACTTCGCTTCTGTACAACGCGACAACCCGGAAATGGAACGTCGTTGCCAGGAAGTGATCGATCGCTGCTGGCAGCTTGGCGATGCTAACCCAATCCTCTTTATTCATGACGTGGGTGCGGGCGGTCTTTCTAACGCCATGCCAGAGCTGGTAAGCGACGGTGGTCGTGGCGGCCGCTTTAACCTGCGTGACATCCTGAGCGATGAGCCAGGCATGAGCCCACTGGAAATCTGGTGTAACGAATCCCAGGAACGCTACGTGCTGGCGGTTGCCGCCGACCAGCTGCCACTGTTTGACGAGCTGTGCCGCCGCGAGCGTGCACCTTATGCCGTTATCGGTGAAGCTACCGAAGAGCAGCACCTCTCATTAAGCGACACTCACTTCGACAATCAGCCAATCGATCTGCCGCTGGACGTGCTGCTCGGCAAAACGCCGAAGATGACTCGCGACGTGCAGACCCGTAAAGCGGCAGGCAAAGCGCTGGATCGTCAGGATATTACCGTTGCCGAAGCGGTAAACCGCGTTCTGCACCTGCCGGCTGTGGCAGAGAAAACCTTCCTGGTTACCATCGGCGACCGTACCGTAACCGGTATGGTGTCGCGCGATCAGATGGTTGGTCCGTGGCAGATCCCGGTGGCGAACTGCGCCGTGACTACCGCGAGCCTCGACAGCTACTACGGTGAAGCAATGGCGCTGGGTGAACGTACGCCGGTGGCGCTGCTGGACTTCGCAGCATCTGCCCGTCTGGCGGTGGGTGAAGCGCTGACCAACATCGCGGCAACCCAGATTGGCGACATCAAGCGTATCAAATTGTCTGCTAACTGGATGGCTGCTGCTGGCCACCCGGGTGAAGATGCGGGTCTGTATGAAGCGGTGAAAGCGGTAGGTGAAGAGCTGTGTCCTGCGCTCGGCCTGACCATTCCGGTGGGTAAAGATTCCATGTCGATGAAAACCCGCTGGCAGGAAGGCAACGAGCAGCGCGAGATGACCTCTCCGCTGTCGCTGGTTATCACTGCATTTGCCCGCGTGGAAGATGTGCGTCATACCATCACCCCGCAGCTGGCGACCGAAGACAACGCCCTGCTGCTGATTGACCTGGGTAAAGGCCACAACGCGCTTGGCGCAACCGCGCTGGCACAGGTTTACCGTCAGCTTGGTGACAAACCTGCCGATGTACGCGACGTGGCGCAGTTAAAAGGTTTCTACGACGCCATTCAGGCGCTGGTCGCTCAGCGCAAACTGCTGGCCTACCACGACCGTTCAGACGGCGGCCTGCTGGTTACCCTGGCAGAAATGGCCTTTACCGGTCACTGCGGCGTGGAAGCAAACATTGCCACGCTGGGTGAAGACCGACTGGCAGCGCTGTTCAACGAAGAGCTGGGCGCGGTCATTCAGGTTCGTGCCGCGGATCGCGACGCCGTTGAAGCCGTACTTGCACAGCACGGCCTGGCCGACTGCGTGCACTATCTGGGTAAAGCCGTGCAGGGCGACCGCTTCGTGATTGAAGCTGATGGCCACGCGGTGTTCAGCGAAAGCCGCACTACCCTGCGCATGTGGTGGGCAGAAACCACCTGGCAGATGCAGCGCCTGCGTGACAACCCGGAATGTGCCGATCAGGAACACGACGCGAAAGCCAACGACAACGATCCTGGCCTGAACGTGAAGCTCTCCTTCGACATCAACGAAGACATCGCCGCACCGTACATCGCAACGGGTGCGCGTCCGAAAGTGGCCGTACTGCGTGAGCAGGGTGTTAACTCCCACGTTGAGATGGCGGCAGCCTTCCACCGTGCAGGCTTTGATGCCATCGACGTGCACATGAGTGACCTGCTGGCAGGACGTACCGGTCTGGAAGATTTCCAGGCGCTGGTCGCGTGCGGCGGCTTCTCTTACGGTGACGTGCTGGGCGCGGGTGAAGGCTGGGCGAAATCCATTCTGTTCAACAATCGTGTGCGTGACGAATTCGAAACCTTCTTCCACCGTCCGCAGACGCTGGCGCTGGGTGTGTGTAACGGCTGCCAGATGATGTCTAACCTGCGTGAACTGATCCCGGGTAGCGAAGCCTGGCCGCGCTTTGTGCGTAACCAGTCCGACCGATTCGAAGCGCGTTTCAGCCTGGTAGAAGTCACGCAAAGCCCGTCTCTGCTGTTGCAGGGAATGGTGGGCTCGCAGATGCCAATTGCGGTTTCTCACGGTGAAGGACAAATCGAAGTGCGTAACGCGGCACACCTTGCCGAGCTGGAAAGCAAAGGTCTGGTGGCACTGCGCTTCGTCGATAACTTCGGCAAAGTCACGCAAACCTATCCGGCTAACCCGAACGGCTCAGCGAACGGTATCACCGCTGTCACCACGGAAAACGGCCGTGTGACCATCATGATGCCGCACCCGGAACGCGTATTCCGCACGGTGAGCAACTCGTGGCACCCGGAAAACTGGGGTGAAGACAGCCCGTGGATGCGTATTTTCCGCAATGCGCGTAAACAGCTTGGCTAATCATTAACGATTGCCCTTAAAAGCCCGGTCAGCGATTTGCGACCGGGCTTTTTTATGCCTGTCGCAAAACCGCGACAATCCGCTATTTGTAATGTCGCCAAATGGCGACATTTAAGTTATTGATTTATCTAAGGCTGGCTGAGTTTCTGATAACGTGTTGCTATTTAGCGACACTTAGGGTGAAAATCATTCAACAACCAATTAATATATTTAACCTTGAAAATCGTTAAGTATCATATAGATAAATAATTGTTTTGCATTATGGCACGGCTGTTGCATAATAATAACCAGTGGCTCATTCACCCTCTTATGTCAGCCCCTTCGGGACGTGCTACATAAACTTCGAATGACGCACAAAAAGGTGCCTGCCGTCCAACTACTGATAAAAGCATTGCTTATCAGGCCAGGGCGTAACGTCGAGTTAGGCACCGCCTCATTCCATAACAAAGCCGGGTTTTTACCCGGCTTTGTTGTATCTGAAGGGCAGACTCAGTTACGCTCTCCTGAAACCAACATGAAGAGAGTAATGTGTTGAAACGCTGGCCTGTTTTCCCTCGTTCCTTACGACAACTCGTGATGATGGCGTTTTTGCTGATCCTGCTGCCTCTGCTGGTGCTGGCGTGGCAGGCATGGCAAAGCCTGAATGCACTAAGTGCTCAGGCTGCGTTAACCAACCGTACTACTCTGATTGATGCAAGACGCAGTGAAGCGATGACGAATGCTGCGCTGGAGATGGAGCGTAGCTATCGTCAGTACTGCGTTCTGGACGATCGCACACTGGAAAAGGTGTATCAAAATCAGCGTAAGCGCTACAGCGAAATGCTGGATGCCCATGCAGGTGTCCTGCCTGACGACAAACTGTATCAGGCGCTGCGTCAGGATCTTAACGATCTGGCTCAGCTTCAGTGTCACAACAGTGGCCCGGCAGCTTCTGCCGCCGCGCGCCTTGAGGCCTTTGCCAGCGCCAACACGGACATGGTTCAGGCGACACGAACGGTGATTTATTCCCGTGGGCAGCAGCTGCAACAAGAGATTGCCGAACGAGGTCAGTTCTTTGGATGGCAGGCGCTGGTGCTGTTTTTGGTCAGCCTGGGGCTGGTATTGCTGTTTACCCGCATGATCATCGGCCCGGTGAAAGGGATCCAGCGGATGATCAATCGCCTTGGCGAGGGGAAATCGCTGGGTGATACGGTCGCTTTTAAGGGACCGCGTGAATTACGCTCGGTCGGGCAACGGATCATCTGGCTCTCCGAGCGTCTGGCATGGCTCGAATCTCAGCGTCATCAATTTTTACGCCATATCTCTCATGAGCTGAAAACGCCGCTCGCCAGTATGCGTGAAGGCACAGAGTTGCTGGCTGACGAAGTGGCAGGGCCATTAACCGTCGAACAAAAAGAGATTGTCGAAATCCTGGATGCCAGCAGCCGTAATTTGCAAAAGCTCATCGAGCAACTGCTGGATTACAACCGCAAACTGGCTGATGGCGCAGTGGTTCTGGAAAAAGTCGCGATAGCGCCGCTGGTAGATATGGTTATCTCCGCACATAGCCTGCCAGCAAGAGCTAAAATGATGCATACCAACGTGGAACTTGGTGAGTCAGTCTGTTTTGCAGAGCCGATGTTGTTAATGAGCGTACTGGATAATCTTTATTCCAATGCGGTGCACTATGGTACTGAATCCGGTAACATTTATATCCGTAGTTATACCAATGGCTCGCGCGTGTTTATTGACGTAGCTAATACGGGAACCCCAATCCCTGATGACGAAAAAGCGATGATTTTCGAACCCTTCTTCCAGGGGAGTCATCAGCGAAAAGGTGCGGTTAAAGGAAGTGGTCTGGGGTTGAGTATTGCCCGCGACTGCATACGGCGAATGCAGGGTGAGCTCAATATCGCCAGTGACGAACGCTCGGATGTGTGCTTTCGTATCGGACTGCCTCTTGGGCCGGAAAAATCAATACAATGAATCTATGTCTGGTGAGTATGTCACACGTCTTTTTCCGCGCAGTGCGCGCGGTGTTTTCCAGCAAAAAATTACGCCTGGGTCTGCCATGTCTTCTGCTGGCTGGCTGCGTTTCCCATGCACCAACGAGTGCCATCAATGATAAACAGGATGCCAGATGGCCAGAGAATCAGCTGGCCGATTTTCTGACAACGGGATGCGACGATATCTGGAATTTATCGGGGCATGACGTTGAAGCAAACCCGCTGTTCTGGTTGCGTGGCATAGATTGCTCGCAGCGCCTTGCGCCGACAACCGCGCGAGCGCGGGCGGCGATGTGGGACGATGACACCTGGCAGGACGCGTTTAAACGCGCCATTTTACTGGCTGATGCCAAAATTACACCTGTTGAACGTCGTGCAAATACCTCACGCCTGGACGGGCTGGCGGCAAGCATTCCGGCGCAGGTGCGCCCGGTGTATCAGCTCTGGCGGGACGGGCAGGTACAGCAACTTCAGCTGGCCGAGGAGCGCTCTCGCTACAGCAAATTGCAGCAGTCCAGCGATGCTGAACTTGATACGCTTCGCCAGCAGCAGGATTACTTACGCGCCCAGCTTGATACCACCACGCGCAAACTTGAAAACCTGACCGATATAGAAAGACAGCTTTCGACGCGTAAACCGGCGAGCAACTATCTGCCGGATGGATCAAAGGGGAGTTCACCATCCACCTCGCAAGATCAGGATAGCGACACGCAGAAACAAGAGGATGTGAAGCCATGACAAGCCGCAAACCTGCCCATCTCTTGCTGGTGGACGACGACCCTGGATTGTTAAAACTGCTGGGAATGCGTCTGGTCAGCGAAGGCTATAGCGTGGTCACCGCCGAAAGCGGGCAGGAAGGGCTGAAAGTGCTCAGTCGCGAAAAGATAGACCTGGTGATTAGCGATTTGCGCATGGACGAGATGGACGGGATGCAGCTGTTTGCGGAGATCCAGAAGCAGCAGCCAGGGATGCCAGTTATCATCCTCACCGCTCACGGCTCTATCCCCGATGCGGTCGCTGCCACGCAGCAGGGCGTATTCAGTTTTCTGACCAAACCCGTCGATAAAGACGCGCTTTATAAAGCCATCGACAGCGCGCTTGAACACTCCGCACCTTCTGGTGATGAAGCATGGCGGGAATCTATCGTGACCCGCAGCCCCGTTATGTTACGCCTGCTCGAACAGGCACGGATGGTGGCGCAGTCTGACGTCAGCGTGCTGATTAATGGCCAGAGCGGAACCGGGAAAGAGATCCTGGCGCAGGCCATCCACAATGCCAGCCCGCGCAGTAAAAACGCTTTTATCGCCATTAACTGTGGCGCACTGCCGGAACAGCTGCTGGAGTCTGAGCTGTTTGGTCATGCGCGCGGGGCCTTTACCGGTGCGGTGAGTAGCAGGGAAGGGCTGTTCCAGGCCGCAGAAGGCGGCACGCTATTTCTTGACGAAATTGGTGATATGCCTGCGCCGTTACAGGTCAAACTGTTGCGCGTGTTGCAGGAGCGTAAAGTGCGCCCGCTCGGCAGTAACCGCGATATCGACATCAACGTGCGTATCATTTCAGCGACGCACCGTGATTTGCCGAAAGTGATGGCGCGTAACGAGTTCCGTGAAGACCTTTACTACCGTCTGAACGTCGTGAACCTGAAAATCCCCGCGCTTGCCGAACGTGCGGAAGATATTCCGCTGCTGGCTAACCATTTACTGCGCCAGTCTGCCGATCGTCATAAACCCTTCGTGCGTGCTTTTTCTACCGATGCCATGAAGCGCCTGATGACCGCCAGCTGGCCGGGAAACGTGCGCCAGTTGGTCAACGTTATCGAGCAGTGTGTGGCGCTCACTTCGTCGCCGGTGATCAGCGATGCGCTGGTGGAGCAGGCGCTTGAAGGGGAAAATACGGCATTGCCGACCTTTGCAGAAGCGCGTAACCAGTTCGAGCTGAACTATTTGCGTAAGCTGCTGCAAATTACCAAAGGCAACGTGACCCACGCGGCGCGAATGGCGGGGCGTAACCGCACCGAATTCTACAAACTGCTGTCGCGACACGAGCTGGAAGCAAACGATTTTAAAGAGTAGTACCGCAAAAACCGAATGAATATGATACTGTGAGCAACCGATTACGAGGCAGCTTACTGGCAAGAGTTTAAGGACCCACCATGAAAAAGATTGATGCGATTATTAAACCTTTCAAACTGGATGATGTACGTGAAGCGCTGGCTGAAGTCGGCATCACCGGGATGACCGTAACAGAAGTGAAAGGTTTTGGTCGCCAGAAAGGCCACACCGAACTGTACCGTGGTGCGGAGTACATGGTGGACTTTCTGCCAAAAGTGAAAATCGAAATCGTGGTGAGCGATGACATCGTGGATACGTGTGTGGATACCATTATCCGCACGGCGCAGACGGGCAAAATTGGCGACGGTAAAATTTTCGTCTTTGACGTGGCGCGCGTGATCCGTATCCGTACCGGTGAAGAAGACGACGCGGCGATTTAATTTTCTTGCCGGGTGGCGCTGCGCTTACCCGGCCTGCAATACCTCTCACAGGCCCGTGCAAATACAGCGCCGCCGGGCGATTACAGCACCTTATGCGGGCCGAAGCACTCATAATGAATGCTGTCTTTATTCACACCCAGCTCAACCAACTGCTTCGCCGCATACTGCATAAATGCCACCGGGCCACACACATAGAACTGCATATCCGGTGCGCTGAACGCCCCTTCATGCTGGCTTAAATCAATCAAACCTTCGCTGTCGAAGCGAGCAGCCGCGCGATCGGCTTCAGTTGGCAGGCGATACCAGGTGTGCGCGCTAAAGCGTGGCAGATCTGCCGCCAGCGTTTTCACTTCATCCGCAAACGCATGAACGTCACCATTTTCTGCGGCGTGGAACCAGTTCACCTGCGCGCTGTGGCTCGCTTTCGCCAGCGTATCCAGCATCGCCAGCATTGGTGTTTGACCAACACCTGCGGAAATCAGCGTAACCGGGGTATTGGCGTCAACGGCCATAAAGAAATCACCCGCAGGCGCGGCCAGATGCACCACATCACCCACGCTGGCGTTGTTATGCAGCCAGCTGGAAACCTGACCGCCATCTTCGCGTTTCACGGCAATGCGGTAGCCTTTACCGTCAGGCTTACGAGTCAGAGAGTACTGGCGGATCTCCTGGTGTGGGAAACCTTCTGGTTTCAGCCACACGCCCAGATACTGACCCGGCTGATAATCTGCCACTGGTTGGCCATCCACAGGTTCGAATTCGAAGCTGGTAATCAGTGCGCTGCGTGGCATTTTTTCGACAATACGGAATGCGCGAGTGCCTTCCCAGCCGCCATTTTTACTGGCGTTTTCGCTGTAGATCTGCGCTTCGCGGTTAATAAAGACACCTGCCAGTACGCCGTAGGCTTTACCCCAGGCGTCCAGCACTTCCTGACCCGGGCTGAACATCTCATCGAGCGTTGCCAGCAGGTGACCGCCAACGATGTTGTATTGCTCTGGCTTGATCTGGAAGCTGGTATGTTTCTGCGCAATTTTCTCTACCGCAGGCAGCAGCGCCGCCAGGTTTTCAATATTGCTGGCATATGCGGCGATAGCGTTAAACAACGCTTCGCGCTGATCGCCGTTACGCTGGTTGCTCATGTTGAAAATCTCTTTGAGCTCCGGGTTATGCGTAAACATACGATCGTAGAAATGGGCGGTGAGTTTAGGGCCGGTTTCAACCAGCAGGGGAATAGTAGCCTTAACAGTAGCGATGGTTTGAGCGTCGAGCATGAGCGCGTCCTTTAGATGTTACTTTAATGATGTATTTTAAATGCATCTTATAGAAAGTACCCCTGCGTTGTAAATGGTTCTTTGCATCGTGAAAAATATGCATCACAAACCTGAAAAGAAATCCGTTGAAAATAGTTAGAGCTTTATTCCTCAAACCCTTGCGTGGCGTGGAGGAAAACGTTTGCGTAAAATCGTTTGTCAAGACCTGTTATCACAGAACTAATCAGTTATACTGTTGCCCGTCGTCCAACAGGACTGCCTTTTCAGGCCAAAATTTTATTGTTAGCTGAGTCAGGAGATGCGGATGTTAAAGCGTGAAATGAACATTGCCGATTATGATGCCGAACTGTGGCAGGCTATGGAGCAGGAAAAAGTACGTCAGGAAGAGCACATCGAACTGATCGCCTCCGAGAACTACACCAGCCCGCGCGTTATGCAGGCGCAGGGTTCTCAGCTGACCAACAAATATGCTGAAGGTTACCCGGGCAAGCGCTACTACGGCGGTTGCGAATACGTTGATATCGTTGAGCAACTGGCTATCGACCGCGCAAAAGCGCTGTTTGGTGCAGACTACGCTAACGTGCAGCCGCACTCAGGCTCCCAGGCTAACTTCGCGGTTTACACCGCGCTGCTGCAACCGGGTGATACCGTTCTGGGTATGAACCTGGCGCAAGGCGGTCACCTGACTCACGGTTCCCCGGTTAACTTCTCTGGCAAACTGTACAACATCGTGCCTTATGGTATTGATGAGTCAGGTAAAATTGACTACGAAGAGATGGCGAAGCTGGCTCAGACCCACAAACCGAAGATGATCATCGGTGGCTTCTCTGCATACTCTGGCGTGGTTGACTGGGCAAAAATGCGTGAAATCGCTGACAGCATCGGTGCATATCTGTTCGTGGATATGGCGCACGTTGCCGGTCTGATTGCCGCAGACGTTTACCCGAACCCGGTTCCTCACGCTCACGTCGTGACCACCACCACCCACAAAACCCTGGCGGGTCCGCGCGGCGGCCTGATCCTGGCGAAGGGCGGCGATGAAGAGCTGTACAAAAAACTGAACTCTGCTGTGTTCCCAAGCGCGCAGGGTGGCCCACTGATGCACGTCATCGCGGGTAAAGCGGTTGCGCTGAAAGAAGCGATGGAACCTGAGTTCAAGGTTTATCAGCAGCAGGTTGCTAAAAACGCTAAAGCGATGGTGGAAGTGTTCCTGAGCCGTGGCTATAAAGTGGTTTCTGGCGGCACTGAAAACCACCTGTTCCTGCTGGATCTGGTTGATAAAAACCTGACCGGTAAAGAAGCTGACGCAGCCCTGGGCCGCGCCAACATCACCGTGAACAAAAACAGCGTACCAAACGATCCGAAGAGCCCGTTTGTGACCTCCGGTATCCGTATCGGTTCTCCGGCTGTGACTCGCCGTGGCTTTAAAGAAGCCGAAGTGAAAGAGCTGGCTGGCTGGATGTGTGACGTTCTGGACAATATCAATGACGAAGCGGTAATCGAGCGCGTTAAAGGTAAAGTTCTGGATATCTGCGCGCGCTTCCCGGTGTACGCATAATCCCTCTGCTTTGCAGAAAGTAAAAAGGCCGCGATTGCGGCCTTTTTTTTGTTTAACGCCTGTCGAGGGATATTGCGCCAGGGCCGGTTATCGCCAGCAAAATAAATGCACCAGCAATACTGACGTTCTTGTAGAAATTAATCATATTCGGCACAACCGCATCACCGGTCATATCCCAGTAGTGATGACCAATCACCGCCGTTCCCAGCGTGTAGAAAATAAACAGCACGGCAATAGGGCGAGTGTAAAAACCCAGCACGATAAGAATAGCTGCGGGGACTTCCATCACCACCGCGATAATGGCCGCCAGCATGGGCATGGGGGCGCCGAGCGAGGTCATATATTGAACGGTGCCGCTAAACCCCGTCAGTTTGGGATAGCCAAAAATAATAAACAGGACAACGATGGCGATACGGGCAATCAATAACAGGAAGGAGCGTGAGGAGCCGAAATCGAAATAACGTAAGCTGTTCATGGCAAACGACCTCTGCATGCGATGTAGTTTAAACGTAATACAATTTTCCCGCTCTCGCCATACGCTATCCGGCTCTCACTGATGTTAATTTATCGTTAATTTATAGCACGCTAATGACTTGCTAAAGTCGGGGATTAACGCCAGACTATCGCCTCCATTTCAGGAGGGATTCATGGTTTTGCATTCCACACGCTGGCTGGCGCTCAGCTATTTCACCTACTTTTTTAGCTACGGTATTTTCCTGCCTTTCTGGAGCGTCTGGCTCAAAGGGATTGGCCTTACGCCGGAAACCATTGGCGTGCTGCTGGGCGCCGGGCTGGTTGCGCGTTTTCTGGGAAGTCTGTTAATTGCGCCACGCGTCAGCGATCCCTCCTTACTGATTAAAGCTGTACGAATTCTGGCGCTGCTGACGCTGGTTTTTGTGGCCTGCTTCTGGGTCAGCCATCAGTTTGCCTGGTTGATGGTAGTGATGGTGGGTTTCAATCTGTTCTTCTCTCCGCTGGTACCGCTGACGGATGCGCTGGCGAATACCTGGCAAAAACAGATAACCATGGATTATGGCCGCGTACGCCTGTGGGGTTCGATTGCCTTTGTGATTGGCTCGGCGCTGGTGGGCAAGCTGGTTAGTCTCTACGATTATCACGCCATTCTGGCGTTGTTGAGCCTCGGGATCGCTTCAATGCTGTTGGGTATGTTATTGCGCCCTTCTGTGATGCCGCAGGGAGAAAACCGCCATCAGGAAAGCGCTGGCTGGCCTGCCTGGCGGGCGTTGGTCGTCCAAAGCTGGCGTTTTCTGGCGTGCGTGTGCCTGCTTCAGGGAGCACATGCAGCCTATTACGGTTTTAGCGCAATTTACTGGCAAGGGGCAGGGTACTCGGCTTCAGCCGTGGGGTATCTCTGGTCGCTTGGCGTTGTTGCTGAGGTGATTATCTTTGCCCTGAGCAAAAAACTGTTCCGTCGCTTTGGGGCTCGCGACCTGCTGCTGCTTTCCGCCGTGTGCGGTGTGGCGCGCTGGGGCATTATGGGCTGGACGACAGAACTGCCGTGGCTTCTCGTGGCGCAAATCCTGCACTGTGGCACCTTCACGGTGTGCCATCTGGCTGCCATGCGCTATATCTCAGCCCGGGAAGGTGGGGATGTTATTCGCTTGCAGGCGGTCTATTCAGCCGTTGCAATGGGCGGCAGTATTGCCGTGATGACCGTATTTGCGGGCTTCCTGTATCAGCAACTGGGCCACGGCGTATTCTGGGTCATGGCACTGGTCGCGCTGCCCGCAATGGTAGTACGTCCCAAAGTGGCGGCGCGGGTCTGATTACGACTCCAGCATGGCGCGAATATGTTCTTGCTGCTGCGCATTGAGTGTCTCAACGGCATGGACCAGCGGCGGTGAGAACAGCGGCAGCGCCGTGGGGTAGGGGGTGATAACCAGTGAGGCTTCACGCGGTGCTCCCTCCTTCTGAAAAGCCTGTAACGTCAGATAACGAATATTGAGCGGCAGCAGCGTCAGTTCACGTAGCTGTTGCTCAATTAACGCCTCGCACTCTTTATCATCCCCCGTTAACAGCACGACCTGTTTTTCGTGCAGATCGTTCTCCTGCATCAGCCAGGCTCCAAAAATCACCGCCACCAGGCTCATCTCTTCTTCGGAAAAACGCAGCCCGAATTCGGCTTCCAGCTCAAACAGCGACGCTTTGGTTGTACGCAGCAGGCGCGGGTAAAGGCGATGGATCTCTTCCGGCAGGCTGTTATCGATGCCGATATCAAATAAAGAGCGATCAAGCGCCTGAGTCAGGTGGATATAAAGCTGATCGGTCAGCCCTTGCTCGTCGCTGAAGTTCATCCCGGTCTGTGCCCGAAAACGCGCAATCATGCGGACAATAGTACGGCGTAAACGCTGATCCTGCTGGTGTTTATCCAGAACCGGATCGGGAGTGCGCAGCATCATGAACAGCAGCGACAAAAACAGTTGCTCATCGATATGCGGTGCTGCGGGTACACGACGTTTCCAGTGGCGAACAATCTCCTGCGCCGTAAAATATTCTCCCCTGGACTGCGCCCAGTTGCGCTGAACGTGGGTGAAGCGCGGCGTATTCCCCTGATGGTGTTGAATCAGACAATATTGTAAAAAAAGCTGTAAAAACTGCACATCCCGGCATTCAAACTGGCGCTGAAGCCTGCGGGAACAGAAGTTAATCAGCGCGCGCAGGTTGATGTCATCGTACAGAGGGCGGGCAATGCCGTGCCGTTTAAGCGCGGTTTTTAATGCCGGAGTAAACTGGTGAGAAACAAACTGTGGGCAAAGCCTGAGCGCCCTGCGCAACCAGTGCAGCAGGCATAAACGCTGATTCAGCGCGGTGCCCTCAATTCGGTAGCTGCCGTCATGATGCGTGACGATATCAAGCCGATGATAGCGCTGGATTTCATCGCGTGTCTCGGCTATATCTTGCCGTGCGATGGTGTCGTCAACCCCGTTGGCAGCCATAATGCTCTGTGCGGTTACGGCAGTATCTGGCAGGTAAAGCATCAAAAGCACCTGGCAGCGGCGCTGCGAACTGGAAAGCACAGATGGAATCTCAAGCGTCGTCATCATCTGTCGGGTATCCAGTGTGAGTGTTTGGTAAGAATAGCTAAAGGATGTCTGCAATAAAGCGCAACGGGAATGCTTTCCTTCAGGATTGCAGGCGAACATCACAGAATTTTTGACGTGAGGAATTGATGCAAATAGTTAAACAAAGTGCTCTGACGTTATTTTTGGCGGTTTTCACTTTTACCGTCAGCGCACATCCTCACAGTTTTATTAGCCTGCAAACAACGCTGGTGACAGACGGGACGCAACTTAGCGGCCTTAAGATGCGCTGGACGATGGACGAAATCACCTCTGCTGACCTGCTTTATGATGCCGGAAATGCCAAACCTGGCGATGATGTCTGGAAAAAACTGGCGGCGGAAGTGATGGCGAATGTACTGGGTCAGCACTATTTCACCGAGTTCTGGCATAACGGCCAGAAAGTTAAATTCCTTAATCGCCCGACGGAATACGGGATGTCGCGTGAAGGGCATCAGGCGGTGCTGACGTTTGTGCTGCCTCTGGCGCAACCCCAGCCGCTGGCGGGGCAAAAGTATACCTTTTCAACTTTTGACCCAAGCTATTACGTCGATATGAGTTATGCCGAAGACAGCGATGCGCAGCTGCCTGCCGGACTGCAAAAGCGCTGTACGCTGGCGGTCCACACCCCTAAACCCAGTGAAGAAACGCTTAACTTTGCCGTGTCTCTCGATAAAGAAGATGCTCCGCCAGAGGATATGGAGCTGGGTAAACAGTTTGCACAGCAGGTTACGTTGCAATGTCAGTGATCTCTTCCCCCGTCAGAAAACCCCGCCGCTGGTTGCAGCTTTGGCCGCTGGCCCTGTTTCTGGTGTTGGCCGCAGGCGGCACGCTTTGGCTGTGGCAAGTATGGCCGCAGGTGATGATGAAAAGCATCCTCTGGCAGCGTGATGTTAATCAGCAGATGAGCGGGCTGCTAAAAGCCGTGGCCGACAACCCGACTCAGGCGGGGGGATCGCTGCTGATTTTCAGCTTTCTGTATGGTGTTTTGCACGCGCTTGGCCCTGGACACGGCAAAATTGTGATTACCACCTGGCTTGCCACGCATCCCTCAAAGCTGAAATCAAGTATTGGCCTGACGCTGGCCTCCTCATTGCTACAGGGGCTTGTGGCTATTGTGCTGGTAGTGGTTGTCCTGTCGCTTCTGCAACTCCCGGCGCGTCAGCTTCATTTGAGCAGTTTCTGGCTGGAGAAGGGCAGCTACGCGCTGGTGGGCGTACTGGGGCTGATCCTCTGCTGGCGAGCACTAAAGAAAATGCGCGCCTTACTGCAAAAACCAACATTCAAAACCTTTATGCCATACCACGTTCACGATGCTCATTGCGGCTGTGGACATCAACATTTGCCGACTCAAAAACAGCTGCAAAATGGCGATGACTGGCGCGCACGGTTGATGATTGTTCTCTCGATGGGAATGCGCCCGTGTTCGGGGGCGATCATGGTGCTGCTGTTCAGTAAGGTTATTGGTGTGTTTGGCTGGGGAATGATCTCAGCGCTGGCGATGGCGGCGGGAACGTCACTAACGATTACTTCACTGGCGTTGCTGGTACACAGTTTCCGTCAACTGGCGGTAAAACTGAGCGGTAATAAAACGCCGGTATTGTGGCGACAGGTTGGCTGGACAACACTTGCGCTGGCAGGTGGCGTTATTTTACTTGTTGCGGCGGTAACGATGTGGATGAGTGCTGTGCCGGTAGGAAGGGGATTGCGGCCGTTTTAACAGGTGCGGGCAGGTGCCCGCACCCTGATGACTGAATTAACGCTTCAGCGCGTCGCTCAGTTCATCACGCATGTTTGCCAGCATGGCTTTAACAACGCGTGGGTTACCTGCAACGATGTTGCCGGTGGTCATGTAGTTGTGGCCGCCGGTGAAGTCACACACCAGTGCGCCCGCTTCACGCGCGATCAGCTCACCCGCAGCAAAGTCCCACGGCTTCAGTGCCAGTTCGAAGTAACCGTCAACGCGACCGGTCGCAACGTATGCCAGATCCAGTGCAGCAGAACCGGTGCGACGGAAATCGGCACATTCGGTGAACAGTTTGCCCAGGATATTCATATAAGTAGTTGCGTGCTGCTTCGCTTTGAACGGGAAGCCGGTCGCCAGAATGGTGCCGTCCAGGTCACGTGCATTGCTGCAACGCAGACGGTAGCCGTTCAGCTGAGCGCCCTGGCCGCGGGTTGCGGTGAACAGTTCGTTACGCATTGGATCGTAGACAACGGCGACTTCAGTACGGCCTTTAATGCGTACAGCGATAGACACAGAGAAGTGTGGCAGGCGTTTTACGAAGTTGGTGGTGCCATCCAGTGGATCGATAACCCATTGAACATCCTGATCGGTACCTTCATGTTCACCGCTTTCTTCGGTGATGATGGTGTGCTGCGGGTAAGATTTGCGGATCGTTTCGATAATAATCGCTTCTGCGGCTTTATCGACGTTAGTCACGAAATCATTGCTGCCTTTCTGGCTGGTTTCTACGGAGTCTGGAGTTTCGTAGTGTTTGGCAATTACATTACCCGCCTTGCGCGCTGCGCGCACGGCGATGGTCAGCATCGGATGCATCGGTCTCTCTCACTGGATGTTAAAGAACATGAAAATCGGCGCAGAGTATAGCAGCGGGATCGGATTATGTCTCCCGATTATGATAATATGCCCGAATATTCTTCAGACACTGAATTCAGACACTAAAAACTATGCTGCAAAACATTCGAATCGTGCTGGTCGAAACATCGCATACCGGCAATATGGGCTCTGTTGCCCGCGCAATGAAAACCATGGGTTTAACCAATCTGTGGCTGGTAAACCCACTGGTCAAACCCGACTCTCAGGCTATCGCCCTGGCGGCCGGTGCCAGTGATGTTATCGGCAATGCCCAGATTGTTGATACCCTCGACGAAGCTCTGGCAGGTTGTAGCCTGGTGGTGGGCACCAGCGCGCGCTCGCGTACGCTGCCATGGCCGATGCTGGACCCGCGTGAATGCGGTCTGAAAAGCGTGGCAGAAGCTGAACAGGCACCAGTTGCACTGGTGTTTGGCCGTGAACGCGTTGGCCTGACCAACGACGAACTGCAAAAATGCCATTATCACGTGGCGATTGCCGCAAACCCGGAATACAGCTCGCTGAACCTGGCGATGGCGGTACAGGTTATTGCCTACGAAGTGCGCATGGCCTGGCTGGCAACGCAGGAGAAACCGGTAGAACATAAAGAAGAGGCGGCTTACCCGCTGGTGGACGACCTGGAGCGTTTCTACGGTCATCTGGAACAGACCCTGCTTTCAACCGGTTTTATCCGTGAAGGTCACCCGGGGCAGGTGATGAACAAACTGCGCCGTATGTTCACCCGTGCGCGCCCGGAAAGCCAGGAGCTGAACATCCTGCGCGGTATCCTGGCGTCGATTGAGCAGAAGAATAAAGAGTAGCGTCGTCTGTTCGCCGGGTGGCGCTTCGCTTACCCGGCCTACAGAACCGTAGGTCGGGTAAGCGAAGCGCCACCCGACAAAAACGGCACGGAAGGTTAAATACCTGACTAAAACAGTCAAGTAAATAGTTGACCAATTTAGTCAGGAATGTCAGACTTGGCCCTGCTATGCAATACCCCCATTTTACAATAAAAAACCCCGGGCAGGGGCGAGTTTGAGGTTAAGTAAGACATGAGACTGACATCTAAAGGGCGTTATGCCGTGACCGCGATGCTGGACGTTGCGCTCAACTCCGAAGCGGGCCCGGTTCCGTTGGCTGATATTTCTGAACGACAAGGGATCTCCCTCTCTTACCTGGAACAGCTGTTCTCCAGACTGCGTAAAAATGGACTGGTTTCCAGCGTTCGTGGCCCAGGCGGCGGATATCTGCTGGGTAAAGACGCGGGCAGTATTGCGGTAGGCGAAGTGATTAGCGCAGTTGACGAATCCGTTGACGCGACCCGTTGCCAGGGTAAAGGCGGCTGCCAGGGCGGCGATAAGTGCCTGACCCATGCGCTGTGGCGCGATCTGAGTGACCGTCTGACCGGCTTCCTGAACAACATCACCCTTGGTGAGCTGGTGAATAACCAGGAAGTTCTGGATGTGTCTGGTCGTCAGCACAGCCATGATTCCCAACGCAGCACCCGCGCGCAAGACGCAATCGACGTTAAACTGCGCGCGTAATAAAAAGATAAGTATTTCAGAATCAGGCCGGGGCGTTCGCTCGCCCCGTGTACTCGGTCGTACATCCAGCCGGTTGCCTGATTCCTTGCATTGAAGCGATGTACGGAGTTTATAGAGCAATGAAATTACCGATTTATCTCGATTACTCCGCAACCACGCCGGTGGACCCGCGTGTTGCCGAGAAAATGATGCAGTGTCTGACCCTGGACGGAAACTTTGGTAACCCAGCTTCCCGTTCACACCGTTTTGGCTGGCATGCTGAAGAGGCGGTAGATATCGCCCGTAATCAGATTGCTGACCTGGTGGGTGCCGATCCGCGTGAAATCGTATTCACCTCCGGTGCAACCGAATCCGACAACCTGGCGATCAAAGGTGCGGCCAACTTTTATCAGAAAAAAGGCAAGCACGTTATCACCAGCAAAACCGAACACAAAGCCGTGCTGGATACCTGCCGTCAGCTGGAGCGTGAAGGGTATGAAGTCACCTACCTGGCGCCACAGAGCAACGGTATCATTGACCTGAAAGAGCTCGAAGCGGCAATGCGTGAAGACACCATTCTGGTTTCCATCATGCACGTGAACAACGAAATCGGCGTAGTGCAGGATATCGCGACCATCGGCGAAATGTGCCGTGCGCGCGGCATCATCTATCACGTTGATGCGACTCAGAGCGTGGGCAAACTGCCTATCGACCTGAGCCAGCTGAAAGTGGATCTGATGTCCTTCTCCGGCCACAAAATCTATGGTCCGAAAGGTATTGGCGCGCTTTATGTTCGTCGTAAGCCACGTATCCGTATCGAAGCGCAGATGCACGGCGGCGGTCACGAGCGCGGAATGCGTTCAGGTACTCTGCCTGTTCACCAGATCGTGGGCATGGGCGAAGCGTACCGCATTGCGAAAGAAGAGATGGAAACCGAGATGGCGCGTCTGCGCACTCTGCGTAACCGTCTGTGGGACGGCGTGAAAGATATGGAAGAAGTGTATCTGAACGGCTCCCTGGAGCAGGGCGCACCAAACATCCTCAACGTAAGCTTCAACTATGTTGAAGGCGAATCGCTGATCATGGCACTGAAAGACCTGGCGGTTTCTTCTGGCTCTGCATGTACTTCTGCAAGCCTGGAGCCATCCTACGTGCTGCGCGCACTGGGGATGACCGACGAGCTGGCACACAGCTCTATCCGTTTCTCTTTAGGTCGTTTCACTACCGAAGAAGAGATTGACTACACCATCAAGCTGGTTCGCAACTCCATTGGCCGTCTGCGTGACCTTTCTCCACTGTGGGAGATGTTCAAACAGGGCGTGGATCTGAACAGCATTGAATGGTCACATCACTAATCGGTACATAAGGAGAATTCAATCATGGCATACAGCGAAAAAGTTATTGATCATTACGAGAACCCACGCAACGTTGGCTCTTTTGACAACAGCGATGAATCCGTAGGTAGCGGCATGGTCGGTGCACCAGCGTGTGGCGACGTGATGAAGTTGCAGATTAAAGTCAACAATGAAGGTATCATTGAAGACGCGCGCTTCAAGACCTATGGCTGCGGTTCTGCTATTGCGTCCAGCTCACTTGTGACCGAGTGGGTAAAGGGCAAGTCTCTGGACGAAGCACAGGCAATCAAAAACACCGATATTGCTGACGAACTCGAACTGCCGCCGGTGAAAATTCACTGCTCTATCCTGGCAGAAGACGCGATCAAAGCCGCTATTGCGGATTACAAAAGCAAACGTGAAGCAAAATAATTGAGGTTTGAGTATGTCGATTACCCTTAGCGACAGCGCTGCCGCGCGAGTAAGCGCCTTCCTGGCGAACCGTGGTAAAGGCTATGGCCTGCGACTGGGCGTACGTACCTCCGGCTGTTCTGGTATGGCTTACGTACTGGAGTTTGTTGATGAACCGGCGTCCGACGACACCGTGTTTGAAGACAAGGGCGTGAAGGTGGTGGTCGATGGTAAGAGCCTGCAATTCCTCAATGGCACTCAGCTGGACTTTGTAAAAGAAGGCCTGAACGAAGGGTTCAAATTCACGAACCCGAACGTAAAAGACGAGTGCGGTTGCGGCGAAAGCTTCCACGTTTGATCGTGCGTCATCCGATGAACCCCACCGCAGGAATCTGTGCGTGGGGTTTGTTTTAATCGGCTACCCCTGAGATTGTTATGGATTACTTCACCCTCTTCGGATTACCCGCTCAGTACACTGTCGATATTCCGGCCCTGACGATCCGTTTTCAGGATCTGCAACGTCAATATCACCCGGATAAATTCGCCAGTGGTACTCAGTCAGAGCAATTGGCGGCCGTGTCTCAATCTGCGACCATCAATCAGGCCTGGCAGACGCTGCGTAATCCGTTAACCCGCGCAGAGTACTTACTCTCTCTTCACGGATTTGATCTGGCGAGCGAACAACACACCGTACGCGATACCGCATTCCTGATGGAACAGCTGGAGCTGCGTGAAGAGCTGGATGAGATTGACCAGGCGAAAGACGAAAACCGGCTGTCGCGCTTTATCAAACGTGTCAAAGAGATGTTTGATACCCGCCATCAGCAGATGGTTGAACAATTGAATAACGAGACATGGGACGTAGCGGCGGACACAGTACGCAAGCTCCGTTTTCTCGATAAACTGCGAAGCAGCGCTGAACAACTCGAAGAAAAGCTGCTCGATTTTTGATTCTGGAAGCTCAACATGGCCTTATTACAAATTAGTGAGCCTGGTTTAAGTGCTGCACCGCACCAGCGTCGTCTGGCGGTGGGCATTGATTTAGGTACCACCAATTCCCTCGTGGCGACCGTGCGTAGCGGCCAGGCTGAAACGCTGGCTGACGCAGACGGCCGCCATTTGCTGCCATCTGTGGTCCACTATCATCAGCAGGGCCACACGGTCGGCTACGATGCGCGTGCTAACGCCGCCCGCGATCCGGTCAACACCATCATCTCTGTTAAGCGCATGATGGGTCGCTCTCTGGCGGATATCCAGAGCCGCTACCCGCACCTGCCTTATCAGTTCCAGGCAAGTGAAAATGGCTTGCCGATGATCGCCACCACCGCCGGTTTACTGAACCCGATTCGTGTGTCTGCAGACATCCTCAAAGCGCTGGCGGCCCGCGCCACAGCTACGCTTGAAGGTGAACTGGACGGCGTGGTGATTACCGTTCCAGCCTATTTTGACGATGCACAGCGTCAGGGCACCAAAGACGCTGCGCGTCTGGCTGGGCTGCACGTATTGCGTCTGCTGAACGAACCGACTGCCGCTGCCATTGCCTATGGCCTGGATTCCGGTCAGGAAGGGGTGATTGCGGTATACGATTTGGGTGGCGGGACGTTTGATATCTCCATCCTGCGCTTAAGCCGTGGTGTATTTGAAGTACTGGCCACCGGCGGTGATTCCGCGCTCGGCGGTGATGATTTCGATCACCTACTGGCGGATCACATTCGCGAGCAGGCGGGCATTACCGATCGTAGCGACGCGCGCGTTCAGCGTGAACTGCTGGATGCGGCGGTTGAAGCCAAAATTGCACTGAGTGACGCCCAGGCTGTCACCGTGAATGTCGCGGGCTGGCAGGGTGAAATCACCCGTGAACAGTTTAATGATCTGATTACCTCTCTGGTAAAACGCACGCTTCTGGCCTGCCGCCGCGCGCTGAAAGACGCGGGTGTTGAAGCGGAAGAGGTACTTGAAGTGGTCATGGTGGGTGGTTCCACCCGTGTGCCGCTGGTGCGTGAACGCGTGGGTGAATTCTTTGGCCGCACGCCGCTAACCTCCATCGACCCGGACAAAGTGGTCGCTGTGGGCGCCGCAATTCAGGCTGATATTCTGGTCGGCAACAAGCCGGACAGCGAAATGCTGCTGCTGGACGTCATTCCGCTCTCCCTGGGGCTGGAAACGATGGGCGGCCTGTTAGAGAAAGTGATCCCGCGTAACACCACCATTCCGGTGGCGCGTGCGCAGGAGTTCACCACCTTCAAAGATGGCCAGACCGCGATGTCTATCCACGTGATGCAGGGCGAACGCGAACTGGTGCAGGATTGCCGTTCTCTGGCGCGCTTTGCGCTGCGCGGTATTCCGGCGCTGCCTGCGGGTGGGGCGCACATTCGCGTGACCTTCCAGGTAGATGCGGACGGCCTGCTGAGCGTCACGGCGATGGAAAAATCGACCGGTGTTGAATCGTCCATCCAGGTGAAGCCGTCTTACGGCCTGACCGATGGCGAAATCGCGACCATGATTCAGGATTCAATGAGCTACGCCGAACAAGACGTGAAGGCACGAATGCTGGCTGAACAGAAAGTTGAAGCCGCGCGCGTGCTGGAAAGCCTGGTTGGCGCACTCACTGCCGATGCCGCGCTGTTAAGCGCCGCTGAGCGTCAGGTGATCGACGACGCTGCCGAGCACTTACGTGCCGTAGCGCAAGCCGATGACGCTGATGCAATAGAAGAAGCCATTAAAAACGTTGATAAACAAACCCAGGACTTCGCCGCTCGCCGCATGGACAAATCTGTCCGCGTCGCGCTGAAAGGCCAGTCCGTGGACGAGGTTTAATATGCCAAAGATTGTTATTTTGCCTCATGCGGACCTCTGTCCGGATGGCGCTGTTCTGGAAGCGAAGACCGGTGAAACCATTCTCGACGTTGCCCTGCGTAACGGTATCGAAGTGGAACACGCCTGTGAAAAATCCTGTGCCTGCACCACGTGTCACTGCGTTGTGCGTGAAGGTTTTGACTCTCTTGCTGAGAGCACCGAAGACGAAGACGACATGCTGGATAAAGCATGGGGTCTGGAGCCAGACAGCCGTTTAAGCTGCCAGGCACTGGTGACCGACGAAGATCTGGTTGTGGAATTCCCACGTTACACCATCAACCACGCACGCGAGCATTAATATGGGACTGAAGTGGACAGACAGCCGTGAAATCGGCGAAGCGCTCTACGACGCGAACCCGGATCTCGATCCAAAGACCGTACGATTCACCGACATGCATCAGTGGATCTGCGATTTAGAGGATTTTGACGACGATCCAAACGCATCCAATGAAAAAATTCTGGAGGCGATTCTGTTAGTCTGGTTAGATGAGGCTAGCTAAATCACATTACGGGCTGCCTTCAGGCGGCCCGTTTGCTAATAAGGATAAATAAAATGACCGAAGCGATGAAGATTACGCTCTCCACACAGCCTGCCGACGCACGCTGGGGCGAGAAAGCCACCTACAGCATCAACAACGACGGCATTACCCTGCACCTGACGGGCAAAGATGATTTGGGACTGATCCAGCGCGCGGCGCGCAAAGTGGATGGTCTGGGGATTAAACATGTGACGCTGGACGGCGAAGGCTGGGATATCGATCGCAGCTGGGCGTTCTGGGCAGGTTACAAGGGTCCGAAAGGCACCCGTAAAATTGAGTGGGCAAACCTCGATGAAGCCGGCCAGAAAGAGCTGGAAAGCCGTCTGACCATTATCGACTGGGTGCGTGACACCATCAACGCCCCGGCTGAAGAATTAGGCCCGGAGCAGCTGGCGCAGCGCGCGGTTGACCTGCTGTGCGGCGTGGCGGGTGACAAAATGTCTTACCGCATCACCAAAGGCGAAGATCTGCGCGAGCAGAACTACATGGGTATTCATACCGTGGGCCGCGGCTCTGAGCGTCCCCCTGTGCTGCTGGCGCTGGATTACAACCCAACCGGCGACAAAACGGCGCCCGTCTTTGCCTGCCTGGTTGGTAAAGGTATTACCTTCGATACCGGCGGTTACAGCCTGAAGCAGAGCGCATTCATGGATTCCATGAAATCTGATATGGGCGGCGCGGCGACCATTACCGGCGCGCTGGCGTTTGCTATCACCCGTGGTCTGAACAAGCGCGTGAAGCTATACCTGTGCTGCGCGGACAACATGGTGAGCGGCAATGCCTTTAAACTGGGCGACATCATTCGCTACCGCAACGGCAAAAACGTCGAAGTGATGAACACCGACGCCGAAGGCCGTCTGGTGCTGGCCGATGGCCTGATCGACGCATCTGCGCAGAAACCCGAGCTGATTATCGATATGGCAACCCTGACCGGTGCGGCCAAAACCGCCCTGGGCAATGATTACCACGCGCTGTTCAGCTTCGACGACAAACTGGCTGCCCGCCTGCTGGCAAGCGCTGCCGCAGAGAACGAACCGTTCTGGCGTCTGCCGCTGGCCGAGTTCCACCGCAGCCAGCTGCCGTCTAACTTTGCCGAACTGAACAACACCGCAAGCGCGGCGTACCCGGCAGGTGCAAGCACCGCCGCTGGCTTCCTGTCTCACTTCGTTGAGAACTACCATGAAGGCTGGCTGCACATCGACTGCTCCGCAACGTACCGTAAAGCGGCAGTTGAGCAGTGGTCTGCGGGCGCGACCGGTCTGGGTGTGCGTACCGTGGCGAACCTGCTGACGGCTGAGTAATCTCATTGCCCTCACCCTAACCCTCTCCCACGGGGAGAGGGGATGGTTTGCTCCCTCTCCCTTGAGGGAGAGGGCCAGGGTGAGGGGGAAATGCATCGTCTGGAATTGTTATGTCCGAAACCAAAAACGAATTAGAAACCCTGCTGGAAAAGGCGGCGACCGAGCCCGCCCACCGTCCGGCATTTTTCCGCACGCTGCTGGAATCCACTGTCTGGGTGCCGGGCACCGCGGCGGAAGGTGAGCAGGTCGTAGAAGACAGCGCGCTGGATCTGCTGCACTGGGAGAAAGACGACGGCACTTCAGTCATTCCGTTCTTCACCTCTCTTGAAGCACTCCAGGAAGCGGTTGAAGATGAACAGGCATTTGTGGTGATGCCCGTGCGCACGCTGTTTGAAATGACGCTGGGCCAGACGCTGTTCCTGAACGCCAAACTGCCGACCGGAAAAGAGTTCACCCCGCGCGAAATCAGCCATCTGATTGGCGAAGAGGGCAACCCGCTCAGCACGCAGGAAGTGATTGAAGGTGGCGAAACGCTGCTGTTGTCTGAAGTGGCAGAACCGCCGGCGCAGATGATTGACTCCCTGACCACGCTATTCAAAACCATCAAGCCAGTAAAACGCGCGTTCCTGTGCTCCATTAAAGAGAGCGCGGACGAACAGCCAGTGCTGCTGATGGGTATTGAAGCCGACGGTGACATCGACGAGATCATTCAGGCTGCCGGAAGCGTGGCTACTGACACTCTGCCAGGTGATGAGCCGATTGATATCTGCCGTGTTGTGAAAGGTGAGAAGGGCATCAGCCACTTTATTACTGAACACATCACCCCGTTCTATGAACGTCGCTGGGGCGGTTTCCTGCGCGATCTTAAAACCAATCGCATTATCTGATAGCACTGGGGTGAGCACTCACCCCGTTGCTTCCAACAGCAGTAAATCCATCAACAGCACCAGATTAGACTCGAACGACGTCACACCAGCGGCTTCTGCGGCGTAATGTACCGCTTCGTCATATAACGCGAAATGCAAATCCGCCATGCTCGCCAGCGTATTTGCAGAGGCGCGGGTAAAGGCCACCACCGTCATGCCAACATTTTTGGCAATCCGCGCTTTATCCAGCACCTGTTCTGTTTCGCCACTGCGTGAGACGGCAATAAACACCTGATAACGAGCAGCGTTACTCAGAAAAATATTCCTGCTGTCGCCGGGCCCGGAAATAAAGGCCGTTTTGCCCAACACCTGCAATTTCTTGGTGAGGTACTCGGCAAAAAGATAAGAAAACCCGGCGCCGTAGAGAAAGAAACTCTCTTTCTGGCGCAACAGGTCGGCAAACTGCTGGCGTTTTTCTTGCGTAACCCACTGGAATGTCTGCTGATAATTCGCAATGAACTGGCTGAACAGGGCAGGCAATTCCGGGAGGTCATTCCTTTGCGCAGTAATGTGTGGTGTGTCTGAAAGAAGCTGTTTGCAGTGCCAGATAAACTCGCTAAAACCGCTAAACCCCAGTTTCTGGCACAGACGCATAATGGTGGCGGTAGAGACGAATGTCGCCTGCGCCAGCTCGCGCACCGTGATGTTACCCACCAGCAGCGGATGTTCTGTGAGGTGGGCGAGCACGCGATACTCCGCGCGGGTCAATGACTCCCCGCGCGTTAAGAGCGTGGTCAGGCGGTTATCCATTATTTGGCAGGTTCAACCGGCAGGTCGTCACGGGCACCCCATTCGCTCCACGCGCCGTCGTAGAGCGTGACGTCATTGACGCCGAGCGTGGCGAGCGCCAGGATCGCCACGCAGGCCGTTACGCCGGAGCCGCAGCTGGCAATAATCGGGCGGCGTAAATCCACGCCCGCACGGTCAAAAATAGCGCGCAGCTCGTCGGTGGTTTTGAGCTCACCTTCAAACACTAAATCACCCCAGGGAACGTTCAGAGCGCCAGGAATATGGCCGCGCTTTAACCCCGGACGCGGTTCATCCGCTTCGGCGTTGAAACGCGGTGCAGGGCGAGCATCGATGATTTGCGCTGTTTTTTCATGGCTAACGACCAGCACATCGGTCAGACGTTTCACCACGTGAGCGTCGAAGGTAGCATCGAACTCGCCTTCCGGCAACGTCACGTCGCCCTGCTGGAGCGGCAGCTCGTCGCGCTTCCAGCCCGCAAGGCCGCCCGCCAGAATCGAGACGTTTTCCACGCCGAAGTTTTTCAGCATCCACCACGCGCGCGGCGCCGAGAAGAGGTTACCTTCGTCATAAACAACGAGGTGTTTGTCTTTGCTGACGCCCAGCTCGCGCATTGCAACGGAGAAGGCTTCCGGGCGTGGCAGCATGTGCGGCAGGGGAGAAGTGTGGTCAGAGAGGGCTTCGATATCAAAAAATACCGCGCCAGGCAGATGCCCGGCGCGGTATTCACCGGGAACGTCGCGATGCTCTTGCCCCGGAGGGGCCATACGTGCGTCTATAATCTGGACTTCCGGGTCGTCGCTGTGTTCAATCAACCAGTCGGCGGCGACAAAATATGAGGTGGACATGGGTGCCTCCATTCTTTTCCGTAAAAAAGGATTGTCGGTGTTTTTTCTGACACCGACAAGCACACCACGTTCAACTCGCGAGCAACGCCTTATTTTTTCACCGCTTCGCCGTTATTCCAGGCTTTTTGCAGCGCAGGCCAGTAATCACGGTTAGCCTCTATCATCTCATCGAGAATCGCTTTTGCATGTTCCATAGTGGGCACGGTACGGTTCAGGGTGAATGCCTGCAACGCTTTTTCATAGTTGCCCTCTATAGTGGCTTCCACCAGCAACTGTTCAGAAGCCAGCTGCTGTTGCAGTAACGTCTGGTGGAACAGCGGTACCTGGCCCACGCGTATTGGCTCTGGCCCTTCTGAGGTGATATAGGCTGGCACTTCCACCACGGCATCGTACGGCAGATTAGTAATCGCCCCGCGGTTTTCCACCATCACCAGATGGCGGCTCCGCAGGTTAAAGGCCAGCGAGCAGGCAACATCAACAATGAATTCACCGTGCACACCAACGTGGAAGGCATCCGACAGTACGCCGGTGCGCTTGTACTCTTCTGCGGCCGCGAACAGCTTCTTCTCGCGCCCGTTCATCACTTCGTTAGCGCGGGTGTATTCAGGGTTCTGGTGCTCGACAATCTGGTTCGGCATCAGGTAGTACTGCAGATACGGGTTCGGCAGATACTCCGGGAAATTGTCCATGATCGGTTTGATGTTGCGCCAGGTTTTTACCCATGAAGGATCGGAATGCTGCGGGTCGGTTTTCGCGGCATCTTCCGTCAGCAGACCAAACTTCGCGATATGTCGACGCAGTTCCGGCAGCTTGTCTTCGCCATCCACCAGCACGCGGGTAAACCAGCCGAAGTGGTTCAGACCAAAGTAGTCCACCTCCAGCTTGTGGCGATCGACACCCAGAATCGCCCCCATATTACGCATCGCGGCCACCGGCATATCGCAGATGTTCAGCACGCGGGCGTTCGGACGCAGACGACGCACGCCTTCCGCGACGATCGCCGCCGGGTTGGAGTAATTTACGATCCACGCTTTTTCATGCGCGTAGCGATCCACCAAATCGATAAGCTCCACCATCGGCAGGATGGTGCGCAGGCCGTACGCCAGCCCGCCAGGGCCGCAGGTTTCTTGCCCAACCACGCCGTGACGCAATGGGATCTTCTCATCCTGCTCGCGCATTTTGTACTGGCCAACGCGCATCTGGGCGAAGACAAAATGTGCGCCGCTGAAAGCCACTTCCGGATCGCTGGTGACGGTAAATTTAATGCTCTGGCTGTGGTCGCGAATAACCTTCTCCACCACCGGCGCAATGGTGTTCTGACGCGCGTCGTCAATATCGTAGAGGCGTATTTCTGCCAGCGGGAAATCCTGCAGGCGTACCATCAGGCTTTTCACGATGCCCGGCGTGTAAGTGCTGCCGCCACCGGCAATAGAGAGAATAAACGGGGGTTTAAACATCTTTAGCTCCTTTCAGAGAAACGTCTCAACGGCTTCTCGCATTTTTTTGACATGCAGCCCGTAGACCACCTGAACGTTGTTACCTTGTTTGATAATCCCTTTCGCGCCGGTCGCCTTGAGGCGTGGTTCGTCAATGATCTCGACATTCTTCACCGTGACGCGTAAGCGGGTGTAGCAGTTATCTACCACTTCAATATTTTCTCGTCCGCCAAGACCCGACACGATGGATCCCCCCAGGCCCTCATTGTTCCCCTTCGCCTGATACTCGTGTTTGCTGTAGAGCCGTGTTTCCTGCTCGTCATCTTCACGGCCTGGCGTCTTCATGTTGAAACGCAGGATCAGGAAGCGGAACACCACGAAGTAGAGCGCGAACATAATCAGCCCAACCACGAGGTACATTGGCCAGTTGGATTTCTCTGTGCCGAGCGGCAGGTTGTAAAGAATGAAATCAATAATCCCGTTAGCGCCAATTGCATGAACGCCAAACAGCGAGAAGAGCATCATGCCGATGCCGGTCAGTACCGCGTGCACCACGAACAGCAGGGGGGCAACAAACAGGAACGAGAACTCAATCGGCTCGGTCACCCCCACCAGCAGAGAGGTCAGTGCGGCCGGGATAAGAATCGCTTTTGCCGCAGCCTTGCGTTCTGGCTTCGCGGTCATATACATCGCCAGCGCCGCCGCAGGCAGGCCAAACATCTTGCTGATGCCACGCGCATCCCACACTACCGTGCTGCTGAGCTGTTTCACCTGCGGGCAAGCCATCTCGGCAAAGTAGATATTGCGCGCACCCTGGTAGGTTGCACCGCAGACCTCTTGCGTCCCGCCCAGTTCGGTATACAGGAACGGCGTGTAAACCAGATGATGCAAACCGGTTGGCACCAGAATGCGTTCAAGGAAACCGTAAATGGCCACACCGAACGGACCAGAGTCTTTTATCACCAGCGCCAGGGTGCTAATGCCATGTTGGGCAAATGGCCAGAGTTCACTCATCACCACGCCGAGGAGCATGGACACAGGAAGCATCACAATAGCGACAAAACAGTGGCCGGAATAAATCGCCATCGCGCCATTAAACTGTACGCTGGCGTATTTGTTGTACAGGTAGCCGGAGAGCGCCCCGGTCAGGATCCCGGCAAAGACGCCCATCTCCAGTACCTGAACCCCCAGCACCATGGCTTGTCCGGCCGCTTTTATCTGGTCTGCCGGAGCAAGCTCGCCCTGCAGCTGCAGCGTGACGTTCATAGCATTGATAAACACCACAAAGGTCACCAGACCAATCAGGGCGGCGTAGCCTTTATCACGGGTCGCCAGGCCAATCGGGATACCCACGGCAAAGACCAGCGCCAGGTTAACCAGCACTGATACGGCAGATTTGGCGATAAGTTGACCCAGATTCTGGATTAATGGGTGGCCGAGGAATGGCAGATAGTCTGCCAGGTTACCGTTACCCAGCACGTTACCCAGGGCGATAAAAAGGCCGACAATCGGTAAGATAAGTACCGGTCCGTACAATGATTTTCCGAAATTTTGTAAGGCGTTCACGGCTCGTTTCATGGCTATCTCTCTTATTGAACCGCGCACTCGGTGTGCGTCTTGGGCCTTAAGCTAGCAGGCAACTGGCGGGTTCATCCAGCTATCTGCTTGTTTTAAAAACAAATGACGTGAAAGGTAACATGTGACGTTTGATGGTGTGATCGGCGTTGCAGCACCGATTGTGAGGTATCACCTCTTTGCGAGGTGCTTTCCAGAATCTCAATTTAGACTTTTTGTATTAATGAAACTTGCGGATAATACTTACCCGGATGACGACCAACAGGCTCAATGGGCCAGGGATAAAGGATGAAACCGTTCCGCTTAGCCGCGATCTCTCTCGCGCTGCTTACCGCTTTTACGCTTGTCGGCTGTGATAACAGCGACGAAAAACCACAGGCTTCGGCCCCGGCACCTTCTGCAACCGCCAGTTCATCGAAAGAGAACACTCCGGTAAAACCCGATAGCGCGCAACTGGCGAAGCTGGCGTCTGCCAGTCAGGGTAAACCTCTCACCTTACTGGATGCCTCTGAAATCCAGCTCGACGGAGCGGCTACGTTAGTTCTGACGTTCTCTGTCCCGCTCAATCCCGATCAGGATTTTGCGCGTACCGTTCATGTCGTTGATAAGAAAAGCGGTAAAGTGGATGGCGCATGGGAGTTGGCGCCCAATCTGAAAGAGCTGCGCTTGCGTCACCTCGAGCCGAACCGCAATCTGGTGATTACCGTCGAACGCGACCTGCTGGCGCTGAACAAAGCCACATTTGGCATCGATTACGAAAAAGCGATCACCACCCGGGATGTCGAACCGACTGTCGGTTTTGCCAGCCGCGGCTCGCTTCTGCCAGGAAAAGTGGTGGAAGGGCTGCCGGTGATGGCGCTCAACGTCAACAACGTGGATGTGAACTTCTACCGCGTGAAGCCTGAATCTCTGGCATCGTTTGTCAGCCAGTGGGAATACCGTAACTCGCTCACCAACTGGGAGTCTGACAATCTGCTCAAAATGGCCGATCTGGTCTATACCGGCCGTTTTGATCTTAACCCGGCGCGAAACACGCGCGAAAAACTGCTGCTGCCCCTGAGTGATATCAAACCGCTGCAACAGTCTGGCGTGTATATCGCCGTGATGAACCAGGCGGGACATTACAACTACAGCAATGCGGCCACCCTGTTTACCCTGAGCGACATTGGTCTGTCCGCTCACCGTTATCATAATCGCCTCGATATCTTTACCCAGAGCCTGGAAAACGGCGCGGCACAGTCCGGTATTGAGGTCGCATTACTCAATGATAAAGGGCAGACGCTGGCGCAAGGCACCAGCGATGGTGACGGACACGCCAGACTGGAGACTGATAAAGAAGCCGCGTTAATACTGGCGCGAAAAGACGGGCAGACAACCCTGCTCGACCTGAAACTTCCGGCGCTGGATCTGGCTGAGTTTGATATCGCCGGCGCGCCTGGTTACAGCAAACAGTTCTTTATGTTTGGCCCGCGCGATCTCTATCGCCCGGGTGAAACCGTTATTCTCAATGGCCTGCTCCGTGACAGTGACGGTAAGCCACTGCCTGCACAACCGGTCAAACTTGATGTGCTGCGCCCGGACGGGCAGGTTGCGCGCACCCTGGTGGTTCAGCCGGAAAACGGTTTGTATCGCTTTACCTATCCGCTGGACAGCGGGGCGCAAACCGGTATGTGGCATATTCGCGCCAATACCGGCGATAACCTGCAACGGATGTGGGATTTCCACGTCGAAGATTTTATGCCGGAGCGCATGGCGTTAAATCTCTCAGGGCAAAAAACGCCGGTTTCCCCGGCTGATGACGTCAGGTTTGATGTAACGGGTTATTACCTCTATGGCGCACCCGCCAACGGAAACAGCCTGCAAGGTCAGCTATTCCTGCGTCCTCTGCGTGAGGCCGTGTCGGCACTGCCGGGCTTCCAGTTCGGGGATATCGCTGAAGAGAACCTGACGCGTAGCCTGGATGAAGTACAGCTCACGCTTAACGAGCAGGGCCGGGGTGAGGTATCAGCGGAAAGTCAGTGGAAAGAGGCGCACTCGCCGTTACAGGTGATCCTGCAAGCCAGCCTGCTGGAATCCGGCGGCCGTCCGGTGACGCGTCGCGCAGAGCAGGCCATCTGGCCAGCGCAAACCCTGCCGGGGATCCGCCCGGAGTTTGCCAGCAAAGCAGTGTATGACTACCGCACAGACACCACCGTCAATCAGCCTATTGTTGATGAAAACAGCAACGCCGGTTTTGATATCGTCTATGCCGATGCCAGTGGAGCGAAAAAAGCAGTTTCAGGGCTACAGGTTCGGCTTATCCGCGAACGTCGGGATTACTTCTGGAACTGGTCCGAAACGGACGGATGGCAGTCTCAATTTGATCAAAAAGATCTGGTTGAAGGTGAGCAATCACTCGATATCGCCGCCGATCAGACCGGTAAAGTGACCTTCCCGGTGGAGTGGGGCTCTTATCGTCTGGAGGTCAAAGCGCCAGATGATACGGTCAGTAGCGTGCGTTTCTGGGCCGGCTACAGCTGGCAGGACAACAGCGATGGTACCGGTGCGGCGCGTCCCGACCGCGTGACGCTGAAGCTGGATAAACCGGCCTATCAGCCTGGCGACACCATCAATCTGCACATTGCCGCACCTGCCGCAGGCAAAGGCTACGCGATGATTGAATCCAGCGAAGGGCCGCTGTGGTGGAAGGAAATCGATGTTCCGGCCAACGGTCTTGATCTGGCGATCCCGGTGGATAAAGCCTGGAAACGTCACGATCTTTATCTCAGCACGCTGGTGGTGCGTCCGGGCGATAAATCTAAATCGGCCACACCAAAACGCGCCGTTGGGCTGCTGCACCTGCCAATGGGGGACGAGAATCGTCGCCTGAATATTGCGCTCGATAATCCGCAAAAAATGCGCCCAAATCAGACGCTGTCGGTGAAAGTGAAAGCCAGCGTGAAAGAGGGCGCGGTACCGCAGAAAGTCAACGTGCTGGTTTCTGCGGTGGATAGCGGCGTGCTGAACATTACGGATTACGTCACGCCGGATCCGTGGCAGGCATTCTTCGGGCAGAAGCGTTACGGGGCAGATATTTACGATATCTACGGCCAGGTTATCGAAGGTCAGGGCCGCATGGCGGCGCTGCGTTTTGGTGGTGATGGTGATGAACTGAAACGCGGGGGTAAACCGCCGGTGAATCACGTCACCATTATTGCCCAGCAGGCACAACCCGTAGAGCTTGATGCCAATGGCGAAGGCACCATTACGATGCCGATAGGTGATTTCAACGGCGAATTACGTCTGATGGCGCAAGCCTGGACGGAAGACGACTTTGGCAGCAGCGAAAGCAAAGTTATTGTCGCGGCACCTGTTATCGCTGAGCTGAATACGCCACGCTTCCTCGCCAGCGGCGACACCTCCAGGTTAACGCTGGATGTGACAAACCTGACCGATCAGCCGCAGACCCTGAACGTCGCCTTAACGGCATCGGGCTTGCTAAGCCTGGAAAGCGCGCAGCCGCAGCCGGTTAAGCTGGCGCCAGGCGTGCGAACCACCCTGTTTATTCCGGTTCGGGCGCTCGCTGGCTATGGCGATGGTGAAATTACCGCACAGGTGACGGGGCTGGTGCTTCCGGGGGAAACCTTTGCACCGCAGCAAAAAAGCTGGAAAATCGGTGTTCGTCCGGCGTTCCCGGCCCAGACGGTGAATACAGGAGCAATGCTGAACTCGGGTGAGTCCTGGACTGCACCTGCGCAGCATATCAATGGGTTATCCCCTGAAACCTTGCAGGGACAACTGCTGCTTAGCGGTAAACCACCGCTGAATCTGGCGCGCTATATCCGTGAGTTGCAGGCTTATCCGTATGGTTGTCTTGAGCAGACGACCAGTGGCCTGTTCCCGTCGCTGTATACCAATGCAGCACAGCTGACGGCGCTGGGCATTAAAGGGGATAGCGATGATAAGCGTCGTGCCGCGATTGACATCGGGATATCTCGTCTGTTGCAAATGCAGCGTGATAACGGCGGCTTTGCGCTCTGGGATAAAAATGGCCAGGAAGAGTACTGGCTCACCGCCTATGTGACCGATTTCCTGGTGCGTGCTGGCGAGCAGGGCTACAGCGTTCCGGCCGATGCCATTAATAACGCCAATAACCGCCTGCTGCGCTATTTGCAGGACCCGGGCATGATGTCAATTCGCTACAGTGACGATACTCAGGCCAGTAAATTTGCGGTACAGGCTTATGCAGCGCTGGTGCTGGCGCGTCAGCAAAAAGCGCCGCTCGGCGCATTGCGTGAGATCTGGGATCGTCACGGTCAGGCGGCGTCTGGATTGCCACTGATGCAGCTCGGCATGGCGTTAAAACTGATGGGTGATGCGCCACGTAGCCAGCAGGCGCTGGACCTGGCCATAAAAACGCCGCGTAACGATAGCAAAAACTGGATGGCTGATTACGGTAGCGCGCTGCGCGATAACGCGCTGATGCTCTCCCTACTGGAAGAGTACAAACTGCTGCCGGATGTGCAAAATACCTTACTGAACACGCTTTCTGAACAGGCCTTTAGCCAGCGCTGGCTCTCTACTCAGGAAAGCAATGCGCTGTTCCTCGCTGGCCGTTTATTGCCAACGCTGTCCGGCGCATGGCAGGCCACGACCAGTCTGGCTGACAAACCACTCAGTGGCGACAATGCACAGGTGCAGAACGTCAATAGCGACCAGCTCGGTGCGTTGCAGGTGACCAACACCGGCACAACACCACTCTGGATCCGCCTTGATAGCACCGGATACCCGGAAAATGCGCCTCAGCCTTCATCCAGCGTATTGCAAATCGAACGACATATTCTGGCCACCGATGGCAGCACCAAATCGCTCTCCTCGTTGAAGAGCGGTGAGCTGGTGCTGGTATGGCTTGATGTGAAAGCCAGCCAGAACGTCCCGGATGCGCTGGTGGTTGATTTGCTCCCGGCAGGACTGGAGCTGGAGAATCAGAATCTGGCAAACAGCAGCGCCAGCTTGCAGGATAGCGGGAGCGAGGTGCAGAACCTGCTGACACAGATGCAGCAGGCGGATATTCAGCATATGGAGTTCCGCGACGATCGCTTCGTGGCGGCGGTTCCGGTCAGTGACGGCCAGCCGGTAACGCTGGTTTATCTGGCGCGCGCCGTAACGCCTGGGACCTATCAGGTGCCGGCCCCGATGGTGGAATCCATGTATGTTCCGCAGTGGCGGGCAACAGGTGCGGCAAGTGGCCCGCTGATTGTTGTTCCATAACATGCAGATAGCTCGTCTGACACGCTCCCGCTGGTTTCAACTGGCGGGAGCGCTTCTCATTTTATGGGGGCTTATCATTGCCGCCGACCGCCTGTGGCCGTTACCGCTCAAAGAGGTCAATCCCGCGCGCGTGGTGGTGGATGAGCAGGGGACACCACTGTGGCGCTTTGCCGACAGCGAAGGGATCTGGCGTTATCCGGTGACCATTGAAGAGGTTTCTCCGCGCTATCTCGACGCCCTGATCCAGTATGAAGACCGCTGGTTTTGGGATCATCCCGGCGTTAACCCTTTTTCCGTGCTGCGTGCGGCCTGGCAGGATCTGAGCTCCGGCAAAGTGGTATCCGGGGGAAGCACGCTCACCATGCAGGTCGCACGGTTACTCGACCCGCATCCGCGTACCTTTGGCGGCAAGATCCGCCAGCTCTGGCGGGCTGTCCAGCTCGAATGGCATCTCTCAAAACGCGATATTCTGACGCTCTACCTGAACCGGGCGCCCTTTGGTGGCACGTTGCAGGGTGTAGGTGCGGCCAGCTGGACCTATCTCGGCAAACCGCCCTCACAGCTAAGCTATTCGGAAGCCGCACTGCTGGCCGTTTTACCCCAGGCCCCAAGCCGGTTACGCCCTGACAGATGGCCGGAGCGTGCTGAAGCCGCGCGAAATAAAGTACTCGACAGAATGGTGACCCAGGGTGTCTGGTCAGCACAGCAGGTTAAAGAGTCCCGTGAAGAGGCCGTCTGGCTGGCGCCACGGCAAATGCCGCAGCTGGCACCGCTTTTTTCACGGATGATGCTTAGCAAAAGTCGGGACAACAAAATTGTCACCACGCTGGATGCGTCATTGCAGCGACAGCTTGAGGAGCTGGCGCTTAACTGGAAGGCGCGCCTGCCGGCAAGAAGCTCTCTGGCGATGATCGTCGTCGATCATACCGATATGAAAGTGCGCGGTTGGGTAGGTTCTGTGGATATCAACGACGATAGCCGGTTCAGCCACGTGGACATGGTTAATGCGATCCGATCGCCGGGATCGGTACTCAAGCCCTTTATCTACGGTATGGCGCTGGACGAGGGGCTGATCCATCCCGCGTCACTGCTACAGGACGTGCCGCGCAGAACCGGGGATTACCGGCCCGGTAATTTCGACAGCGGATTTCATGGGCCAGTCAGTATGAGCGAAGCGCTGGTGCGGTCGCTGAACCTCCCGGCGGTGCAGGTGCTGGAAGCCTACGGACCAAAACGCTTTACCGGAATGCTCAGCAATGCAGGGCTACCGCTTATTCTGCCTGCGGGGGCTCAGCCCAACTTATCGCTGATCCTGGGGGGCGCAGGGGCAAGGCTCGCGGATATTACGGCCGCCTACAGCGCGTTTGCCCGACACGGCAAAGCGGCAAAATTGCGTATCCGGCCTGGCGACCCGCTTCTTGAGCGCCCCTTATTGTCACCGGGTGCGGCGTGGATTATTCGCCGGATTCTGGCGAATGAGGCACAACCTCTGCCTGATGGCGCACTGCCACAGGTGGTGCCGCTCGCGTGGAAAACCGGCACCAGTTATGGCTATCGGGATGCCTGGGCCATCGGCCTTAACGCCCGCTATATCATTGGGATCTGGACCGGACGGCCGGATGGCACGCCAGTGGCCGGACAGTTTGGCTTCGCGAGTGCGGTGCCGTTGCTAAACCAGGTCAATAACATGCTTCAGTCTCGCTCGACGATTGCCGAAGCGCGTCTGCCGCGCGACCCGCGTCCGGCATCGGTTGGGCGCGGCGTTATCTGCTGGCCTGGCGGGCAGTCTCTGCCGGAAGGCAGTGAGAACTGCCGTCGTCGCCTTTCTACCTGGTTACTGGATGGCAGCGAGCCACCAACGCTGTTGCTGCCGGAACAGGAAGGTGTTCGCGGTATCCGCTTCCCCATCTGGCTGAATAAAGAGGGCAAGCGTGTTGCTGCGGATTGCCCGGATGCCACAGAGAAGGTCGTGGACGTGTGGCCGTTGCCGCTGGAACCCTGGCTCCCGGCAGCCGAACGGCGGGCAGTAAGGATCCCGACGGCGTCTGCGGTTTGTCCGCCGTTAGCGCAGGATTCGCCGGCACCGCTTATCCTCTCTGGCGTGCGTGAGGGTGCCGTCATCAAACGTCTGCCGGGTGAAACGCGCGTGTCGCTGCCCCTACAGGCCAGTGGCAGTAGCGGCGAACGCTGGTGGTTTTTAAACGGTGAACCGCTGGATGTGAAAGGAAGGGTTTACACTTTACAGCTTGATAAGTCAGGTGATTATCAGTTACTGGTAATGGATGACGCAGGTCAGGTAACAACGGTGAACTTTACGCTTCAGTAGCGAAATAGTGGCCTTTAGATGTGAGCTGTTGCTAAAACTCATCTTATTTTAAAAAAATGTTACTTAGATCCGTAGGCAATGGCGCTATTGCTCATTATAATCCGCGCCACACCATACTCAGGTATGCAAAACAACAGAACATTTGACAGAGGTTATCATGGCTATTGAACGTACTTTTTCCATCATTAAACCAAACGCGGTGGCAAAAAACGTTATTGGCAGCATCTTCGCTCGCTTTGAATCAGCAGGGTTCAAAATTGTAGGCACCAAAATGCTGCACCTGAGCGTTGAACAGGCTCGCGGTTTCTACGCTGAGCACGAAGGTCGTCCATTCTTTGACGGCCTGGTTGAGTTCATGACTTCTGGCCCAATCGTCGTTTCCGTACTGGAAGGTGAAAACGCAGTACAGCGTCACCGCGATCTGCTGGGCGCAACCAACCCGGATAACGCGCTGGCAGGTACTCTGCGCGCTGACTACGCTGACAGCTTCACCGAGAACGGCACCCACGGTTCTGACTCTGTGGAATCTGCTGCACGCGAAATCGCTTTCTTCTTCGCTGAAGGCGAAGTGTGTCCACGTACCCGTTAATTTAACGGTTTCGTTTACACATTATTTTCGTAAATGCCGCGTGCAGACGTGGCATCCCTGCGCCAGACTTTGTACAATGCAACGCCCCGGACGAGCAGATGCTTTCCGGGGCGTTTCTTTTTAACCCTCCACGGGCCATAACGTGTAACAACGAGGCCGGAAAAAATTATGTCTGAACTAGTGAATACCTCCGAAGTCGCCATTCCTGCGGTTCCAAATAAAAATGGAAAAATCAACCTGTTGGATCTGAACCGTCAGCAGATGCGCGAATTCTTTAAAGAGATGGGCGAGAAGCCGTTTCGTGCCGACCAGGTCATGAAATGGATGTACCACTATTGCAGCGACAACTTTGATGACATGACTGACATCAACAAAGTGCTGCGCAACAAGCTTAAAGAAGTGGCCGAAATTCGTGCGCCTGAAGTGGTGGAAGAACAACGCTCTGCCGATGGCACCATCAAATGGGCTATCGCTGTAGGCGATCAGCGCGTTGAAACCGTGTATATCCCGGAAGATGACCGCGCCACGCTATGCGTCTCTTCTCAGGTCGGTTGTGCGCTTGAGTGCAAATTCTGCTCTACGGCTCAGCAAGGCTTTAACCGTAACCTGCGCGTGTCTGAAATTATCGGCCAGGTGTGGCGTGCGGCTAAAATTGTTGGCGCAGCAAAAGTGACGGGCACACGTCCAATCACCAACGTGGTGATGATGGGCATGGGTGAACCCCTGCTGAACCTGACTAACGTCGTACCGGCGATGGAAATCATGCTGGATGATTTCGGTTTTGGTCTGTCTAAACGCCGCGTCACTCTCTCTACGTCAGGTGTTGTACCTGCGCTGGATAAGCTCGGCGACATGATTGACGTTGCGCTGGCAATTTCCCTGCACGCGCCAAACGATGAAATCCGTGACGAAATTGTACCAATCAACAAAAAGTACAATATCGAAACCTTCCTCGCCGCAGTGCGCCGCTATCTGGAAAAATCCAACGCGAACCAGGGCCGTGTAACTATCGAGTACGTCATGCTGGATCACGTTAATGATGGCACCGAACATGCGCATCAGCTGGCTGAGCTGCTGAAAGATACGCCGTGCAAGATTAACCTGATTCCATGGAACCCGTTCCCGGGTGCGCCGTATGGCCGCAGTTCAAACAGCCGTATCGATCGTTTCTCCAAAGTACTGATGGAGTACGGTTTCACCACTATCGTGCGTAAAACGCGTGGTGATGACATTGATGCAGCGTGCGGACAGCTGGCGGGTGATGTGATTGATCGTACGAAACGAACGCTGCGTAAACGTATGCAGGGTGAGGCAATCGCGGTTAAAGCTGTTTGATTATTATTCAGTCACGGCGCATTATCATCGCCGTGACGCATAATCTTACTGAATAATCAGTCATATTCGTGATGATTGATTAATAATTACGGTGCGTTTCATACGACTTTCGGGCAGTATGTAACGGCCTAAAAACAGTTTGGCTGCACAGGCAGGGCTGTACTGTCATCTACGGGCTGACAGTCTTATACTGTCTGTTCCAGGTTAACTGACCAGAAGTTTCGCGGTGCGGGTGGCATTGTGACTCACCGGCACCTGAACCCTTATTTTTCACGTACCAGTAGTTGTAGCGAATGAATACTGAAGCCACTCACGACCAACATGAAGCACTCTCCACTGGCGTTCGTCTTCGCAACGCCCGTGAACAACTCGGACTAAGCCAGCAAGCTGTTGCAGAACGCTTGTGCCTGAAGGTATCCACGGTTCGCGATATTGAAGAAGATAAGGCACCTGCCGATCTGGCTTCAACATTTCTGCGTGGTTATATCCGCTCTTACGCAAAACTGGTGCATATTCCCGAAAACGAATTACTGCCTATGATCGAGAAGCAGGCGCCGGTGCGTGCAGCAAAAGTTGCGCCGATGCAGACCTTCTCGCTGGGGAAACGTCGTAAAAAACGTGATGGCTGGCTGATGAGCTTTACCTGGCTGGTGCTGTTTGTGGTTATTGGCCTGACGGGCGCATGGTGGTGGCAAAACCACAAAGCGCAGCAGGAAGAGATAACCACCATGGCCGATCAATCTTCCGCCGAGCTGAACAACGCGGGTAGCGATAACGCACAGAACGTGCCGCTGAGCACCGATAACGCGGCAACGTCTAACGACCCGCAAACGGCTGCAACAGATGCACCTGCAACCGACCCGGCGCAGGCACAAGCGCCAGCGGCGAATCCTGCTGCTCCTGCACCAGCACCAAATAATACCGTTGTAGCTCCTTCTCAGGCGAATGTTGATACCGCGGCCACCACGCCAGCGGCATCTGCGCCTGCGAATAGCGCTGCTCAGCCACTGCCAACCGATCAGGCGGGCGTAGCGAATGCTGCGGCCAACCCGAATGCGCTGGTGATGAACTTCTCGGCCGATTGCTGGTTAGAAGTGACCGATGCAACCGGTAAAAAACTTTTCAGCGGCTTACAGCGTAAAGATGGCACGTTAAACCTGACGGGTCAGGCGCCGTATAAGCTCAAGATTGGCGCACCATCTGCGGTACAGATCCAGTACCAGGGTAAACCTGTCGATCTGAGTCGCTTTATCAGAACTAACCAGGTTGCGCGTCTTACCGTTAATGCCGAACAATCAGCAGCACAGTAACAGACGGGCAACGCGGGAGATTTTTCATGCATAACCAGGCTCCGATTCAACGTAGAAAATCGAAACGGATTTACGTTGGGAATGTGCCAATTGGCGATGGGGCTCCTATCGCCGTCCAGTCGATGACCAACACGCGCACCACAGATGTGGAAGCAACGGTCAATCAAATCAAAGCATTAGAACGCGTCGGCGCGGACATTGTCCGCGTTTCCGTGCCAACCATGGATGCCGCCGAGGCCTTCAAACTGATCAAACAACAGGTCAGTGTTCCGCTGGTTGCAGATATTCACTTTGACTACCGTATTGCACTTAAAGTCGCCGAATATGGCGTTGACTGCCTGCGCATCAACCCAGGCAACATCGGTAACGAAGAACGTATCCGCATGGTAGTGGACTGCGCGCGAGACAAAAATATTCCAATCCGTATCGGTGTAAACGCCGGTTCACTGGAAAAAGATCTGCAAGAAAAGTATGGCGAACCGACGCCGCAGGCGCTGCTTGAGTCCGCTATGCGCCATGTGGATCATCTGGATCGTCTTAACTTCGATCAGTTCAAAGTCAGCGTAAAAGCTTCTGATGTGTTCCTGGCGGTGGAATCTTATCGACTGCTGGCAAAGCAGATCGATCAGCCGCTGCACCTGGGGATCACCGAAGCTGGCGGCCTGCGTAGCGGTTCCGTAAAATCGGCGATCGGTCTGGGGCTGCTGCTCTCGGAAGGGATCGGCGACACTCTGCGTGTCTCTCTGGCAGCCGATCCGGTTGAAGAGATCAAAGTCGGTTTCGATATCCTGAAATCACTGCGTATCCGTGCGCGTGGGATCAACTTTATTGCCTGCCCAACCTGTTCGCGTCAGGAGTTTGACGTCATCGGTACGGTGAATGCCCTTGAGCAGCGCCTGGAAGACATTATCACTCCGATGGATGTGTCCATTATCGGTTGTGTGGTGAATGGCCCGGGTGAAGCGCTCGTGTCTACGCTGGGCGTGACCGGTGGTAACAAGAAAAGTGGTCTCTATGAAGATGGCATTCGTAAAGATCGTCTGGATAATAGCGACATGATCGATCAGCTTGAAGCCCGCATTCGCGCCAAAGCCACGATGATGGATGAAGCGCAGCGTATCAGCATTCAGCAGGTTGAAAAATAACGTGATGGGAAGCCGCTCGCTTCCCATGTATGATTGAACCCATTCTTTGGGTTCTTTTTTGTATATAGAAAGAGAATAAACGTGGCAAAAAACATTCAAGCCATCCGCGGCATGAACGATTATCTGCCTGGCGAAACCGCCATCTGGCAGCGCATTGAAGGCACACTGAAACAGGTGCTCGGCAGCTACGGTTACAGCGAAATCCGTTTGCCGATTGTAGAGCAGACCCCGTTATTCAAACGCGCGATCGGTGAAGTGACCGACGTGGTTGAAAAAGAGATGTATACCTTTGAGGACCGCAACGGCGACAGCTTGACACTGCGTCCGGAAGGTACGGCGGGCTGCGTACGCGCCGGCATCGAACATGGTCTCCTGTACAATCAGGAGCAGCGCCTGTGGTACATCGGCCCGATGTTCCGCCACGAACGTCCACAGAAAGGTCGTTACCGCCAGTTCAACCAGCTGGGTGTTGAAGTCTTTGGTCTGCAAGGCCCGGACATCGATGCCGAACTGATTTTGCTAACAGCCCGCTGGTGGCGCGCGCTCGGTATTTCTGAGCATGTTTCTCTGGAGCTGAACTCTATCGGTTCTCTGGAAGCGCGTGCGAACTATCGCGATGCACTGGTTGCGTTCCTGGAACAGCATAAAGAGTCGCTGGACGAAGACTGCAAACGTCGCATGTACAGCAATCCGTTGCGTGTTCTTGATTCTAAAAACCCGGAAGTTCAGGCGCTGTTGAACGATGCACCTGCGCTGGGTGATTACCTGGACGATGATTCTCGCGAGCACTTCGCGGGTCTGTGCAAACTGCTGGAAGCAGCAGGCATTGCTTATACCGTCAACCAGCGTCTGGTGCGTGGTCTGGATTACTACAACCGTACCGTTTTCGAGTGGGTGACGAGCAGCCTCGGCTCACAGGGAACAGTATGTGCAGGCGGTCGTTATGACGGTCTGGTTGAACAGCTTGGTGGCCGTGCGGCACCTGCCGTTGGTTTTGCAATGGGTCTTGAGCGACTTGTTTTGCTGGTTCAGGCAGTTAATCCGGAATTTAAAGCAGATTCCGTTGTCGATATATACCTGGTGGCCTCAGGCGCGGATACGCAGTCTGCGGCAATGCAGCTTGCCGAACGTGTTCGTGACGAACTGCCGGGCGTTAAGCTGATGACCAACCATGGCGGCGGCAACTTCAAAAAACAGTTTGCTCGTGCCGATAAGTGGGGCGCAAGTATTGCACTGGTGCTGGGTGAGTCTGAAGTGGCTAACGGCGAAGTGGTGGTTAAAGACCTGCGCTCTGGTGAGCAAACAACGGTAACGCAGGATGGCGTTGCGGCGCACTTGCGCACTTTGACTTCCTAAGGAGAAGAACTGCGTGGAAATTTACGAGAACGAAAACGACCAGGTTGATGCGATTAAACGCTTCTTTGCCGAAAACGGCAAAGCACTGGCTGTTGGGGTAATTTTGGGTGTGGGTGCGTTAGTGGGCTGGCGTTTCTGGAACGGCCATCAGGCTGATTCCGCGCGTGGCGCTTCTCTGGCGTATGAAAATACCATCAGCGCTATTCGTGCCGATCAGCCGCAAACGCTGACCGCTGCCGAGAAATTTTCTGCTGAAAACAAAAACACCTACGGTGCGCTGGCCGCATTGGAAGTCGCGCAGCAGTTTGTTGATAAAAATGAGCTGGATAAAGCAGTAGCACAGCTGTCACAAGGCCTTGCTGCGGCGAGTGATGAGAACCTGAAAGCGGTCATCAACATGCGTCTGGCGCGTATCCAGGTTCAGCAGAAAAAAGCCGATGATGCGCTGAAAACGCTCGATACCATCAAAGGTGAAGGCTTTGCGGCCATTGTTGCCGACCTGCGCGGTGAAGCACTGCTGAGCAAAGGTGACAAAGAGGGCGCGCGTAAAGCGTGGCAAGCTGGCGTAGATAGCAAAGCTTCACCTGCGCTGAGCGAAATGATGCAGATGAAAATAAATAATTTGTCCGTCTGAGAGGGACCCGATGCAATTGCGTAAATTACTTCTGCCAGGACTGCTTTCTGTTACGTTATTGAGTGGCTGTTCACTGTTCAGTGGCGAAGAAGATGTTGTAAAAATGTCCCCGCTGCCAACGGTTGAAAACCAGTTTACCCCGTCAACCGCGTGGAGCTCTTCCGTCGGTGACGGTATTGGTGAATTTTATTCCAACCTGCACCCGGCATTTGCTGACAGCGTTGTCTATGCGGCTGACCGTAAAGGCACGGTAAAAGCACTTAATTCCGACGACGGAAAAGAAGTGTGGTCCGTTAATCTGGCGGAAAAAGATGGCTGGTTCTCCCGTAAGCCTGCACTGCTCTCTGGCGGCCTGACGGTTGCTGGCGGCCACGTCTATGTGGGCAGTGAAAAAGCGCAGGTTTACGCGCTGAACACCAGTGATGGCTCAATCGCATGGCAAACCACGGTGGCTGGCGAATCGCTGTCCCGCCCGGTTGTGAGCGATGGTCTGGTTCTAATCCACACCAGCAACGGCCAGTTGCAGGCGCTGAACGAAGCCGACGGTCTGGTGAAATGGACGGTAAACCTGGATATGCCTTCACTGTCTCTGCGCGGTGAATCTGCTCCGGCATCTGCTTTTGGCGCGGCGATTGTTGGCGGCGACAATGGTCGTGTCAGTGCGGTACTGATGCAGCAGGGCCAGATGATTTGGCAGCAGCGTATCTCTCAGGCAACCGGTTCAACTGAAATTGACCGCCTGAGCGACGTGGACACAACGCCGGTTATCGTCAATGGCGTGGTTTACGCGCTGGCTTATAATGGTAACCTGACCGCGCTGGACCTGCGCAGCGGCCAGATCATGTGGAAACGTGAGCTGGGCTCTGTTAATGATTTCATCGTTGATGGCAACCGTATTTATATGGTTGATCAGAACGATCGCCTGCTGGCACTGAACACCGAAGGTGGCGTAACGCTGTGGACGCAAAGCGATCTGCTGCACCGTCTGCTGACGGCTCCGGCGCTGTATAACGGCAGCCTGGTTGTCGGTGATAGCGAAGGTTATATGCACTGGATTGACCCAGAAACGGGTCGCTTCACTGCTCAGCAAAAAGTTGACAGCTCTGGCTTCCTGACGGAACCAGTTGTGGCTGATGGCAAACTGCTGATCCAGGCAAAAGACGGCACGCTGTACGCGATCACGCGTTAATTATTCAGCGGTTGTTGTATACTAAACGGCTCCTGTTAACTCAGGGGCCGTTTTGACTTTTTTAAAAACGCCGCGAAAGCGACGTGATTTTGAATTTTATGAGGCTTCAAACATGGTACCTGTGGTCGCGCTTGTCGGGCGCCCTAACGTTGGAAAATCCACTCTTTTTAACCGTTTAACACGCACCCGTGATGCGCTGGTTGCGGATTTCCCGGGGCTGACGCGTGACCGTAAGTACGGTCGTGCAGAAGTGGAGGGGCGTGAGTTCATCTGCATCGATACTGGCGGTATTGATGGGACAGAGGACGGCGTCGAAACCCGTATGGCGGAACAGTCTCTGCTGGCAATCGAAGAAGCAGACGTTGTTCTGTTTATGGTTGATGCCCGTGCTGGCCTGATGCCAGCGGACTCCGCTATCGCCAAACATCTGCGCGCGCGTGAAAAGCCAACCTTCCTGGTGGCGAATAAAACTGACGGCATCGATGCCGATCAGGCGGTTGCTGATTTCTGGTCCTTAGGTCTGGGTGAGATCTACCCAATCGCGGCCTCTCATGGCCGTGGCGTGACCAGCCTGCTCGAAACCGTTCTGCTGCCGTGGGTTGACGAAGTGAACCCGCCGGAGGAAGTGGACGAAGACGCCGAATACTGGGCGCAGTTCGAAGCAGCTGCAGAGGGCGAAGAGGAAGAGCCTGAAGAGGCATTCAACCCGCAGGATCTGCCTATTAAGCTGGCGATTGTGGGCCGTCCAAACGTAGGTAAGTCTACGCTTACTAACCGTATTCTGGGTGAAGAGCGCGTGGTCGTTTACGACATGCCTGGCACCACGCGTGACAGTATCTACATCCCGATGCAGCGCGATGAACGCGAGTACGTACTTATCGATACTGCCGGTGTGCGTAAACGCGGGAAAATCACCGATGTGGTGGAAAAATTCTCCGTTATCAAAACCCTACAGGCAATTGAAGATGCCAACGTGGTGCTGCTGGTTATCGATGCGCGCGAAGGGATCTCCGATCAGGATCTGTCGCTTCTGGGCTTTATCCTTAACAGTGGGCGCTCACTGGTTATCGTCGTCAACAAATGGGACGGCCTGAGCAATGAAGTGCGTGAGCAGGTGAAAGAGACGCTGGACTTCCGTCTGGGCTTTATCGACTTCGCGCGTGTGCACTTTATCTCTGCGCTGCACGGTAGCGGCGTGGGTAACCTGTTCGATTCCGTTCGCGAAGCCTATGACAGCTCTACCCGTCGTCAGAGCACCGCGATGCTGACCCGTATCATGAATATGGCAGCAGAAGACCATCAGCCGCCGCTGGTGCGTGGTCGTCGCGTGAAGCTGAAATATGCTCACGCCGGTGGTTATAACCCGCCAATCGTGGTTATCCACGGTAACCAGGTGAAAGATCTGCCGGATTCTTACAAACGTTATCTGATGAACTACTTCCGTAAATCGCTGGATGTGATGGGCACGCCTATCCGTATCCAGTTCAAGGAAGGGGATAACCCGTTTGCCAACAAGCGCAATACCCTGACGCCAAACCAGATGCGTAAGCGTAAGCGTTTGATTAAGCACATCAAGAAAAGCAAATAATTATTGCCTGTCTTTCGATAACCCGCGTATTTCGCGGGTTTTTTTTCGTCTTAACCTGTCGTATGTTTCTCTGTGTGATGTCAATCACTATTCGTTATTAGCCAATTTTAAATCTGAGAAAGTAGACGATTGTCGAACTTTCATCTTAAAGGCCTGCTGTTGGTACTAGACAAAACTGGCACCAGGTTATCAAATGGTTAAATAACTCTTCGCCGCAGGCAAAAAATCGGCCAGATATATAACTGGTCGGCGTGTTTTGCGGTGTTTACAAGCACGACGACATACCTTTTCGGGAGAATTATGCAATCCTCTGTTAATCAAAAAGAAAACCGAACGTTCTTCGGCCATCCGTATCCGCTTGGCTCACTGTTCTTTACTGAAATGTGGGAGCGTTTCTCGTTTTACGGTATCCGCCCGTTACTCATTCTGTTTATGGCGGCAACCGTTTATGACGGCGGTATGGGGCTGGCACGTGAGAACGCGTCCGCCATCGTGGGGATTTTTGCCGGCTCGATGTACCTCGCCGCGCTGCCGGGTGGCTGGCTGGCAGATAACTGGCTCGGCCAGCAAAAAGCCGTCTGGTACGGCTCTATTCTGATCGCCCTCGGCCACCTGTCGATCGCGCTGTCTGCTGTGATGGGGAATAACCTGTTCTTCATCGGTCTGATGTTTATTGTGCTTGGCTCTGGCCTGTTCAAAACCTGTATCTCGGTGATGGTCGGTACACTGTATAAAAAAGGCGATGCGCGCCGTGACGGCGGTTTCTCGCTGTTTTATATGGGCATCAACATGGGGTCGTTCATTGCTCCGCTGATCTCCGGCTGGCTGATTAAAACTCATGGCTGGCACTGGGGCTTTGGTATCGGTGGTATCGGGATGCTGGTGGCGCTGGTTATCTTCCGCGTGTTTGCCGTTCCGTCCATGAAACGCTACGACAGTGAAGTTGGCCTGGATTCCACCTGGAACAGCCCGGTAGTGAAGCGAAAAGGCGTGGGTGCCTGGTTGCTGGCGCTGGCTGTGGGTGTGGCTGTTGTTGTGACGCTGATTGCGCAGGGTGTGATTGTCATTAACCCGGTTGCGGTTGCCAGTACGCTGGTTTACGTCATTGCCGCGTCTGTTGCTTTGTACTTCATCTACCTGTTTGTTTTTGCCGGCCTCAGCCGTAAAGAGCGCGCCAGACTGCTGGTGTGTTTCATCCTGCTGGTATCGGCGGCATTTTTCTGGTCTGCGTTTGAGCAAAAGCCAACTTCGTTCAACCTGTTTGCCAACGACTACACTAATCGCATGATGGGCGATTTCGAGATCCCGGCGGTGTGGTTCCAGTCGGTCAACGCTCTGTTTATCATCCTTCTGGCGCCGGTATTTAGCTGGGCATGGCCGAAGCTTGCGAGCATGAACATTCGCCCGAGCAGTATCACCAAATTCGTTATCGGCATTCTGTGTGCCGCAGCGGGCTTTGGCCTGATGATGCTGGCCGCGCAGAATGTGCTGGCTAACGGTGGGGCGGGGGTTTCTCCGTTCTGGCTGGTGGGCAGTATTCTGATGCTGACGCTGGGCGAGCTGTGCTTAAGCCCGATTGGTCTGGCGACCATGACGCTGCTGGCACCGGAAAGAATGCGTGGTCAGATGATGGGCCTGTGGTTCTGCGCAAGCGCGCTGGGCAACCTGGCGGCTGGCCTGATTGGCGGGCATGTGAAGGCCGACCAGCTTAATATGCTGCCGGATCTGTTTGCCCGCTGTTCTGTCGCACTGCTGATTTGTGCCGCGGTTCTGATTGTGCTCATTGTTCCGGTACGCCGGATGCTGGAAAATACCCAGACTAAACCGGCAGCTAACGCCTGATAAAACCTCGATGTTGCCGGGGCAGGCGTAATGCCCCGGCAATTAACTCAACGAGGTAAGCACATGCTGTTAGGGTTTGTCGGACTAGGCTCCGTAGTTGAAACGGCCTACTTGCCTGCATTACGACATCGCTTTAGCGAATCTGTACAGTGTCTGGGGTTTGATGTTGACCCCGCAAAACAGCCCGACGGCGTGACGCGATGCGAATCACTTGATGCGCTTCTCGCCCAACCTCTCGATACCCTGTTTATCACAACATCTTCCCTGCACCATCTTGAGGTGCTTGAGCAGGCTCTGGCTTCCCCGGTCCCGCGTATTGTTGTTGAAAAGCCTATTGTCGCGACGCTTGCCCAAATCGAAAAACTGAAAACACTGCTGGCATTGCCCGGCGCGGCTTCCCGTGTGCTGGCGCTCGATCACTGGATGGCGCGTCTCGGTACCGTGCAGCAGGGGCTGGTCGACACCGCGGCTGATATTGTCAGAATCGAAGGATTTCTTCAGGAGCCGAGTGGGTATAACGCGGCGGGTGAGTCCATCGCGCTGAACTTTGCCACCGGCGAGCCGGATACGCGCACGCTTCGCCACCCGGACGGCGTTATCCTGGATATTGGCACGCATGTGCTGGCGATGATGCGTGAAACCTTGCGCTATCTCGGGGGGAGTGGCGATATGGCCTTGCAGGTGCTGACTGCGAAAGACCGCCTGGGGCGCGATATCGGGAAGGGGGATTTGACCACCGCAGAGGGTGAAGCACACCTTCAGGGGCAGATCAGCGGCGTGCCGGTCGAGCTTTGGCTGAACAAATATGCCGGGCCGTCAGGTGGGCAAAAAGGGTTGCGGATTTATCTGCGCAATGGACGCATCATCAGCCATGACAGATGCGGTGCAGAAGATGTTCTGGAGCATATTGATGGCGCGGATATTCAACGCTGGCAAGTACCTGGTTCCATCTATGAGCACTGCCTGGCCGGGCATATTCTGGGGGCACAAAGTGTGTTCGAACGCGATCCGCAAGAAGTGCCCCGCATAACGCAACGCAGGGTTGAAGAGGTTGAGCTTCTGCTGACATTACAGCAACAGCTGCGTGGCCCCCATTAAGCGCATCGTGATAAAATTAACGCAGTAATGAATACCAGGTTAAAGGAGTCACTATGTCGATTATCTGCCCGGATTGCCATGCAGAGCTGGAGCCACAAAACGGTGTGGCTCACTGTGAAAAGTGTAACAACGACATTGCGCTTGAAGCGCGCTGCCCGGAGTGCCATAAGCCGCTCCAGGTGCTAAAAGCCTGCGGTGCAGTGGATTATTTCTGCCAGAACGGCCACGGGTTGATCTCTAAAAAACGCGTGGAATTTGTGCCGGTTTAATCCGGCTTTTTCTTCCGCGTTTTTTTGGCAACGGTTACGCCTTTCACTTCGCTTTCCACCCAGCCATCTGACAGCCGGGTGGTGAGCACATCACCGGCTTTCACTTGTTTGGTCTGCTTCAGCACTTTGCCATCCGTTGCGGTTGTCACGCTGTAGCCGCGCGCCAGCGTGGAAAGCGGGCTAACGGCCTCAAGATGGGTCACGGCATTACCAAAGCGCTCACGGGTGTTGCTCAGTCGTGCACGCAGGTTCTCTGCCAGGCGAAACTCCAGCTGTTGAATACGCGTTTGCGCGCGATAAATTTTCGGCTGCGGGTTTTGCTGGTTCAGGCGTTGGGTCACACGCTGCTGGCGTGATACCGCGCGCTTAAGCTGATTATCCAGGGCGAAGTTCATCCGCTGGCGCAGGCGATCCAGCACGGTCTGCTGACGCGCCAGACGCAACTGAGGGTGCTGCTGTTGCAGGCGATGATGAAGCTGCGTAAAGCGGCGGGTGCGATTCGCGAGGAAATAGTCCATCGCCATTTCAAGACGCTGCTGCCCGTTCTGAAGCTGGCGCAGCAACTCAAGCTGATTGCGGCTAACCACTTCTGCCGCCGCCGATGGCGTAGGCGCGCGCAGATCCGCCACAAAATCAGCGATAGTCACGTCTGTTTCGTGTCCGACGGCGCTCACCACCGGGATAAGGCTGGCAAAGATTGCCCGCGCCACGCGTTCGTCGTTAAAGCTCCACAAGTCTTCCAGCGAACCGCCGCCACGCCCAACGATTAATACGTCACACTCCTGACGCGCGTTCGCCAGTTCAATGGCGCGCACAATCTGGCCCGGTGCATCGTCACCCTGCACGGCAGTCGGGTAGATGATGACGGGCAGGGAAGGGTCACGGCGCTTAAGCACGTGCAAAATATCGTGCAGGGCCGCACCGGTCTTAGAGGTGATAACGCCCACGCAGTGCGCAGGTGAGGGCAGCGGTTTTTTGAACTGCTGGTCGAACAGACCTTCTGCGGAGAGTTTAGCTTTTAACTGTTCGTATTTCTGTTGCAGTAAGCCTTCACCCGCAGGCTGCATACTCTCGACAATAATCTGGTAGTCGCCGCGCGGTTCATACAGGGTGATATTGGCGCGAACCAGAACCTGCTGACCATGCTGCGGGCGGAAGGTAACGCGACGATTGCTGTTGCGGAACATCGCGCAGCGTACCTGGGCGGTATCGTCTTTTAGCGTAAAGTACCAGTGGCCGGATGACGGTTGGGTGAAGTTTGAGATTTCACCACTGATCCAGACCTGCCCCATTTCCTGCTCAAGCAGTAAACGAACCGTTTGGTTTAGGCGGCTGACAGTAAAAATTGAGGGGGTTTGAGAGGATAACATGTGAGCGGGATCAAATTCTAAATCAGCAAGTTATTCAGTCGATAGTAACCTGCTGAGAGGGGAGCGCAAGTATTTTTTATAAAAAAGTGTGGATGCAATCGGTTACGCTCTGTATAATGCCACGGCAATATTTAACCACCCAGGTCAGAGATATTGCCCATGCTACGTATCGCTAAAGAAGCACTGACGTTTGACGACGTCCTCCTTGTTCCCGCTCACTCCACCGTTCTGCCGAATACTGCCGACCTCAGCACGCAGTTGACTAAAACCATTCGCCTGAACATTCCTATGCTCTCTGCGGCAATGGACACCGTGACTGAAGCGCGCCTGGCTATCGCCCTGGCACAGGAAGGTGGCATTGGCTTTATTCACAAAAACATGTCTATCGAGCGTCAGGCTGAAGAAGTTCGCCGCGTGAAGAAACATGAATCCGGTATCGTCACCGACCCACAGACCGTTCTGCCAACCACCACCCTGCACGAAGTTAAAGCCCTGACCGAACGTAACGGCTTTGCCGGCTACCCGGTTGTGACTGAAGCCAACGAACTGGTGGGTATCATCACCGGCCGTGACGTGCGTTTCGTGACCGACCTGAACCAGCCTGTCAGCGTTTACATGACGCCGAAAGAGCGTCTGGTGACCGTTCGCGAAGGCGAAACACGTGAAGTGGTCTTCGCGAAAATGCACGAAAAACGCGTTGAGAAAGCGCTGGTTGTGGATGCGAACTTCCACCTGCGTGGCATGATCACCGTTAAAGACTTCCAGAAAGCAGAACGTAAACCAAACGCCTGTAAAGACGAGCATGGCCGTCTGCGCGTAGGTGCTGCGGTTGGCGCGGGTGCTGGCAACGAAGAGCGTGTTGATGCGCTGGTTGCGGCAGGCGTTGACGTGCTGCTGATTGACTCCTCTCACGGCCATTCCGAAGGCGTTCTGCAACGTATCCGTGACACCCGTGCGAAATATCCTGACCTGCAAATCATTGGCGGTAACGTGGCGACTGGCGCAGGCGCTCGTGCTCTGGCTGAAGCCGGTTGCAGCGCGGTGAAAGTGGGTATTGGCCCTGGCTCCATCTGTACTACCCGTATCGTGACCGGCGTGGGCGTTCCGCAGATCACCGCCGTTTCTGATGCGGTTGAAGCGCTGGAAGGCACCGGCGTTCCGGTTATCGCTGATGGCGGCATCCGCTTCTCTGGTGACATCGCTAAAGCCATCGCCGCTGGCGCTGCTGCCGTAATGGTAGGCTCCATGCTGGCCGGTACTGAAGAATCTCCGGGCGAAATCGAACTCTTCCAGGGCCGTTCTTACAAATCTTACCGCGGTATGGGTTCCCTGGGCGCGATGTCCAAAGGCTCTTCTGACCGTTACTTCCAGACCGATAACGCCGCTGACAAACTGGTACCGGAAGGTATCGAAGGTCGCGTTGCCTATAAAGGCCGTCTGAAAGAGATCATTCACCAGCAGATGGGCGGCCTGCGCTCCTGTATGGGTCTGACCGGCTGTGGTACCATTGACCTGCTGCGTACTAAAGCGGAATTCGTACGTATCAGCGGTGCGGGTATCCAGGAGAGCCACGTTCACGACGTGACGATCACTAAAGAGTCCCCGAACTATCGTCTGGGCTCCTGATTTTCTTCGCCCGACCTTGTGTCGGGCGATTTATTTAATCTGTTTCACTTGCCTCGGAATTAGCGTCAATGACGGAAAACATTCATAAACATCGCATTCTCATCCTGGACTTCGGTTCTCAGTACACTCAGCTGGTGGCGCGCCGCGTGCGTGAACTGGGCGTTTACTGTGAACTGTGGGCGTGGGATGTCACGGAAGCACAGATTCGCGAATTCAATCCAAGCGGCATCATCCTGTCCGGCGGCCCGGAAAGCACCACCGAAGACAACAGCCCGCGCGCACCGCAGTACGTGTTCGAAGCAGGCGTTCCGGTGTTCGGCGTGTGCTACGGGATGCAGACCATGGCAATGCAGCTGGGCGGCCACGTTGAAGGTTCTAACGAGCGTGAGTTCGGCTATGCGCAGGTTGAAGTAGTTACCGACAGCGCGCTGGTACGTGGAATCGAAGACTCCCTGACCGCAGACGGTAAACCGCTGCTGGACGTGTGGATGAGCCACGGCGACAAAGTGACCGCTATCCCGGCTGATTTCGTGACTGTTGCCAGCACCGAAAGCTGCCCGTTCGCCATCATGGCAAACGAAGAAAAACGCTTCTACGGCGTACAGTTCCACCCGGAAGTGACCCACACCCGCCAGGGGATGCGCATGCTGGAACGCTTCGTGCGTGACATCTGCCAGTGTGAAGCCCTGTGGACTCCGGCAAAAATCATCGACGACGCGGTTGAGCGTATTCGCCAGCAGGTTGGTGATGACAAAGTGATCCTTGGCCTGTCCGGTGGCGTTGACTCCTCCGTGACAGCGATGCTGCTGCACCGTGCTATTGGCAAAAAACTGACCTGTGTATTCGTGGACAACGGTCTTCTGCGCCTGAACGAAGCCCAGCAGGTTATGGACATGTTCGGTGACCACTTCGGTCTGAACATCGTTCACGTGGAAGGCGAGAAGCGCTTCCTCGATGCGCTGGAAGGTGAAAACGATCCAGAAGCCAAACGTAAAATCATTGGCCGCGTCTTCGTAGAAGTGTTCGACGAAGAAGCGCTGAAGCTTGAAGACGTTAAATGGCTGGCACAGGGCACTATCTACCCTGACGTTATCGAATCTGCTGCCTCAGCAACCGGTAAAGCACACGTCATCAAATCTCACCACAACGTGGGCGGCCTGCCGAAAGAGATGAAGATGGGTCTGGTTGAACCGCTGCGTGAGCTGTTCAAAGATGAAGTGCGTAAGATCGGTCTGGAGCTGGGTCTGCCGTACGATATGCTCTACCGTCACCCGTTCCCGGGTCCAGGTCTGGGCGTGCGTGTGCTGGGCGAAGTGAAGAAAGAGTACTGCGACCTGCTGCGTCGTGCGGATGCTATCTTCATCGAAGAGCTGCACAAAGCTGACCTGTACAACAAAGTGAGCCAGGCGTTCACCGTGTTCCTGCCAGTACGCTCCGTAGGCGTAATGGGCGATGGCCGTAAATACGACTGGGTTGTTTCCCTGCGTGCGGTAGAAACCATCGACTTCATGACCGCACACTGGGCGCACCTGCCGTATGACTTCCTGGGCCGCGTGTCTAACCGCATCATCAACGAAGTCAACGGCATTTCCCGCGTGGTGTATGACATCAGCGGTAAGCCACCGGCTACGATTGAGTGGGAATAACCCCGCGCCCGGCGTAAACTGACCCCTGATAGCCCGACCTCTAAGCCCGCGTAATTAACTGCGGGCTTTTTTTTATTTAAACAGTGGAGGCTACAGAGCAGCGAGTTGCGTAAGATGTTCGTTCAGATCGACGCCTGCGCCTGTCGCATTGATTGTGTCGAAATAGTTATGCCACCCGGAAGTGGCGATGCCCGACACTAAAGCGCTCATGGCCTTCGCATCAGGCGCACGCCAGATGGCGAAAAACGTTTGCGATGGCGCATGCAGGGTTGCGGCGTCCGTTTCCCCCAGGGCGATTGCCTCTACCCCCAGAGCTGACAGTGCCCCCATACCGGCGCCAATAGCGTCAAAAAACTGCTGGCGGCCGTTCTGGTCGAGCGCCAGCCATGCGGGTTTTGGGGAATAAAGTTCAGCCAGATAATGTGTCATATGAGCAGTCCTTCTCTGTGTCAGTTCTTACGGTTAATGGCGTACAGGGGCGTTAACCCGAGCCGCCGCACTTAACGTGAGTTGTCCTTAGCGGTCTCACTGTCGTTCAACGGATTGGCTACGTTGCGCCATGCCCTCTGTAACAGGCTGCTTATCGTCTTCCGCTCATCCTGATTGAATCCTGCGAACAGGGAGCCGATCCACTGGCTGTGCTCGTTGAACAGATCTCGCGCGGTGTCTTGTCCTTTCGCTGTCAGCCGTACTGACACCATGCGGCGATCCTCATTGTCACAGTGACGAGAGAGAAATCCGTCACGTTCCAGCCCGTCCAGAAGACCGGTGACGGTGGCGCGCGTGACGCCCGCGCGTTTGGCCAGCTCGTGCGGTGCCAGCCCTCCCGGCAGGTTGTGCAGCAGGAACAGCATCACGAATTTCCCTTCTGACAGATGATGCGGTGCCAGGCGCGCAGTACATGACCGATCGATGGCAGAGGCCAGCGACAGCACTTCGAAGCAAAGCCGCATGTTATCCGTGTCCGCTTGTCCACGGCGTTTTGCCTCATCAAGTAAGGCAAGGTGTTTTTGTTCGAGTATGTTCATATGGCACCATATTATATGGCGACTAATCACAAGTCAACGATCCAGATACTCAGACACAGGATCCCTGGCGCGCGTGGTTTTCTCGTTGAAACAAAACCCAGCGGCAATGCTAATAACGGTTTGCTATTTTTATGCTGATATAACTTATATTTTACATGTTATATTTTATAGTTAACCGAAATTCACAAACTAAAAATTTAATTTGTCGTATTGTTGCGGAATATTACTCTATCACTACCCTTTGACTGAGCGTAACAGTGAAGCGGTCTGGTTACGTGAATTCCCATTCACTACCATGAGCGAATAAAGGAATGAAAAACCGCATAATTATTGTCGGCGGCGGCACGGGAGGGACAATTGTTGCCAACCTGCTGGCCAGAAAATTACGGCGTGAAATTGCTGCCGGTCAGGTGGAGTTGATGCTGATCTCCGAATCGCCGGTGCATTACTACAAACCGGCGTTTATGTATGTCGCGTTTAACCTCTTCCACCACCATGAGCTGGCACGGCCTGAACGGCAATTACTGAGTCCGGAAATTCACTTTATTACCGATAAAATAGAATCTTTCGATTTTAAACAGCGTCGACTGTACGGTGCCAGTAAGCAACATTACGACTGGGACCTGCTGGTTATCGCAACCGGCTGCACGCCTTTCCCCCAAAAAATCCCTGGCCTTGCCGAAGCGGGCGACCATTTTTATCAATATGCGGCGGCAAGACAATTAGCGCATAAGCTCTCCACCATTAAAAAGGGGCGAATATTTATTACCGTCTCTTTCCCGGAAACACCGAATGTTCCCCATCAGTGCGGCATCGCCCCCATTGAAACCACGCTTATGGTTGACGACTATCTGCGTCAGCGCGGCGTACGTAATCAGGTTGAGATCGTTTACACCTATCCGACCGTAGCGCAGTTGCTGCGAAACTGTCTGTTCCTGCAGCGTCCGGTTGGGGAGGCGCTGGGCGATATTTTTGCTGCCAAAGGGATACAGCATCAGCGCGGCTTTACCTTAAGCCATGTCGATCCTGACAGCAAAATTGCTTATTCCGCCGAGGGCGATTCACAGAACTTCGACATCCTGATGGCAACGCCTCCCATCAGGGCAGTAGAAGCAGTGCGTAATACGGGCCTCAGTGAGGTTCATAACGGTGAAGGCTGGCTGCCGACGGATCACCAAACGCTGGGCGTCTACGGCTTAGAAGGGGTGTATGTGATCGGCGATACCGTTGATCTCCCGATCAGTAAAGCCGGGGGATCGTGCCACAACCAGGCGCCGATCGTTGCCGATAACATTGTGGCGGAGCTGTATGGCAGACCACCCGGAAGCGGTAACCATTACGATGGACGGGTTCAGGCTGTTGCGCAGATGGGGCTCTGGGCCGGCATGCCGCTGGTGTATGACTATCGCAATGATGTCACGCCTATGCCGGCAACAAAACTCGGTGGCATGCTGCGAAACGGCTTTAACCGCGGACTGTATTGGGGTGTCGTGAGGGGGATGTTCTGATGAGTGAACAGGAACAGTTATTAAAAAGCCTCGCCCCGCTGATGGCAGGCAATCGTCTGAATAATCTGGTTGATCTGCTCGCCGTAGTAGCAGATCTGCTGGAAATGACCGATAACGCGATGGTCGAAAAACTGGCTGGCGTTTTTGAAGATGTGGTAACCGTCGGCTGGGAAGGTGGAACCGCGCTACGAATGGCGTGGGGAGAGCAAATTAACCGGGAAGGGGATATCTCGCTTCGGCAAGTGTTCGCCGCGCTCAACGATCCTGATACCCGCCGCGGCATCATGCTTTTACTGCGGGTGTTACAGATTACGGGGCAACGTCTGAATTCCCTTTCTTCTGTCAGTTATTCTGATTGCCCCGAGATAAGGAGTAGTTAATGTCTGGCTGATGCTCTTCAGGCGGTCGGGTAGCGGCTATGCCTTACCCGGCCCACCAAACTGCATTTGGGCTATTTCTCCCCGCCACCCAACCGATACGCCAGCGCCACCACCAGCGACTGCACCAGGCACAGCGTCGCTGACTGAGATCGAAACGCGTCCACCTGCGCCTCTTTCACCACAAAGCAGAGATCGCTGAACGTCGCCAGGGGGCTTATCTGGCTATCGGTAATCACAATCTGCCGCGCACCGACGCTGGCGGCAGTTTCGCTGACCATCACCGTCTCTTCCGCGTACGGCGAGAAGCTGATCGACACCACAATGTCGCGCGCCTTAATGCGGCTGATCTGTTCGCGCAGCATCCCGCCCATGCCGTCGAGCAGAATAGGGCGGCACTCCAGATGGCTCAGGGCGTAGGTCAGATAGGCGGCGACGCTAAAGGAGCGACGTAAACCGGCGATGTAGATGGTGTCGGCATCGGCCAACAGCTGAACGGCACGCTCCAGCATCTCCGGCTCGGCACGGGCGGCCAGCTGCTGTAGCGCCTGTGCATTTGAACGGGCGAACTCCTGCAGGATATCGAGCGGCGTTTCCGGTACGGTCTCGTTCTCCATTTCGCGGAACAGCCGGGCGCGATCGCTGTAGCTGGCGGTTTCTTCCACCAGGTTCATACGAAACAGCTGTTTCATTTCGTTGAACCCGGTGAAGTCAAAGGCGTTGGCAAAGCGGATCAGCGTCGACGGCGGCACATCGGCGCGCTCGGCAATAACGGCAACCGTATCAAAGGCCACGCTGTTGGTGTTATCCAGCACGTAGCGGGAAACCTGCTGCAGCCTCTTGCTCAGGCTATCGTAGCGATCGCGGATTTGCTGCTGCAGTTCGTTCAGGCTGGTTGCTGTCGTCATGTTATCCCCCAAATACAGTCATATGATTCTAAACGCAAAACCGCGTCTTTTAAATGTCGGCCATCCATCTGGCAGCAAAAATGAAACAGAAGCTTCAGTCATTTCCTCGCCCGAAATCCCTTAATAGCGCACGCTGCGTCAGTGTTGTTGGCTGTTAACATAAAAATCCATCCTTGATCACAATAATCATCATTTATTTTATTTCAACTTAAAATGGAATATTTGTTTCATATATAGTGTTCAGTACACAGTGTTCAGGTAACAATCACGTATCAACAGCGAGAGGTTAAGGATGGAGACGGTAGCGAATTTTATTCACGGCGAAAGTGTCACCGGTTCAGGCCAGCGCGTTCAGGCGATCTTCAACCCGGCCACTGGCGAGCAGATCCGCCAGGTGGTGATGAGTACGGCACAGGAAACCGGGCAGGCCATTGCCGCCGCGCAGCAGGCGTTTCCGGCGTGGGCGCGTCAGGCTCCGCTTAAGCGCGCGCGTGTGATGTTCCGCTTCAAGGCGCTGCTGGAAGAGAACATGGCGCGCCTGGCCCGCATCATCAGCGAAGAGCACGGCAAGGTCTTCTCTGACGCGGTGGGCGAACTGACCCGTGGCCTGGAGGTGGTGGAATTTGCCTGCGGCATCCCGCATCTGCAAAAGGGTGAACACTCTGCGAACGTGGGCACCGGCGTCGACAGCCACTCGCTGATGCAACCGCTTGGGGTCTGCGTCGGGATCACGCCGTTTAACTTCCCGGCGATGGTACCGATGTGGATGTTCCCGATTGCGCTGGCGACCGGTAACACCTTCGTGCTGAAACCGTCGGAAAAAGATCCTTCTCTCGCGCTCGCACTGGCGCAATTGCTGAAAGAGGCCGGCCTGCCGGACGGCGTGTTCAACGTGGTGCAGGGCGATAAAGAGTCCGTTGATGTGCTCCTGACCGACCCGCGCGTGCAGGCGGTGAGTTTTGTCGGCTCCACGCCAATTGCGGAATACATATACCAGACCGCGTCCGCTCACGGTAAGCGCTGCCAGGCGCTGGGCGGTGCGAAAAACCACTGCATTTTAATGCCAGATGCGGACATGGAGATGGCGGCCAACGCCATTATGGGCGCAGGCTTCGGCGCAGCGGGGGAACGCTGCATGGCGCTCTCGGTGGTGCTGGCGGTGGGTGATAAAACGGCCGATGACCTCTGCGCCCGGCTGGAAAAACAGATTGCCGCGCTGCGCGTCGGGCCGGGTCTGGACCAGACGCCAGAAAACGAAATGGGTCCGCTTATCTCTTCCGCCCACCGCAGTAAAGTGCTGGGCTACATCGATAGCGGGGAAGCGCAGGGGGCGAAACTTCGCGTGGACGGTCGCGGCTTCAGCGTGAAAGGGCACGAACAAGGCTATTTCGTCGGGCCGACGCTGTTCGATAACGTCACTCCGGAGATGACCATCTATAAAGAAGAGATTTTCGGCCCGGTGCTTTCTGTGGTGCGCGTAGCAGATTACGCCAGTGCGGTGGATCTGATTAACCGCCATGAATATGGTAATGGCTCGGCGATCTTCACCCGTGACGGCGGCTGTGCGCGCCGCTTCTGCGAAGAAGTGCAGGCGGGCATGGTGGGGGTCAACGTGCCGATCCCGGTGCCGATGGCATTCCACAGTTTCGGTGGCTGGAAACGCTCTATCTTTGGTGCGCTCAACGTCCACGGCAACGACGGCGTGCGTTTCTACACCCGAATGAAAACCATCACCGCGCGCTGGCCGGAAATGCAGCAGGAGACAGGCGCTGCGTTCTCCATGCCAACGCTGGGCTGACAGGAGGTTTTATGCAAACCGAACGTATGACCATGGCTCAGGCGCTGGTCCGGTTCCTTAATCAACAGTACGTCAGCGTAGACGGCGACGAAACGCCCTTCGTGGAGGGTATCGCCACAATTTTCGGGCATGGCAACGTGCTCGGTATTGGCCAGGCGCTGGAGCAGGACCCCGGCCATTTACAGGTGATGCAGGGCTGCAATGAGCAGGGGATCGCCCATATGGCGACGGGATTCGCCAAACAGCACCGCCGTCAGCGCATTTTTGCCGTCACCTCTTCCGTCGGGCCGGGCGCCGCCAATATGGTGACCGCCGCGGCAACCGCCACGGCGAACCGCATCCCGCTGTTGCTGTTGCCGGGCGATATTTACGCCAGCCGCCAGCCGGACCCGGTGTTACAGCAAATCGAGCAGTATCACGATCTCAGCATCAGCACCAACGACTGCTTCCGTCCGGTCTCCCGCTACTGGGACCGCATCAGCCGGCCAGAGCAACTGATGAGCGCGATGCTAAGCGCGATGCGAACGCTTACTGACCCTGCAAATACCGGGGCGGTGACTATCTGCCTGCCCCAGGACGTGCAGGGCGAAGCCTGGGATTATCCCCTGAGCTTCTTCGCGCGTCGCGTGCATCACATCGAACGTCGCCCACCTGACCCGCTGCGTCTGGCGCAGGCGCAGGCGCTGATCGCCCGCAAGCGTCGTCCGCTGGTGGTGTGTGGCGGCGGCGTACGTTACTCCGGCGCGCATGAGGCGTTTCGTGAATTTGTCGAGACGTTACAACTGCCGTTTGCCGAAACCCAGGCCGGGAAAGGGGCGCTGGTAAGTGACCACCCACTTAATCTGGGCGGGGTGGGTGTGACGGGCGGAATGGCCGCCAACCAGCTTGCACCGAAGGCGGATTTAGTGATTGGCATCGGTACGCGCCTGACCGACTTTACCACCGGCTCCAAGGCGCTCTTTTCCCATCCTGACGTCGAATTTCTGCTGCTGAACGTGGCCGAGTTTGATGCCCTGAAGCTTGACGCCACCGCGCTGATTGCTGATGCCCGGACCGGGCTGCAGGCCTTAACCCACACGCTCAGGGATTACCGCAGCGGCTGGGGGGAGGAGATTGCCCAGGCGCAATCCGCCTGGCGCGACGAGTGTCGCCGTCTGTGGGCTCGCCAGTGGCATCCGGCAGATACACCCGAAGTGGCGGGGCACCTGGATGCGCAACTGACGGAATACGGTGAGACGCTTAACACCCGCCTGACCCAGACGCGGGTGCTGGGGCTTATCAACCAGTATATTGAAGATGACGCCATCGTGGTGGGGGCGGCTGGTTCGCTGCCAGGAGACTTACAGCGCCTCTGGCAGGTCAAAACGCCGGACAGCTATCACCTGGAGTACGGCTATTCCTGCATGGGCTACGAGATTGCGGCCGCCATTGGTGCGAAGCTCGCCAGACCCGAGCAACCGGTATACGCCATGGTGGGGGATGGCTCTTACATGATGTTGCACTCCGAGCTGCAAACCGCGGTGCAGGAGGGCCTTAAGGTCACCGTTCTGCTGTTTGATAACGCCAGCTTCGGCTGCATTAATAACCTGCAAATGGGGCACGGCATGGGCAGCTTTGGCACGGAAAACCGCCAGCGCAATCCTAAAACCGGGCGGCTTGACGGGCCGCTGGTGAAGGTCGATTTTGCGCAAAACGCGGAAAGTTACGGCTGTCGCGCGTGGCGGGTAAACGATGAGCAAAGCCTGCTGGCGGCACTTGAGGCGTCAAGCGCACATCCGGGCCCGACGCTGCTGGACATCAAAGTGCTACCGAAGACCATGACCCACGATTACGCCGCGTGGTGGCGAACCGGTGATGCGCAGGTGGCGGAGTCATCTGCGGTGTGCCAGGCCGCTCTGCAAACGCAGGCACAGGTGAAAAAAGCGCGTCAGTATTAATTTTTTCCCGCCTTAACGAAATTTTCATTTCATTTCCCCTCACCCTAA
>NZ_JBSICG010000021.1:0-99081 GCF_056156645.1 Enterobacter sp. Li2LvB3 | reverse complement strand
TTCGGCGATTTTCAGCCGGACCATGGAGCCGCTGTAAGTCTTTTATTTCAATGGCGTAATGTCATCGCTTAGCAAACACAAAAAACGGCAACCGAGGTTGCCGTTTTGCTTTTACCTTGCTTAGAAGTGCGTATTTACACTCATATACCAGGTACGGCCAGGTTCATTATACGTGTACGCACCCGCACCGTACATATATGCACCCGTCGTGGTGTTACCCGTGGTCTGGGCATTACCCGCACGCCACTGACGCTTGTCAAAGACGTTATCCACGCCGCCAGTCAGGCTGACGTTTTTGGTCACATCCCAGGTCGCACTCAGGCCAACAATGCTGTACGGGCTGACTTCATCTTTCTCAGAGCCGGTAACAGGCTGACCTTTGTAGTTGTATTTCTTCGGCTGCTGCTTGCCGTACCAGGTGAAGGTCGATTGCAGCGACACATCCTCTTGTACCTGCCAGCTCAGGGTAGAGTTCAGCGTGTACTCTGGGATGATCGACAGACGATCGCCCGTCTCCTTGTTCTTGCTTTGCAGCATATAGGTAATGTTGTTGGTCCAGTTGATCGTATCGCTTACCGGTACGTTCAGTGAGCCTTCCAGACCTTCTACCACGGCTTTCGGAACGTTTTCCCACTGGTAGATATCGGTCTGAACTTTACCGGAAGAGGTATGGCCAATTGGCGCATAACCCGCTTCAATCTTGTCGCGGTAGTCGTTGCGGAACCAGGTCACACCCGCCTGCCAGCCGTTGTGTTTCCACTCCAGACCAATCTCTTTGTTGATGCTGGTTTCAGCTTTCAGGTCGTCGTTACCCATCATGTAACAGCCCACGCCGTCAGAGCTTGCATAGCAACCCTGGCCTTTGCTGTACAACAGGTAGTTCGGGTTCGTCTGGTACAGGCTTGGCGCTTTATAAGCACGCGCAATACCCATCTTCAGGGTGAAATCATCGCCCAGGCCTTGCGACAGGTTCAGGGACGGGCTCCAGTTGTTGCCCACAATGGTGTGATGATCGAAACGCAGCGCCGGGGTCAGCATGGTGCTGTCGGTCAGCTCCATGTTGTTTTCCGCGAACAGGGAGAAGATCTCAGCCGATGAATATGGGCTACGATCGTTGCTCATGCCCGGGATCGTACCGCCTTGCTGAGTCTGGGTGTTAGAGGTGGAATCTTTCATCCGCTGCTGGTTCCACTCAGTACCCAGGGTCAGGTTCTGGTTGACCAGGAAATCAATCGGCAGGTTGATTTCACTGTGCAGCATCACGTCAGACAGGTCGGTGTCGGTGAACTTATTGCTGTTGAACAAGCCTTCCAGACCACCTGCCAGCCCTTCGCCCAGACGGGAGTTACGGGTGTGCTCGTACTGCGCCCAGTTGCTGGTGGTGATGCCATTATCCCAGCCGCCGTTCCAGCTCACGGCAAAGTTCTGGCGGTAAATACGGTTAGTCTCTTTACCGTAGTTTTTCTTCACCAGGCCGTTGGAGCTGTTGTCGTTGTTGGTGTTCTGCGTGTCGCCCGCGTAGAGGTTGTTCTGGCGGCTGTAGCCCGCTTCAAACTCCAGGGACTGCATTGGCGCAAAGTCCCAACGCACCACGCCGTTGATGTCTTTGTTTTCTACCCCTTCACGGCCTGCTGGCAGCGTGTCGGCATAAGCACCGGTACGTTCAGATTCATGACCCTGGTTGATATCCCGCGCATCGGCCTGGGTTTTATCCAGGTTACCGTACATACGGAAGCTGAAATCGCCGCCCAGCGGGCCGCTCAGGCTGAAGTTGGTACGCTTGGTCGAACCTTCGTCCTTATGTTCTGGCGCATTCAGGTAGGTGTTCCAGGAACCATGCCACTGGTTGTCGAAATTCTTAGTGATGATGTTTACCACACCACCTGCCGCACCGTTACCGTAACGCGCTGCCGCCGGGCCACGGATAACGTCGATACGCTCGATCATTTCCGGTGGAACCCAGCCGGTATCGCCACGGGTATCACGCTCGCCACGCCAGCCCAGACGGATGGAGTTACGGCTGGTAACCGGCTTACCATCGATCAGGATCAGGGTGTTCTCAGGGCCCATACCACGGATATCAATCTGACGGTTGTTACCGCGCTGGCCGCTGGTGGAGTTACCGGTCAGGTTAACACCAGGCATAGTACGGATGATTTCGGCAACGTCGCGGGCGGGAGGATTTTTACGGATTTGATCGGCCGTAATGGTCGATACGCCAGGCGCTTGCAGGTTCTGCTCAGCGGCGGTGATCACCATCGTGTCTTCGTGCTGCGCGGTGGTGGTTTTGTCGTCTGCCAGGGCTGGCAGCGCGACGCCGTAAATCCCTAAGTTGACCAGCAAGGCCAGGGAGTGAATCTTCTTATTCATTGTACGTCCTGCTTTTCGCGCCGCATCCCCTGGCTCCGTTCCCGAAAGGGAGAGGAGGCGGCATGTTGTCACCCGCATTTGCGTAAGCAGCCCTGTCCTCGAGCGCACACAATGCGTGGCATGTTTATTTTATGAGCGCGCTTCCCACAGCGCGGGCACTACGCTATTGCAAATGCAAATAGTTATCAATAATATTATCAATAAATTTTGTCTTGTAACAAAAAAAGACACGATAAACATGAGGTTAAAAGCGTGACGGCGTTAACAACGGGAAGTGATGCCTGGTGGCAGTCAAAAAACGGCCCTGAATGGGTGCGTGACAAGGGGAGGTATCGCGTCACATTCTGGTGGCGTGACCCGGCAGGAACACAGGCATCTTCGGCGGTGAAGCGCGTCTGGCTCTATATCACCGGCGTTACCGATCACCATCAGAATGCCCGCCCGCAATCTCTCGAACGCCTTCCCGGAACCGACGTCTGGCAATGGCAGGGCGAGTTCAGCCCGCAGTGGCGCGGCAGCTACTGTTTTATCCCTTCTGAGAACCAACATGATTTTGCCGATACGGTATTTCACGGTGAGCAGCCCGACCGCATGGCGCTGCGTGAAGGCTGGCGCAAGCTGCTGCCCAACGCGGTGTGCGATCCGCTGAATCCGCAGAGCTGGCGAGGTGGGCGCGGACATCCGGTATCGGCGCTGGAAATGCCTGAAGCACCGGTTCAGCCTGGCTGGGATCGCCCTGATACCTCTTACCGGCAGCCGGTCTGCATCGAATGGAACAGCGAGCGGCTGCGCAACCGTCGCCGCGTGTGGATTTTTACCACTGGTGATGCCAGCCCGGACAGCCCGCTGGCGGTGTTGCTCGACGGGCAGTTCTGGGCCGAAAGCCTGCCCGTATGGCCAGCACTGGCGTCACTGACGGCTGAGCGCAAATTGCCGCCTGCGGTCTATCTCCTGATCGATGTTATCGACACCGCTCACCGCAGCGTTGAGCTGCCCTGTAACCCCGATTTCTGGCTGGCGATGCAGGAAGAACTTCTCCCGCTGGTAAAAACCACCGCGCCATTCAGCGATCGCGCCGACTGCACGGTCGTGGCAGGGCAAAGCTTTGGCGGGCTCTCTTCTCTTTATGCTGGTCTTAACTGGCCGCAGCGTTTTGGCTGCGTGCTCAGCCAGTCTGGCTCCTACTGGTGGCCGCACCGTGGTGCGCAGCAGGACGGGCTGCTTATCGAACAACTTAAAGCGGGTGAAAAAACCGCACGCGGGCTGCGCATTGTCCTTGAGGCCGGGCGCAACGAACCGCTTATCTTCCGCGCAAATCAGGCGATTTACGCCGAGCTACAACACACACAGCAGCAGGTTTACTGGCGTCAGGTTGACGGCGGACATGATGCGCTTTGCTGGCGCGGTGGGCTGACACAGGGGCTGATGACGCTCTGGCAGCCGCTTATTCAATAACGGAGTCTGTATGGAATTCAGTAATCCTTTCGATAATCCGCAGGGACAGTTCGCCATTTTGTGTAACGACCAGGCGGAATTCAGCCTGTGGCCGCAACAGTGCGCACTGCCTGCCGGCTGGCGTGTGGTGTGCGAACCGCAATCCCAGGAAGCGTGCCAGCAGTGGCTGGCAGAACACTGGCATACGCTTACGCCTTCCCATTTTGCGGGAGAGCGCCCATGAGCAAACATCTTCCCCTCGTCGCTGCACAGCCGGGGATCTGGATGGCAGAGCAACTTTCCACGTTGCCGAACGCCTGGAGTGTGGCGCATTACACCGAGCTGAAAGGCGATATTGATGCGCCATTGCTGGCAAAAGCGATAGTCGCAGGCATGATGCAGGCCGACACATTACGCACGCGCTTTACAGAAGATAACGGCGAGGTGTGGCAGTGGGTAGACGATGCCATGTCGCTGCCTGAGCCGTCGATCGTAAAGGCCGGTTCTCACGCCGCAGCCGTGGCGCTGATGGAGGCCGATCTTAACCAGAACCTGCGCGTGGACAGCGGTCAGCCGCTGGCGTTTCATCAGCTGATTCAGGTCGGTGAACGTCACTGGTACTGGTATCAGCGTTATCATCACTTAGTGGTGGATGGCTTCAGTTTCCCGGCCATTACCCGCCAGATCGCTGCCATTTATACGTCATTGAGAAAGGGCGAAACCCCGCCAGTATCACCCTTTACACCGTTTGCTGAGGTGGTGGATGAGTACCAGCGCTATCGCGACAGCGAGGCGTATCAGCGCGATGGCGCATTCTGGGCAGAGCAGCGTAAGCAGCTCCCTTCTCCGGTGTCGCTTTCTTCCGCGCCGTTGCCGGGGCGTGCAGCCACTACCGACATTCTGCGGTTAAAAGTGGTTGCCGATAGCCGCGCCTTTAGCCAGCTGGCACAGGCAGCAGGGCAGGTGCAGCGTACCGATCTGGCGCTCGCGCTGGTGGCGCTGTGGCTTGGGCGCTTGACCGGGCGGCTGGACTACGCCGCCGGGTTTATCTTTATGCGCCGCATGGGTTCGGCGGCGCTCACCGCAACTGGCCCGGTACTTAACGTCTTGCCGATGGCGGTCAATATCGCCCCGCAGGAAAGCCTGCCGGAGCTGGCGCAGCGCCTTGCAAATCAGCTGAAAAAGATGCGCCGCCATCAGCGTTATGACGCCGAACAGATTGTCCGCGACAGCGGGCGTGCGGCGGGGGATGACGCCCTGTTTGGCCCGGTGCTCAACGTCAAAGTATTTGATTATCAGCTGGATATCGACAACGTTGAGTCCACAACTCACACGCTGGCAACGGGGCCGGTGAACGATCTGGAGCTGGCGCTGTTCCCGGATGAACAGGGTGGGCTGAGCATTGAGATCCTTGCCAATAAGCAGCGCTACGGCGAGGCAACGCTCACACGCCACGTGGCGCGCCTGAACGCGATGCTGACCCAGTTTGCCGCCAACCCGGACCTGCGCTGTGGTGAAGTGGAAACCGTCTCTGAAGCAGAATATCAGCAGCTTGCACGCATCAATGACACCGGGCTGGCATTGCCCTCTGCCACGCTTGCCCGGTTGGTGGCCGAACAGGCGAGCAAAATGCCGGATGCGCCCGCCCTGGCGGATGCCCATATCGAGCTGAACTACCGCCAGATGCGCGAGCAGGTGGTGGCGCTGGCAAACCTGCTGCGTGAACGCGGCGTGAAGCCGGGCGACAGCGTGGCGGTGGCCTTGCCGCGCTCGGTGTTCCTGACTCTGGCGCTGCACGGCATTGTGGAAGCAGGTGCCGCCTGGTTGCCGCTGGACACCGGCTACCCGGATGACCGCCTGCGGATGATGCTGGAAGATGCGAAACCGTCTTTGCTTATCACCACCGACGAGCAGCTTCCGCGCTTTAGCGATCTGCCAATAACGTCCTTTAGTTACAACACACTATTACCTGTTGCGGGCCACGAACCGCTCAACCTGGCGAAGCCGGAACAGACCGCGTATATCATCTTTACCTCCGGCTCCACTGGCCGCCCGAAAGGGGTGATGGTCGGGCATACCGCCATCGTCAACCGCCTGATGTGGATGCAGGATCACTATCCGCTGGACGCGCGTGATGTGGTGGCACAAAAAACGCCGTGCAGCTTTGACGTGTCGGTGTGGGAATTCTGGTGGCCGTTTATCGCTGGCGCGAAGCTGGTGATGGCCGAGCCAGAGGCGCATCGCGATCCGCAGGCTATGCAGAGTTTCTTCGCCCATTACAGCGTCACCACGACTCACTTTGTGCCGTCGATGCTGGCGGCATTTGTGGCCTCGCTGACGCCGGAAAATGCCGACTGCTGCAAAACGCTGAAACAGGTGTTCTGTAGCGGGGAAGCGCTGCCAGCCGAACTGTGCCGCGAGTGGGAACAGCTTACCCGTGTGCCGCTACATAACCTGTATGGCCCAACGGAAGCGGCAGTGGACGTGAGCTGGTATCCGGCGTTTGGTCCTGAGCTGGCGGCGGTTGACGGCAACAGCGTGCCGATTGGTTTCCCGGTGTGGAATACGGGGCTGCGCATTCTGGATGCGATGATGCGCCCGGTGCCGTTTGGCGTGGCGGGCGATCTGTATCTTACCGGGATCCAGCTGGCGCAGGGCTATCTGGGGCGTCCGGATCTGACGGCGAGCCGCTTTATTGCCGACCCGTTTGCGCCGGGCGAGCGTATGTATCGCACCGGGGATGTTGCCCGCTGGCTGGATAACGGCGCGGTGGAATATTTGGGTCGCAGCGACGATCAGCTGAAAATTCGTGGTCAGCGTATCGAACTGGGTGAAATCGACCGGGCGATGCTCTCGCTGCCGGACGTGGCGCAGGCCGTGGCGCACGCATGTGTGTTTAACCAGGCGGCGGCAACCGGTGGTGATGCCCGTCAGCTGGTGGGGTACATCGTTTCAGAATCCGGTTTACCGCTGGACAGGGAGGCGCTGCTGGTCGCGTTGAAAGCACAGTTGCCGCCGCATATGGTGCCGGTGGTGTTGCTGCAAATCAGCGCGCTGCCGCTCTCGGCCAACGGTAAGCTCGACCGCAAGGCGCTGCCGTTACCGGAGCTGACCAGCAAAACCTCTGGCCGTGTGCCGGAAAGCAAAACCGAAGTGGCCGTGGCGCAGGCGTTTTCCACCTTGCTGGGCTGCGAGGTGAATGATACTGAAGCCGACTTCTTTGCGCTTGGCGGGCACTCGCTGCTGGCGATGCGCCTGGCGGCACAGCTTAGCCGCGCGTTCGGGCGCAAGGTGACGCCGGGGCAGATTATGGTGGCCTCGACGGTCAGCAAGCTTAGCGGTTTGCTTGAGTCGCAGATGAGCGATGAACAGGCACAGCGTCTGGGGTGTGAAACCCTGTTGCCGCTGCGTGAAAGCCACGGCCCGACGCTGTTCTGTTTCCATCCGGCATCCGGATTTGCCTGGCAGTTTAGCGTGCTGGCGCGCTACCTCAGCCCGCGCTGGTCGATAACAGGCATTCAGTCCCCGCGTCCGGACGGGCCGATGCAGCAGTGCGCCGATCTGGATGGCGTGATTGGGCATCATCTGGCGACACTGCGCGCGCAGCAGCCGCACGGGCCGTACTATTTGCTGGGCTATTCGCTGGGCGGCACGCTGGCGCAGGGGGTTGCCGCGCGTCTGCGTGAGCAGGGTGAAACGGTCGACTTCCTCGGCCTGCTGGACACCTGGCCACCGGAAACGCAAAACTGGGCGGAAAAAGAGGCCAACGGTCTTGACCCGGCAGTGCTGGCGGAAATTGAGCGCGAGCGTCAGGCGTTTATTGCCGCGCAGCAGGGGCAGGGTTCCAGTGAACTGTTTACCGCCATTGAAGGCAACTACGCCGATGCAGTGCGCTTGCTGACCACGGCGCACAGTTCACGCTTTGACGGCAAAGCGACGCTGTTTGTCGCCGAGCGCACGCGAACCCAGGACCCGCATCAGGCATGGGCGCCGTGGGTGGGGGAACTTGAGGTTTACAGCCAGGATTGCGCCCACGTGGATATCATTTCACCGCAGGCGTTTGAGAAGATTGGGCCGGTGTTGAAGGATATATTGGGATAGTGCGAATGCCCGTTGGGAGCACAATGTAGGTCGGGTAAGGCGAAGCCGCCACCCGGCGTTTACCGCCGCCCCAACGGCACCACCAGCGGCGTACCCGCCACAGGATCTGCAATAATCATGCAGCGCATTCCGTAGATCCGCTCGATAAGCTCCGGCGTCACAATCTCTTTCGGCGCGCCCTGCGCCACAATCTCGCCATCCCGCAGTGCAATCAGGTGCGTGGCGTAACGGCAGGCCTGATTTAAATCATGCAGCACCGCCGCCAGGGTATAACCCTGCGTGCGATTCAGCTCGCTTAACAACTCCAGAAGATCAATCTGGTGGCTGATATCAAGCCAGGTCGTTGGCTCATCCAGCAGCATAATCGACGTTTCCTGGGCCAGCACCATGGCTATCCACGCGCGCTGGCGCTGCCCGCCGGAAAGGGTATCCACACTTTGCTGAGCGAGTTCAGTAATGCCCGTCGCCTGCATGGCGCGGTTCACCGCGTCGTCATCCTCTTTGCGCCAGCGGGTGAACAGCGGCTGATGGGGATAACGCCCGCGCGCCACCAGCTCCAGCACCGTGATATCCCCCGGCGTGGTGGCATTTTGCGCCAGCAGCCCGATGCGCCTGGCCACCTCTTTACTGGCAAAGTTCTGGATCTGCTCACCATCAAGGTACACGCTGCCGTGAACCGGCGTCATCAGGCGGCTCAGCGTTCGTAGCAGGGTCGATTTACCGCAGCCGTTCGGCCCGATAATCGCCGTAAAATGGCCATCCGGGATCGCCACGGTCAAATCTTTAGCAATGATTTTTTTACCGTAGCCGAGGGTTAAGTTGTCGCCGCGCAAGCGGGTTGCTGTCTCTGTCATTTCTTGCGTGACTCCTGAACTAACAAGATGATGAGGTAAATACCGCCCAGGCTGACAGTCACCACGCCCACCGGAAGTTGGTAAGGCATAAACAGCTGCTGAGCGCACAGATCGGCGGCCAGCAACAGCAGCGAACCGCACAGTGCGGCCTGGGTTAACCCCCAGCGTGCGGTGCCGGAAAGACGCCGGGCAATATGTGGCGCAACCAGCGCAATAAATGAAATTGGCCCGGCGATGGCGGTGGCGGCAGCGGTCAGCAGCACGGCCACCAGCATCAGCATCAGACGTGAACGCTCGACGCTGACACCCAGCGCGCACGCGCTGTCGTCACCCATCTCCAGTAAACGCATACGGCGAACCAGTAGCAGCGCGCCGATAAACATCAGCAGGATCAGCGGTGCGGCAGGCCAGGTTTTGGCCCATGTCAGGCCGTTCAGCGAGCCGGCATACCACAGCCCTGCGGAAAGCGCCGTTTCCAGAGAGGCCTGCAATAACAGCCAGGTGTTGAAGGCCATCAGCATGGCGCGCACGCCAATCCCGATGATGATCAAACGGAAAGTGTCGATGCCGTTACGCCAGGCCAGCGCCCAGATAACCAACGACGTCAAAATGCCCCCGGCCATCGCGGTAAAGGTAATGGCCGTCAGGTGTTGACCAAACAGCACCATCGCCACCAGTACGCCACTCCAGGCACCGGTATTGAGGCCCATCACGTCCGGGCTGCCGAGCGGGTTGCGCATCAGTGACTGGAAAATGGCCCCGCTGACGCCCAGCGCCGCCCCCACCAGAATGGCCATCGCGACGCGCGGTAGCCGCCATTCGGTGACCACCATGGTGATATTGCGCGGTGCGCTGCCGGTCAGGGCGTTAAAGACCTGGGTAAAATCGAGCGTCACTGCGCCGCTGCGCAGGCTCCAGATCGCCAGCAACACGCTGGCGAGAGTCAGCAGGAACACGCTGGTGAGTAAACGACGGGACGGGGCCATCATGCGCCACCTCCACGTTTACGCCGTACCAGGAAAATCAGCACCGGCGCGCCAATAAACGCGCTCACCACCGACACGCGCAGCTCGCCGGGAACCAAAAGGCGACCCACAACATCGGCAAATAACAGCAGGGCAGGGGTGGCAAGCAGCGTGACGGGTAGCGACCAGCGGTGATCGGCGCCCACCAGCCAGCGTGCCATATGCGGCATCATCAGGCCGATAAAGGCAATCGGGCCAACCACTGCCGTTGCGCTGCCGCACAGTACGGTGATCGCGAGAAGTCCAATTAATTGCGTGCGTGCTACCCGGTTGCCGAGAGCGGTGGCGGTGTCGCTGCCAAGACTCAGGCTATTGAGCGAGCGGCTCAACAACAGCGCCACGGCGGCAGCAAGCATCACCGGGATGATGACGGCCTTCAGGGTCTCAAGCGTGCGGATATCCAGCGAACCGGCCTGCCAGAAACGCAGCTGATCGTAAACGTCCGGGTTCAGCAGGGCGATGCCGCTGGTTAACCCTTCCAGCACCGCCGCAAGGGCAACGCCCGCCAGCGTCAACCGTACCGGGCTGAGCTGCCCTCCGCCCTGGCTGCCGGTAAACGCCACCACCAGTGATGCCGCCAGTGCGCCGCAAAAAGCCATCACCAGTTGTTCAGAGGGCGACGTTAAACCAAACAGCGCTGCGCCAAGCACGATGGCAAAACTCGCGCCGGAGTTAACGCCCAGAATGCCCGGGTCGGCCAGTGGATTACGGGTGAGCGTTTGCATCAGTGCCCCGGCAAGACCCAGCGCGCCACCGGCCAGCAATCCGGCAAGAGTTCGGGGCAGGCGAGCATCCAGCACGATGGTGCAGTCGGCACTCTGACAGGTGCCAGAGAGCGCATCGACAATAACGGAAGCCGGCAGCGATTTCGCGCCAACCAGCAAACTGAGTGCAATCGCAAGGATCAACAGCAGCAATAAAACGGGCACGGCAATGGCGCGCACCGCGGAAGAGGAAAACGACATAGCAACGTCCATGATTTGATAATGATAGTAATTATCGTTATCTATCTTATTTGGCTATGTTAGCATGTGCCGCCATGGAATTGGTATAAAAGAAACCAGACAAGGCCTTGTAATGACCCAAAAATCCTGGCTGCTCAACCTCAGCCTGCTCAAAACACATCCGGCGTTTCGCGCCGTCTTTATCGCCCGTTTTATCTCTATTTTATCCCTCGGCCTGCTCGGCGTGGCCGTGCCGGTACAAATCCAGGCGATGACGCACTCCAGCTGGCTGGTGGGGCTTTCCGTCACCTTAACCGGCGGGGCGATGTTTATTGGCCTGATGGTCGGCGGAGTGCTGGCAGACCGTTACGAGCGTAAAAAACTGATCCTGCTGGCGCGCGGTACCTGTGGGGTGGGGTTTATCGGGTTGTGTCTGAATGCCATGCTGCCGGAGCCGTCGCTGATTGCGATTTACGCGCTGGGGCTGTGGGACGGCTTTTTTGCCTCCATCGGGGTGACGGCTCTGCTGGCGGCAACGCCTGCGCTGGTCGGGCGTGAAAACCTGATGCAGGCGGGGGCGATCACCATGTTGACCGTGCGTCTGGGCTCGGTGATTTCGCCGATGGTGGGGGGCCTGCTGCTGGCAACGGGCAACGTGGCGTGGAACTACGGCCTGGCGGCGGCAGGGACGTTTATCACCACCTTAACGTTGCTGCGTTTACCGGTTCTGCCGCCTCCACCACAGCAGCGTGAGCACCCGCTGAAATCACTGATGGCAGCGATCCGTTTTCTGTTCAGCAATCCGCTGATTGGCGGTATCGCCCTGCTGGGCGGTTTGCTGACGATGGCGAGCGCCGTGCGCGTGCTCTACCCGGCGCTGGCAGGCGAGTGGCAGATGAGTGCCTCCGAGATTGGCGTGTTGTATGCGGCTATCCCGCTGGGTGCGGCGTTTGGCGCACTGACCAGTGGTAACCTGGCGCAGAGCGCGCGCCCGGGGCTGATTATGCTGGTGGCAACACTGGCTTCGTTTATCGCAATTGGCTTCTTCAGCCTGATGCCGGTGTGGGCGCTGGGCGTGATGTGTCTGGTTATCTTTGGCTGGTTGAGTGCTGTCAGCTCGCTGTTGCAGTACACCCTTATCCAGACGCAAACCCCGGAAGGGATGCTGGGGCGGATTAACGGCCTGTGGACGGCGCAGAACGTCACGGGTGATGCCATTGGCGCGGCGATCCTCGGCGGGCTTGGCGCAATGATGACCCCGATGGCATCGGCGAGCAGCAGCGGGTTTGTGTTGGCTGTTGTTGGCGGGATCCTGTTAATGGGATTAGCAGAATTGCGCCGGTTCAGGCAGGAGGGGGATGGATCCTGTAGGTCGGGTAAGGCGTAGCCGCCACCCGACAAAACGCCCGGTGGTACTGCGCTTACCGGGCCTACGGGGAACGTGCCTCTTATTTGAAAATTGAATTCAAACGCTGCAAGACTAACATCGCGCTGTAATAATCCAGACGGAACGTCTCCGTGCCTAGTGCCCAGACGCGTTTATTCTGCACCGCTGGCAAATGCGCCAGAAGCGGATTGGCATAAATCGCGTCCACATCTTTCTGGTCACCGGCAAACAGGAACAGGCCTTCGCCGTTCAGCCCGGTTGCCAGATTTTCACCGCCTAACTGAATGATGTCGTGGCGCTTGCCCTGACTTTTTGAGGTCTGCAATCCGGCAGGCAATTGTGCAAGGGCAAAGCCCAGTTGATGCAGCAACTTGCCCTGCGCCGATTCAGCCGTCCACAGGTTTGCGCTGTGCGCGGCGGCGGTATAGACAATGGCATTCACCGGCTGCGGCGGTAGCCTCATCTGCTGTTTCACCAGGGCGAGCTGTTTATCAAATTCCGCAATGCGGGCCGCAGCCTGTTTTTCCTGCCCGGTAATGGTGCCGAGTTGTGTCAGCAGTTCCTGCCAGCTTTTGTCGTCGTAGTTGATGACAAGCGTTGGCGCGATGGCAGAAAGCTGTTCATAGAGGGCGAGGGCAGAATCACCGCCCGTGGCGCTAATCAGGATCAGGTCCGGCATCTGAGCGGCAACGGCTTCGGCGCTTGGCTCGCCAATATACAAACGCGTGAGCTTACGCTGTTTCGCGATATCCCCCCACTGACGCAAAAAACCCTGGGCATCCGCCACCCGATTATTTGGCGTGGTCGCACCGCTGGCGATGACCGGCGCATCAATCGCCAGCAGAGAGCCGGTCAGGGTCACGCTGGTTGAAACAATGCGGGTGGGTTTGCTTTCAAGCGTGTGAATGCCGTGGCTGTCGGTCACCTGGCGTGGCCAGTCGGCGGCGGTGGCTGAGGTAAGTCCTAAAACAAAAAGTCCTGTTAAAAGAAGGGCATTACGGTAAACGGCAGGGAGTTTCACAACGTCACATCCTGTTTTTATTGAGGTTAATGCTTCTCATTTTCATGATTGCAGCGAAGGGATGCAAGCGATAGTCGCACAAGTTGTTTGCTCCGCGGTTGACACCGGGGCGTTGTACGATTAGGTTAGCCATCGAAATATAAATGATAATCATTATTACTGCTTTTATCATTTTAAGGAGGATGATATGGATACGTCATTGGCTGAGGACATCCAGCACACCGCGACCACGCTGCAATCAGACAGCTTTTTCTTTATGTCGCCTTATCGCAGTTTTACCACGTCAGGCTGTTTTACCCGCATATCTGAATCCGCCGTCGGCGGTGATGATCCGGCAGGTGCCTTCCAGCAAAAAGTCGCCCAGGCTTTCCAGAAAGCGAAAACCAGCGGAATTGCTCACCCGATCATGGTGGGGGCTATCCCGTTTGATACGCGCGAACCGTCGTCCCTGTTTATTCCGCAAAGCTGGCAGACCTTCTCTCGCCCGGCGCGTCAGCAGTCTTCCCGTTATTTCTCTGACGCTCAGGCCCTGACAGTAAACACCCGCACTGAAATTCCACAGCAGCCGGTCTTTGAACAGATGGTTGCGCGCGCGGCTACGCTGACCGCCACGCCACAGGTGAACAAAGTGGTGCTGTCTCGACTGATTGATATCTCAACCGAAGAGAAAATTGACAGCGGCGCGTTGCTGGAACGGCTCATTGCGCAGAACCCGGCCAGCTTTAACTTCCACGTCCCGCTGGAAGATGGCGGCGTGTTGCTGGGCGCGAGCCCTGAACTGCTGCTGCGCAAAGACGGCGCGCACTTTAGCTCGCTGCCGCTGGCAGGTTCGGCGCGTCGTCAGCCAGATGATGTGCTGGACAGAGAAGCAGGTAACAAGCTGCTGGCCTCGGAAAAAGACCGCCACGAGCACGACCTGGTGACCCAGGCGATGAAAACCATTCTGATGCCACGCAGCCACCATCTGAGTATGCCGGCATCTCCGCAGCTCATCACGACCCCGACGCTGTGGCATCTGGCCACGCCGGTGGAAGGGGAAGCGCGTGAAAACGAAAACGCACTGACGCTGGCGTGTTTGCTGCACCCGACGCCTGCATTAAGTGGTTTCCCGCATCAGGCGGCAAAACAGCTGATCGCGGAGCTGGAGCCGTTCGACCGCCAACTGTTTGGCGGCATCGTGGGCTGGTGTGACAGCGAAGGCAACGGCGAGTGGGTGGTGACCATCCGCTGCGCACGCATTCACGACAAGACCGTTCGCCTGTTTGCCGGGGCGGGCATTGTTCCTGCCTCATCACCGGTGGGCGAATGGCGTGAAACCGGAGTGAAGCTCTCCACCATGCTGAACGTTTTTGGTTTGCACTAAGGAACAATTATGACTGTCCCCTTTACCCGTTGGCCGGACGAGTTCGCCCGCCGCTATCGTGAAAAAGGCTACTGGCAGGATCTGCCTCTGACCCGCATTCTGACCCGCCACGCCAATAATGACGCGGTGGCCATCATCGACGGTGAGCGCCGTTATACCTACCGCCAGTTGAATGAGGCGGTGGATAACCTTGCCAGCGCGTTACAGTCCCGGGGGCTGAAACGCGGCGATACCGCGCTGGTGCAACTGGGGAATGTGGCTGAGTTTTACATCACCTTCTTTGCGCTGTTGCAGGCGGGTGTTGCGCCCGTTAACGCGCTCTTTAGCCATCAGCGCAGCGAGCTGAATGCCTACGCGATGCAGATCAAACCGGCATTGCTGATTGCCGATCGTGACCACGCGCTGTTTGCCGGCGATGAGTTCCTCACCGCATTTGTGAATGAGCACCGCTCGGTGCGCGTGGTGTTGCTGCGTGGCGATAACGGCGAGCACGCGCTGGAGGCGGCGATTGCACGTCCGGCGGATAATTTCATCCCGAACCCGACCCCTGCCGACGAAGTGGCTTTCTTCCAGCTTTCTGGCGGAAGCACCGGCACGCCGAAACTGATCCCGCGTACCCACAACGATTACGACTACAGCATTCGTCGCAGTAACGAGATTTGCGGCATTACCGCAGACACCCGTTATCTGAACGCGCTGCCTGCGGCGCATAACTATGCCATGAGCTCGCCGGGATCGCTTGGCATCTTTACGGCAGGCGGCTGCGTGGTGCTGGCGAACGATCCAAGCGCCACGCTCTGTTTCCCGTTGATTGAAAAACACCAGATTAACGTGACCTCGCTGGTGCCGCCTGCGGTCAGCCTGTGGTTACAGGCAATTGTTGAAGGCGCGGGCAACGCACAGCTGCGGTCGCTGAAGCTGTTACAGGTGGGGGGCGCACGACTCTCTGCAACACTTGCCGCGCGAATTCCGGCAGAGATTGGCTGCCAGCTCCAGCAGGTATTTGGTATGGCGGAAGGGCTGGTGAACTACACCGCACTCGACGATTCCCCGGAACGGATCATGAACACTCAGGGCCGCCCGATGTGCCCGGATGACGAAGTGTGGGTAGCCGATGAGCACGGCAACCCACTGCCTCGAGGCGAAGTGGGGCGGCTGATGACGCGTGGGCCATATACCTTCCGTGGCTATTTCAACAGCCCGGCGCACAACGCCAGCGCCTTTGATGCCAACGGTTTTTACTGCTCCGGCGATCTGATCGCCATTGACGAGCAGGGTTACATCACCGTGCAGGGGCGCGAGAAAGATCAGATCAACCGTGGTGGCGAGAAGATCGCCGCAGAAGAGATCGAAAACCTGCTGCTGCGCCACGCGTCGGTGATCCACGCGGCACTGGTGAGCGTGGAAGACGACCTGCTGGGTGAGAAAAGCTGCGCCTGTCTGGTGGTGAAACAGCCGCTGCGTGCGGTCGAAGTGCGTCGCTTCCTGCGCGAACAGGGCGTTGCCGAATTCAAACTGCCGGACCGTGTGGAGAGCGTTGATGCGCTTCCGTTAACGCCCGTCGGCAAAGTCGATAAGAAACAGTTGCGCCTGTGGCTTGCTGAACGCGCCCAGGGCTGAGGAACAAGAACATGGCCATTCCAAAATTAACCGCTTACGCACTGCCCACTGCCGCAGACCTGCCGAACAACAAAGTGAACTGGGCGTTTGAGCCAGAGCGTGCTGCGCTGTTAATCCACGACATGCAGGAGTATTTTCTGAACTTCTGGGGCGAAAACAGCCCGATGATGGCGCAGGTGGTGGCGAACATCGCCAAAATTCGCGCTTACTGCAAAGAACACAACATTCCGGTTTACTACACCGCCCAGCCGAAAGAACAGAGCGATGAAGATCGTGCCCTGCTGAACGACATGTGGGGGCCGGGTCTGACCCGTTCACCGGAGCAGCAGCGTATTGTGGCTGAACTGACGCCAGATGAAGCCGACACCGTGCTGGTGAAATGGCGTTACAGCGCATTCCACCGCTCGCCGCTGGAATTGATGCTGAAAGAAACCGGCCGTAATCAGCTGCTGATCACCGGGGTTTACGCGCATATCGGCTGCATGACCACCGCCACCGATGCATTTATGCGTGATATCAAACCGTTCTTTATTGCCGACGCGCTGGCCGATTTCACCCGTGAAGAACACCTGATGTCGCTGAACTACGTGGCAGGGCGTTCCGGCCGCGTGGTGATGACCGACGAGCTGCTGCCATCCGTTCCGGCAACCAAAGCCGCGCTGCGTGAGCTGATCCTGCCGCTGCTGGATGAGTCCGATGAGCCGATGGATGACGAAAACCTGATCGACTACGGTCTGGATTCGGTGCGCATGATGGCGCTGGCCGCACGCTGGCGCAAAGTGCATGGCGATATCGACTTTGTGATGCTGGCGAAAAACCCAACCTTCGATGCCTGGTGGGCGCTGCTCTCCCGCGAGGTGAAGTAATGGTTGGATTCGATTTTACCGGCAAAACCGTCTGGGTGACGGGGGCAGGTAAGGGCATTGGTTACGCAACGGCCCTGGCATTTACCGGCGCAGGTGCGCAGGTGATCGGGTTCGATGTGGCGTTTCCGCTGGGGGATTATCCCTTTGCTACTGAAACCCTGAACGTGGCGGACTCCGCGCAGGTGAGTGAGGTGTGCGGGCGAGTGCTCGCCTCTGTTGATCGCCTCGACGTGCTGGTCAATGCCGCCGGGATCCTGCGTATGGGCGCAACGGACCAGCTCTCGCAGGAGGACTGGCAACAGACCTTCGCGGTGAACGTTGGTGGGGCGTTTAACCTGTTTCAGCAGACAATGGGCCAGTTCCGCCGTCAGCAGGGCGGGGTGATGGTTACCGTCGCGTCTGACGCGGCGCACACACCGCGTATCGGCATGAGCGCCTATGGCGCGTCCAAAGCGGCGCTGAAAAGCCTGGCACTCACCGTCGGGCTGGAGCTGGCGGGGAGCGGCGTGCGCTGTAATCTGGTGTCGCCGGGTTCAACCGATACCGATATGCAGCGCACGCTGTGGAAAAGTGACGATGCAGAACAGCAGCGTATTCGCGGTTTTGGCGAGCAGTTTAAGCTTGGTATCCCGCTGGGTAAAATCGCCCGTCCGCAGGAGATTGCCAACACCATTCTGTTCCTGGCATCCGACTACGCCAGCCATATCACCTTGCAGGATATTGTGGTGGACGGCGGCTCCACGCTGGGGGCGTAATGATCTGGAAACGTCATTTATCTCTCGACGCGCTGAACGCGACCAGCCAGAACACCATGGTGGCGCATCTGGGCATTGTCTATACCAAAATCGGTGACGACACGCTGGAGGCCGAAATGCCGGTGGATGTGCGCACGCATCAGCCGTTCGGGTTGCTGCACGGCGGGGCGTCTGCCGCACTGGCCGAAACGCTTGGCTCAATGGCCGGTTTTCTGATGACCCGCGACGGACAGAACGTGGTAGGCACAGAACTGAATGCCACGCATCATCGCGCGGTGTCTCAGGGCAAGGTGCGCGGCATGTGCCAGCCGCTGCATCTGGGGCGTTCCAGCCAGAGCTGGGAGATTGTGGTGTTCGACGAGCAGGGACGGCGCTGCTGTACCTGTCGGTTGAGTACCATGGTGCTGGGTTAGCGTTGTTGCCCGGTAAGCGAAAGCGCCACCGGGCACGTGTTACATCATCGACACGATCCGCTTCATCAGCCGAATTCTTGGTGCAATCGATGCCTTATCCAGCCACTCCGCCGGGCTGTGGAACCCTGCGCCAACCGGCCCTAAGCCGTCGAGCGTTGGAATACCCAGTGCAGCGGTGTGATTGGCATCGCTGCCGCCACCGACCGCCTGCCAGGTGATGGCAATGCCTTCCGCTTTTCCTGCTGCTTCCACTTGTTGCATCAGTGCCTGCGTCGCTTCGCTGGTTGCCATCGCCGGCTTGTGATTGACCTGTGTCAGGGTGGTCGTCACCCCATCTAAAAAGCCTTTTTCACATAATGCGTTAAGCGCCTGATTCACACGGTCATACTCATCGTTTTCCCAGAATCGAACATCGAGTTCAGCGACGGTTGTATCCGCAACCACGTTCGCTGCGCTGCCGCCGTGGATCACCCCGACGTTGAGCGTGGTTCCACGATCCCAGTCGGTCAACGCGTTGATGGCGATAACGCTGTTTGCCAGCGCCGTAATCGCTGAGCGGCCTTTTTCCGGGTCGTTACCCGCGTGTGCCGCCACGCCGCTAAAGGTGAGGTGATAGCCCGCCATTCCCTTGCGTGCTTTGACCAGCGATCCGTCGGCGCGTGCGGCTTCGCATACCAGCACGCAGCGAGAACGTTTTGCCAGCTCGCCAATCCACTGGTGAGAATGCACCGAACCGGTCTCTTCATCCGGGTTCATCGCCACGGCGATGGACAGGCGATCGTGGTCAGCGGCATCAAGCCCGCGCATTGCCCACAAAATATTCAGAAGCCCGCTCTTCATATCCGACACGCCGGGGCCGTACAGGCGGGAATCGTCCTCGCTCATCGGGCGCTCGGCGACGGTGCCGGGCGCAAACACGGTATCAAGATGGCCGACCAGCAGTACGTCGAACTGCGCCGCCAGGGGTTTATTGGTCACGAATACACCCGGTCCAACCTGGTCGCCTAAATCCACCTGTTCGGTGTGCCAGCCTTCCTGCTGCCAGAGTGCTTCGATAATACCTGCAACCGTCGCAACGCCTGTAAGGGTCTGGGTGCCGCAGTCTACGTTTACCAGTGTTTTCAGTTCTTCAATGTAATGATCCAGATTCATGATGATGTCCTGTTCAGAGAATAATGCGCATCAGCAGCATGGCTAAAAAAGCGTTAATGACCGAAATGGCAATCATCAGCGGAATACGTTTGGCGCGGGTGCCGATGACCCCCAGAATGCGGCCAAGATACTGCACCTGCGATCCCATCAGGTAGATAGCGGGGGCGAGGATTGCCAGATGCTCCCCGCTGATAATGCCTTTATCAAACAAGCCAATGGCCACGCCGATCCCACCGCCCATCGACATCCAGCCGCCAATCAGCACGGCTGCTGCTTCACCCGGCAGACCAAAAAGACCCATCAGCGGAGCGAAGACCATGCCCAGTCCTTTTAGCGCGCCGGTGATTTCAAGCGCCTTAATGATGATAAAGGCCATCACTACGTTGGGCAGGGTGCTGCTGGTGGCGATGCTCCAGCCTTTACGTGCGCCTTCGACAAATACATCGGTAATAACGGGGTTGGATTGTGGGGCACTCATACGGCGTCTCCTTTTGCCGGTTGTTTCACCAGGGCTTCTTTGCCCGTAAACGTCAGGATCAGGCGCAGCAGATTTGCGCCGACAATCTTCATGATGAACATCACGGCGATACAGGCACCGATGGAGGTCGGGACCGCCGCCGTACCATCAACGGCAATCAGCGTAAAAAGGATTGCCCCGGAGGAGAAAAAGTTGGTAATCATTGCCCCGGCGGAGAACTGGAACATGGCAAAAACGTCTTTTTCTTTTTCGCTTATTTGTCCTTCATCGGACAGGTTGCGGGTCAGGGATGCGCCCACGTCTGTACTTTGCAGGCTGCCAATCAGCGCCAGCCCGGTAGTGCCGGGGATACCCAGTAAAGGTCGCAGCAGGGGCGTTAAGAGCTTGCGTGCGGCACGCAGCGCGCCGTAATGTTCCAGCACGTTGATCATCCCCAGGGCAAACATCACTGCCGGAATTAACCCCAGCGCGAACAGAAATCCGTCCATCGCGCCGCTGCCGCCGGTGCCGCGAAAGGCGCTACTGGCGGTCGTCAGGGTGCCATCGTCCAGGCTGGCCTTGCTGACCACCTTGCCAAACGCCCCGTTGAGGGTGGTGAAATCAAAAACGCCGTACCACTCCTTTCCGCCTAACAGGCCGGAGAAGAAAACGGCAGCGAAAGCCAGCGCAAAGTACGCGCCGGGCCCAACCTTGTGATCCTGAGGTATTGAACTGTTCATATCCTTTTCCTTGTATGCGCGGAATGCGCAGGTTCATTCTGGCGAGGCTATGACCTGAAAAGATGATACAAATCATCCCGTAAGGCGGTGGCAGGAGGAAAAAGGCAAAAGTGTGACCGCTGACAGTGCGAAAGTGATCGGCTTAACAATGTGATGTAAATGTCTGGTTTGACCACACATTATTGCGTTTCAAAGTTGTTAAATTTTGGGCGTTGTTCTAGAAACAAAATGTAACATCCCACTGTTTCACAACAACGGACAACCACTATGAACAACTCAGGGAAATACCTTACATGGGCAGTGCTCTCCGTTGTGGGAGCATTTGCCCTGGGCTATATCGCCCTCAACCGGGGGGAACAGATCAATGCGCTCTGGATAGTTGTCGCCTCCGTCTGCATTTATCTGATCGCGTATCGTTTTTATGGCCGCTTTATCGCTAAAAATGTGCTGGCGGTTGATGCCACGCGCATGACGCCTGCCGTTCGTCATAACGACGGGCTGGACTATGTTCCCACCGATAAGAAAGTGTTGTTCGGCCACCACTTTGCCGCTATTGCCGGGGCAGGCCCGCTGGTGGGGCCTGTGCTGGCCGCCCAGATGGGGTATCTGCCGGGGATGATCTGGATCCTGGCAGGCGTGGTGCTGGCAGGGGCGGTGCAGGACTTTATGGTGCTGTTCGTCTCTACCCGCCGCGACGGGCGTTCGCTGGGTGAACTGGTGAAAGAGGAGATGGGCGCAACCGCCGGTGTGATTGCGCTGGTGGCGACCTTTATGATTATGGTGATCATTCTGGCGGTGCTGGCAATGATCGTGGTGAAAGCGCTGACCCACAGCCCGTGGGGGACGTACACCGTCGCCTTTACCATTCCGCTGGCGCTGTTTATGGGTATTTATATCCGCTATCTGCGTCCGGGGCGTATTGGCGAGGTCTCGGTGATTGGCCTGGTGTTCCTGGTGTTCGCCATTATCTCTGGCGGCTGGGTGGCGGAAAGCCCGACCTGGGCACCGTTCTTCGATTTTACCGGTGTGCAGCTGACCTGGATGCTGGTGGGCTACGGCTTTGTCGCGGCGGTTCTGCCTGTGTGGCTGCTGCTGGCCCCGCGTGATTATCTCTCCACCTTCCTGAAAATCGGCACCATTGTTGGGCTGGCTATCGGCATTCTGATTATGCGCCCAACGCTGACCATGCCTGCGTTGACTAAATTTATTGACGGTACTGGCCCGGTCTGGACCGGCAACCTGTTCCCGTTCCTGTTTATTACCATCGCCTGCGGTGCGGTGTCAGGCTTCCATGCGCTGATTGCCTCTGGTACCACACCGAAAATGCTCGCCAATGAAAATCAGGCCTGCCTGATTGGTTATGGCGGGATGCTGATGGAATCCTTCGTGGCGATCATGGCGCTGGTGTCTGCCTGCATTATCGACCCCGGTGTGTACTTTGCGATGAACAGCCCGATGGCGGTACTGGCACCAGCCGGAACCGTAGACGTGGTGGCATCTGCCGCACAGGTGGTGAGCGGCTGGGGCTTTGCCATTACGCCGGATACCCTGACCAGTATTGCTAATGAGGTGGGCGAGCAGTCGATTATTTCACGCGCGGGTGGTGCGCCTACGCTGGCGGTAGGGATGGCGTACATTCTGCACGGTGCGCTTGGCGGGCTGATGGATGTGTCATTCTGGTATCACTTCGCCATTCTGTTTGAAGCCCTGTTTATCCTGACGGCGGTAGACGCAGGTACACGTGCGGCGCGCTTTATGTTGCAGGATCTGCTGGGCGTTATCTCACCGAACCTGAAGCGGACTGATTCGTTACCGGCCAACCTGCTGGCAACGGCGCTGTGTGTCCTGGCGTGGGGTTACTTCCTGCATCAGGGCGTGGTGGATCCTCTGGGCGGGATTAACACCCTGTGGCCGCTGTTCGGTATTGCCAACCAGATGCTCGCCGGGATGGCGCTGATGCTCTGTGCGGTGGTGCTGTTCAAGATGAAACGCCAGCGTTACGCCTGGGTAGCATTGCTGCCAACCGCGTGGCTGCTGATCTGTACGCTGACCGCTGGCTGGCAGAAAGCCTTCAGCCCGGATAACAAAGTGGGCTTCCTGGCGATAGCTAACAAGTTCCAGGCAATGATCGACAGCGGTAAGATCCCGGTGCAGTATACGGAATCACAGCTGTCGCAACTGGTGTTTAACAACCGTCTGGATGCCGGGCTGACCATCTTCTTTATGGTGGTGGTCGTGGTGCTGGCGTTGTATTCTCTCAAAACCGCGCTGGCGGCGCTGAAAGAAGACAAGCCAACAGCGAAAGAGACACCGTATGAGCCAATGCCTGAAAACCTGGAAGAGATTGTGACCCAGGCGAAAGGGGCGCATTAACTTTTGTGCCGGGTGGCGCTCGCGCTTACCCGGCCTACATTCCCTGTGAGACCCATACTATGTTCGACACCCTCTCCAAAGCAGGCAAATACTTAGGCCAGGCCGCCAAAATGATGATTGGTGTGCCGGATTACGATAACTACGTCGAGCATATGCGCGTCAACCATCCCGACCAGACGCCGATGACCTACGAAGAATTTTTCCGCGATCGCCAGGATGCCCGTTACGGCGGCAAGGGTGGCGCGAAGTGTTGTTAACCCTCATTCGGTAAATAGAGGCTTATCTGTTCCTGCTTACAGCCGTAGATTGCCGCGAGTTTTTCGCGGGTGCGCTTTTGCGGGCGGGAGTCCAGTGCTTCAAGTTGTGACACCGCAGACTGGCTGATGCCAAGTTTATCAGCCACCTCCTGCTGGGACATGCCGCGCAGAATGCGCCAGGCGGCCTGCAGGCTGACGTCCTGCCAGGTCATGATGCTGCACACTTCTCCGGGCAGTTCGACATTATCATACTCATCGTGTTCGACTTCGATATCCTCAAGATCCTCATCAGTTTCGTCGTCTATCTCTGCCATCTGTAAGCACATGCGAAAGTATTCATCATAGGGTATGACCACGTACTGCGTTTTTCCGTTATCGTCCTTAATTAGCTGAACAGCCATAGGGAGTTTTCTCCTCGTGAAGGTATGTCGTTGATGTTCTGCGTTTGACGGCTAAAACATAACAATCGTTATCGGGATCGTCCCGAAGTGTAATCAGAACGCGGTAATCGCCAACGCGTAGCCGAAAATGATTTTCTGTCGCCGATATTTTTTTGATATCGGGCCGGGGAGCCGAGCGGTCATCCAGCTCGCTAAGCTTTACCTCAATCCGGCGTTGATATCGCTCGTCAATTCTCGAAAATGCCTTCTTTGCACTATTGGACCAGACAATCTTCATCCGTACCTCCACTGTACGCCCACACAAAATATAAGGAAATAATAAGACTATTAGATAAATTCCGAATTTCTTATGGGGGACTGTAGGACGGTGGAGTACGGAGAGAAAGAGGCAAAAGGTGAACCGTCGGGGTGGCTCGAAAACACCTCTGCCGGGCGACAGAGGTGTGCATGAAAAGTGCGATCAGGCGTTCAAACCGCCATCGACATCCAGGCCCGTCCCGGAGATCTGCCCGGCGGCTGGGCTTGCGAGGAAGGTGACGGCAGCGGCGATATCTTCCGGTTGGCCATAATGCCCTATGGCAATCATCTGGCGCTGAGCTTCTGCCTGTTCGCCATCTTCCGGGTTCATATCGCTATTGGTTGGGCCGGGATGCACAAGATTAACGGTAATACCGCGCGGCCCCAGATCGCGGGCAAGCCCCCGGGTGAAGGAGTTGAGGGCAGATTTGGTCATAGCGTAAACGGCGATACCGGGCATCGCCACGCGGTTAGCGAGGCAACTGCCGATGTTGATAATGCGCCCGCCGTCAGACATATGTACCAGCGCTTCCTGAGTGGTAAGCACCACACCACGAATGTTGACGTTAATCATCGCGTCAATATCCACAATCGTCAGGGCTTCCAGTGGGCCGCCGCGTGCAATCCCGGCGTTGTTAACCAGGATATCCAGGCCTCCGAGGGTACGCGCTGCGTGAGTTACGGCTTCCTGAATGGCCTCGGCGCTGGCGCTGTCGGCCTGAACCGCCTCGCTGTGCCGCCCAAGCGCTTTGATTTCACTGGCGACGGCCTGGGCTTTATCGGCGGATTTTTCATACGTAATAACCACATCGGCACCGGCGCGTGCCAGCGACAGTGCAATAGCTCGACCCAATCCACGGCTGGCGCCGGTGACCAGCGCCTTCTTACCTGTTAAATCGATCTGCATGATGACCTCGTTGCGAGAGTGATGAGAATCATCATTAGGTATAGACGCTTCGGTTGATTAGCGGTTAAAGGATTCCACTTTCTCAAACGCCGCGCGCAGAATTTCAGGCGTGAGCGTAACCGGCAAATAGTGAATCGACTCCACCGGGCGCAGGGTGTGGGCAATAATCTTGTCCAGCTCATCGTGGTTGTTGATATCGACGTCCAGCTCGCGAAGCCGGGTCGGCAGGTTAAAGCGTTGGTACGCTGCCACCAGTTGTGCCAGCACATCGTCCTGGCCTAGCAGGGCGCTTTGCACCAGGATGCCGTACGCCACTTTGGTACCATGAAGGTATTTTTCGGTTTGTGGCAACACGGTTAACCCGTTATGTACCGCATGAGCAGCCGCCACGCGGGTATAGCGTTCACCCAGACCGCCCACCATGCCGCCACCGGCGATAATGGCGTCCACCACATCGCGGAATGCCTGCGTCTCTTCGCCACGCTGCTGGTCAGCCAGTGCCTCTTCGCTGCGCTCCAGCAGCACGTCACGGATTGCCAGCGCGCCGTTGATCCCCAGACGCACGGTCAGCGGCAGGTTTTCCGGCTGTGGCGCCAGCACCACCGCTTCGTACCATTTCGCGAGCGTATCGCCGATGCCCGCCAGCAGGTATTCCGCAGGGGCATTCAGAATGATTTTCGGCTCCACCAGCACCAGGAAGTTGGCATCGTCGAAGATTTCGAACTGCAGCGCCTGACCTGCATCGTTATACCAGACGGAAAGCGGCGTCCATGCCGCGCAGGTAGCGGCAATGGTCGGGATCGCCACCACCGGCACACCCAGGCGGCGCGCCACGGCTTTGGCGGTATCGAGCAATGCGCCGCCACCAACGCCAATCACCACGCTGCGATCATCACCAGAGTCATTCACCAGATGGGTGACATCCCGCTCGCTACAATGGCCTTTAAATAACAGATGCTTTGCACCCGCAGCGTTAAAGCTCTCGGGCAGGAAAGGACGGGCACCCTCAATGGCGCGTTCGCCGTAAATCCACACCGCGCGGGAAAGCTGCTCCGGGGTAAAGAAATCATTCAGATGCGTAAGGCTTCCGGGGTGTGAGAAGTAATTTGCAGGGCCGGGAACGACGCGGATATCGGTATTGCTCATGGTGTTGTCCTTAATTTTAGGAAGCGCTAACCTGATGTTATGTCTGGACATCCAGATGGCTAATAATATTTTGCTTTATCTTATGCCTTTTCCGTCGTTGTCAGTCAACCAGAGCTGTGAAAAATTCAATAAATCAAAATATTAATGAAGGATTTAACGCGGATGGTTTCCAGTCGCCTTGAGATGCGCGGTATCAGCCTGGCCTTTTCTGGCTTTCAGGCGCTGTCGCGTGTGGATTTCACGCTGATCGGTGGAACCGTACACGCGTTGACCGGCGCTAATGGTGCAGGAAAGTCGACGCTGATGGCGGTGCTGTGCGGGACTCACGATCATTATGAAGGTGAGATCTGCATAAACAACCAGCCGGTGACAATCCGCGAACCACTCGATGCCAAACAGCTGGGCATCCATCTGGTGCAGCAGGAAGTGGACGTAGCGCTGATCCCGGGCTTAAGTATTGCTGAAAATATCATGCTCGATCAGCTGGCACAGCCGGGGCATGGCTATAACTGGCGTGCTATTCGCCAGCAGGCGCGACAGGCGCTGGCGCAACTGGATGTGGCGCTGGATGTGCGCCGCGGTATAGACAGCTGCACCCTTGCCGAAAAACAGCAAATTTTGCTGGCGCGCGCGTTGTCGCATCACTGCCGTTTTTTGATCCTCGACGAACCCACCGCCCCGCTGGATGCCCATGAAAGTGAGCGTCTGTTTACGGTGGTCAAACGCCTGCAACAGCAGGGGATCGGCGTGGTGTTTATCTCCCACCGTATTCACGAACTGAAAGCCATCTGCGACACCTTAACGGTTCTGCGCGACGGCAAGCTGATTGAGTCTGGTCCAATGGCGACGCTCAGCGGCGAAGAAATTGTCGAGAAGATGCTTGGCCACGAGCTGAGCGATATCTACCCACCGGCGCGCCCTCCTCACAGCGAAGAAACGCTGCTGCGGGTTGAAGGATTGCACGATGAAGCGCTGCTGAAAGATATCTCCCTGCATTTGCGTAAGGGCGAAATTCTTGGCATTGCGGGCCTGGCGGGGGCGGGGAAAACCGAACTCTGCAAAGCGCTGTTTGGGGCCAGCAAAAGCCGCGTGACGCGTGGTGAACTGAATCATCAGCCCTGGCAGCCGCGCAGCCCGGCAGATTCAGTACAGCGTGGTCTGGCGCTGGTGCCGGAAGAGCGGCGCAAAGAGGGCATTTTTATTGATGAACCGGTGAGCATGAATCTGGCGGTGACGGCGGATAACTCTTTTTCGCGCTGGAGCCTGTTTGGCCACCGCCAGGCGTGGCGCTGGGCGGAAGAGGTGATTGCCCGCGTGGGCGTCAGGGCGCGTGGGCCCGGCCAGGTGTTACGTCGGCTTTCCGGCGGTAATCAGCAGAAAGTCGCCATCGGCAAATGGCTGCGCAACGATGCCAGCGTACTGATTTTTGATGAACCCACCAAAGGCGTGGACGTGAAAGCCAAAACCGATCTGTTCCAGCTTATCGACGGGCTGGCGCGTGAGGGCAAAGGGGTGATTTATGCCTCCGGCGAATTTGCCGAGCTGGTGGGATTGTGCGATCGCATCTGTGTGTTGTGGGATGGCCGCGTTGTGGCGGAAATCGCCGGGGCGCAGGCCCGCGAAGAGACATTACTTTATTATTCAACCGGAGGAACGGCGTCGTGAGCAAGGCCCTTTCAGTGACTGCGGCGGTGTCTGGCCGTCAGCAAATTTTTGATTTTCTCTATAAGTGGGGCATGTTGCTGACTGTCGTCGCGCTGGTGGCCGTCTTTGGCCTGGCGTCGGACAACTTCCTCGATCCAAATAACATCATCAATATTCTGCGTTCAATCGCCATTGTGACGGTAATCGCCATCGGGGTATCGATTTCGCTGACTATCGGCGGGTTTGACCTCTCGGTGGGATCGACGGCATCGCTGGCTAACGCGCTGGTCGTTTCGCTGTTTGTCTGGCACGGCTTTGGCACTACCGAGTCGATTCTGATCACGCTTGCCCTCTGTACGCTGGTTGGGCTGTTTAACGCATTTCTGATAGTCATCCTGCGTATCCCGGACATGCTGGCTACGCTTGCCAGCCTGTTTGTTATCCAGGGGGTGGCGATGACCTACAGCTATGGCGGGTCGATCACTGAAAACATGGTACTGCCGAGCGGCGACATGGCGGAAGGGACCATTCCTGCGGCGTTCAGCCTGCTGGGGCAGGTGCCGACCATCGTCATCATCATGCTGGTGGTGACCATTCTGGCCCAACTGGGGCTGTCGCTGACTACCCACGGACGCCGCATGTACGCCATTGGCGGCAACCCGGAAGCGGCGCGTCTGTCGGGCATTCGCACCACGCGCTACAAGGTGGCGGCCTATGTGATTGCCTCTTTGCTGGCCGGACTCGGCGGCATTTTGCTGGCCTCACGTATTGGCTCATCGCAGGTGAATGCAGGTGGGGGATATCTGATGGATGCGGTGGCCGCCGCGTGGATCGGTTTCTCGCTGGCAGGCTCCGGTAAACCGAATGCACTCGGGACGCTGGTCGGGGCGGTTATCCTCGGCGTGCTGTCGAACGGCCTGGTGATGCTGTCGGTGCCGTACTACGCAATGGACATTATAAAAGGGCTGGTGCTCGCAGTGGCGCTGGCGATTACTTACATACAAAAACGCTAACGACTTATAACAACACAACGGGATAACAGAATGAAAAAAATCGCACTCTCTTTGGTGGCATTAGGGTTATTGACTGCACTGCCAGGCTATGCGGCAACGCCAGCGCCAGTTCCGGCAGCCATTGCAAACCACGACGGCCCGATCCGCATTGCGGTGATCAGAAATCTCGGCTCTGACGACAACACCACCCAGTTTGTCGCCGGTGCCATTCAGGAAGGGAAAAAGCTCGGCTTTAAGGTCAGCACCTTTTTAAGCAACGGTGATGATGCCAAATTCCAGGACTTCGTGAACCAGGCGATTAGCCAGAAGTATGACGGGATCATCCTCTCTCAGGGGCGCGATCCGTACTCAACGGCGCTGGTGAAGAAAGCGGTGGATGCCGGGATTAAAGTATCGGTATTTGATACCGCCGTTAACGGCACAATCCCGGGAGTGACCGTCACTCAGCAGGATGACGCCTCCCTGACGAATCTCTCCTTCGGCCAGCTGGCGAAAGATTTCAATGGTAAGGCGAACATCGTCAAGCTGTGGGTGGCAGGCTTCCCACCGATGGAGCGCCGCCAGGCCGCGTATAAAGAGCTGCAAAAGCAGTATCCGGATATCAAAGAGCTGGAATCCATTGGCGCAGTGTCTTCTGACGTGCAGGGCGACACCGCCAACAAAGTGGGTGCGATTCTGGCGAAATACCCGAAAGGCAAAATCGACGCCATCTGGGGAACCTGGGATGCATTCAGCCAGGGCGCGTATAAGGCCCTGAAAGAGAATGGCCGCACTGAAATCAAACTCTACAGCATCGATATTTCTAACCAGGATTTGCAACTGATGCGTGAATCCGGCAGTCCGTGGAAAGTGAGCGTGGCCGTTGATCCGAAGCTGATTGGCGCGACGAACGTGCGTCTGGTTGCCAACAAGATTGCCGGTGAAACCACGCCTGCGACCTACGATTTCAAAGCTGCGGCGATCCCGCAGGCGCTGCTGACCGCGCAGCCAGGGGCGGTGAACGTGGCGTCGCTGGGTAAAATCATCCCGGGCTGGGGCCAGACCGAAGATTTTATCGCGCCGTGGTTTGCGACGCTGGAAGCGAAAAATAAATAAACCCCTGCCCGGTGGCGCTGCGCTTACCGGGCCTACGGATTTGTAGGCCGGGTAAGGCGCAGCCGCCACCCGGCAAAAAGGAGCCAGAAGTGACCCAATTACCGCCTCCTGAATACAGCCGCAATATGCGGCTGATTGGCCATAGCGACCAGGGTGGTCGCCCTGACGGCGTACAGCTGATGGTGCATCGCGGTTTTGCGTATATTGGCCATATGGTGTCGCAGGGGTTTTCGATTGTGGACGTACGCGACCCGAAAAATCCAAAAGCGGCGGGCTACGTGCCTGCGCCACCCGGCACCTGGAATGTGCATCTTCAGGCGCACGACGACCTGCTGCTGGTGATTAACGCCCGGGATCTGTTTGCCGATGCTCGATTTGCGGATGAAAAGGTGTATTACACCCGCCAGGTGGGGGAAACCGTCAGCGACGTGCAGGATAAAGGCTGGAGCGCGGGGCTGCGGGTGTTTGATATCTCCACCCCGGATAAACCACGCGAAATCGGTTTTTTGTCGCTGAATGGCATCGGTATTCACCGTATCTGGTATGTAGGTGGACGCTGGGCGTACGTGTCGGCGCTGATCGACGGTTTTACCGATTACATCTTCCTGACCATCGATCTGACCGATCCGTGTAAGCCCGAGGTGGCGGGGCGCTGGTGGCTGCCGGGGATGCACCAGGCTGAAGGTGAGCAACCTAACTGGCCGGAAGGTAAACGCTATGCGCTGCACCACGCGATTATCGCCGGGGACACTGCCTACGGCAGCTGGCGTGACGGTGGGCTGACATTGCTGGATGTGAAAGACAGAACCCAGCCGAAGCTGATTAGCCATCGTAACTGGAGCCCGCCATTTGGTGGTGGCACGCATACTGCGCTGCCGTTGCCGGATCGCGACCTTCTGGTGGTGCTGGACGAAGCGGTGCTTGATAACCAGCAAGATGGCGAGAAGCTGATCTGGCTGTTTGATATTCGCGAGCCGTCTAACCCGGTGAGTATCTCTACTTTTCCGCAGCCGAATGAGATTGACTACGTGGCAAAAGGAGCGCACTTCGGCCCGCATAACCTGCATGAAAACCGGCCGGGAAGCTTTGTCAGTTCAACGCTGATTTTCGCCACATATCAGAATGCCGGTGTACGTGCGTATGACATTTCTAATCCGTATCGCCCGGTTGAAACGGGAGCGCTGGTTCCTGCGGCACCGGCGAAGATGATGGATACGCGGCCGAATCGCCCGCAGGTGATCCAGTCGTGCGATGTGTTTGTGGACGCCCAGGGGATTATTTACAGCACGGATTATAACGGTGGGTTATCGGTGATTGAGTATTTGGGATGAGTTTTTGCCGGGTGGCGGCTTCGCCTTACCCGGCCTACATTCGAATCGTAGGCCCGGTAAGCGCAGCGCCACCGGGCACAAAGCCGGCACTCAGCTGTACTGACGCACTCGTGCCACCAGCTCTTCCACGTTGTCGATGCGCTCGGCAATCACAATCAACGCTCTGCCAAGCGTAATGGCATGGCGCAGACATTCGTGGCGCATGGCGTCGTCCTGAATGGTGTCGATATCGGCCACGTGCGAAAGGCCTACGCTGCGGCGAATCAGTTCGGTGCCGCAGAAACCGATGGCATCTTTCCACACTTTTTTCAGGAACTCAGAGGCATAACCTGGTGCGCTCAGCGCGGCATCGCGCGTTTTCTCGTGTGCCAGCGCCTGGAAGCGTTCTGAGAAGGTATTCCACAGCACCTGGATATCGGTCAGGCGTTGTTCGCGGGCGGCGGCGGCGTCACGAATACCCAGATGTCCTGGCAGGCCGCAGAAGTTCAGCAGCAGGTTGCCGATAGCCGTACCCACGTCGAAACCGATCGGGCCGTAATAACCAAATTCCGCATCGATAGCTTTCAGACTACCGTCAGCCACGAAGATTGAGCCACTATGGATATCACCGTGCAGCAAGGCTTCGGCCTGGGAGAAGAAACGGTGCTTGAGTGAGGCCACCGCGACTTTTAACTGAGCATCATCACGCAGGGCGGCCACGTCGTTTTCCAGTGCGGCAGGGTAGTTGTTACGCTCGTGGATCTGATACGGATCGTTGAAGAACAGATCTTCGGTTATCTCGCACATCTCCGGGTTAATGAACTTCGCCACCTGCGCTTTTTTATCGTGCGGGTGCAGATAAAAGTCGCTGGTGTGGAACAGCGTGTGGGCGAGATATTCCCCCAGCTGGCGTGCGGCCTGTGGGTAGAAGGTGTTTTTAATCAGCTCGCCGCGCCAGATGTTATGGCTGGAGAGATCTTCCATCACCATTACTGCCAGTTCCGGGTCGAAGTGGTGAATTTTAACGGTGTGCTGTGGGCTGTGCTGGTAATGCTCAACCAGGGTTTGCGCCTCCAGACGGGCGCGGTCCAGCGTTAACGGCCAGGACTCGCCAACACAGCGGACGTAAGGCAGAGCCTGTTTTACGATGATGCGGCTTACACCTTGCGTATCGTAAATTTTGAAAACCAGATTGAGGTTGCCGTCGCCCACTTCCTGCGCCTGTACCAGTGAGGAGGGATCGTCAAGGCCGCCAAACTGCTTTGCATACTCCACGGCGTCCTGGGCGGTAAAGGTACGGTATTGCGACATTGCCTGATCCTCACTGATTTTGGTAATAAAGACATTTAGACGTCTATACATCTGGATTTCATCCTGACACAATGTGATACATCAACGCAACAGAGAATTAACGACATGCAGACATTACAGACGACCAGCCTGCGGGTGGCGGAAAATCAGCTATTTATTCTCGATCAGCAGGCGCTTCCACAGGAGAAACGCTGGCTGGATGCTTCCACCACCGAGGCGCTGGTGGGGCATATCCACGCCCTGCGCGTGCGTGGTGCGCCGTTGATTGGGCTTTCTGCAAGCCTGCTGCTGGCCCTGCTGGCTGAAAATGGCAAAAGTCGTGACGAGCTTTCGCAGGCGCTGGAAACGCTGCGCGCCTCCCGCCCGACGGCGGTCAACCTGATGAATAACCTCGACCGTATGAAGCTGGCTCTGTGGCAGGAAGATTTTGTTCCGGCACTGGTGGCAGAAGCGCTGCGTCTGATTGACGAAGATAAGCAGTTGTGCGACGCCATTGCGAAAGCCGGTAGCGCGCTGGTTAAGCCCGGTAGCCGCCTGCTGACGCACTGCAATACTGGCGGGCTGGCGACTGCGGGTGTGGGTACGGCGCTTGGGGTGATTGCCCGTGCTCATCAGGAAGGCAATGTCAGCAACGTTTGGGTAGACGAAACACGTCCTCTGTTGCAGGGCGGAAGACTGACCGCATGGGAGCTGGGTGAGCTTGGCGTACCCTATCAGCTGATTACCGATTCCATGGCCGCCAGCCTGATGGCAAAAGGGCAGGTGGACGCCGTATGGGTAGGTGCAGACCGCATTGCCGCTAACGGCGACGTGGCGAACAAAATTGGCACTTACTCGCTGGCGGTACTGGCGAAATTCCATGGTATTCCGTTCTACGTTGCCGCCCCGCAAACCACGCTCGACCCGGACTGCCCGAACGGTGACGCTATCCCAATTGAACAACGCGCCGCCAGCGAAGTGACTGGCGTGGCGGGCAGCTTTGGTGCAGTGCAGTGGGCGCCTGAAAATGCGCAGGTTTACAACCCGGCATTTGACGTCACACCGGCGTCGCTTATCAGTGGGTGGGTGCTGGATACCGGCGTAGTGACGCCAGAGGACGTGGCAAAGGGGAAATTTGCCTGAGCCGGACTATCCTTTAAGGGTTTCCCTTAAAGAGGACCGTAACGTGACTCTTGATCCTGATACTGACCTAAAACTGGAACGCGTGGTGGATGCGCCACGCGACCTGCTGTGGCTCTGCTGGACCACACCGGAACACATCAAAAACTTCTTCATCCCCGTTCCTCATAAAGTCACCGAATGCGACCTCGACCTGCGTGTGGGCGGGCGGTTTAACACCGTTTTTGAGGTGGATGGGCAACGGATGGACAACAAGGGCGTCTTTCTGGAAATTGACCCGGGCAGAAAGCTGGTCTTTACCGATGGCTACAACGAAGACTGGAAACCGGCTGAAAAACCCTTTATGACGGCGATCCTGCTGCTGGAAGATGCGGGAGAAGGGAAAACCCGTTACACCGCGATTGCGCGTCATCCAACGGCGGAAATCCGTGAACAGCATGAACAGATGGGCTTCCACGAAGGGTGGGGCATTGTGCTGGATCAGCTGGTGGAGTATGTGAAATCTCTTAGACCCCCTCTCCCACCGGGCTGAGGGTTCCCCAGTAATTTTTGTCTTTAATTCAGCGATGATATTACGCCATTGAATTAAGGGGCTTACAGCGGTGTCATGGTCCGGCTGAAAATCGCCGAAGCGTTTACTGAAGGCCGGGGCGACGCGCATGGATGCGCGGCGAGGGCGGCTTTACAGGGACGTTTCATCCGCCCGTCCCCGATTAGCCTGGAGCAAACGCTGAGGGCATCGCGAAGCGACGATTTTCTTGCCGGGAGCCCGGGTCGCCAGGGTAGCGGCGGTGAGCTACCCTGGCACGTTCACCGGTATTGTGGTGACAGAGTAGCAAGGAACGTAAAGTGAACGGAATGACCACCACAGCCGTATGTTCCCCCTCACCCCAGCCCTCTCCCCAAAAAGGAGAGGGAGCTGTCCGTGCTCGTATTTTTGTGGGGATCCCTCAACCCACCGGGAGAGGGAGCTTAAGCATTACGCGAGTTTCGGATACCCATCCGCAATCGCATCACCGGTAAACTGTGCCACCCAGCCTTCCGGGTTATCGAAAATACGGATAGCCGTAAAGTTCGGCTCTGAACCCATATCAAACCAGTGCGGCGTGCCTGCCGGTACAGAAATCAGATCGTTTTTCTCGCACAGCACCTGATACACCTCGTTGCCAATGTGCAGGCAAAACAGCCCGGCACCTTCCACAAAGAAACGCACTTCGTCTTCACCGTGGGTGTGCTCGTTCAGGAACTTCGCACGCAGCGCCTCTTTTTGCGGGTTATCGGCGCGCAGGCTGATCACATCCCAGCTCTGATAGCCTTTCTCGGCCACCAGTTTGTCGATCGCGTGCTGATAGGCGTTGATCACCGTTTCCGGCGCAGGATCGCGGCCTAAATCACGATCGGCGGCCCAGCGTTCAAAACGGACGCCTTTTGCATTGAGCTGTTGAGCGATCCCGTCGGCATCGGTGCTGTGCCAAAGGTGTTCGCTCGCGTCTTTATCAGAATAAATGGTTAATGCGCTCATGAAGGGATCTGCTCCGGGTTAATCTCGTCAAACTGGTGAACCTGATGGTGGTGGCTTGCGCCATCATCATCGCCACGAATCAGTTGCAGGGTACGAAAACCTGCCTGTTCGGCGGCGTCCAGCTCCTGATGAATATCCGACAGGAACAGGATCTGCGACGGGGCAATGCCCGTTTGCGCCGCAATATTCTGATATGACTGCACTTCTCGCTTAGCGCCAATGTGAGTATCAAAATAGCCGCTGAACAGATGAGTAATATCACCTTCGTCGCTGTAGCCAAATAACAGTTTCTGCGCAGCAACCGAGCCTGAGGAATAAACATAGAGATCAATGCCTTGCGCTTTCCATTTTTCCAGCGCAGGCAGCACATCCGGGTAGAGATGGCCGGTAAAGTCGCCATTCACGTAGCCGTCATGCCAGATGATGCCCTGAAGGGCTTTAAGGGCCGTCGATTTACGGTCTTCATCCATAAACGTAAACAGCGCTTCGGTCAGTTCACTGGCACTGGCATGCGGATTGCTAATTTCATCACGCAGGTTGTCCAGAATGGATTTGACCGGCTCGGCGTACTGCTGAGCGGTCACAAAGGCCGCCAGACGCTCACGCGCATAGGGGAACAAAACATTATGGACAAAACGGATATCGCTGGTGGTCCCTTCAATATCCGTCACAATCGCGCGAATCATATTCTCTCCAGTTGTCGTAAACGCATTTCGCATTCAAATAAGAATTCAAGGCCTTCCAGATGGCGGCGGGCTTCTGCCACGTCACGCCCCCAGCAGGTTAAGCCATGGCCGCGCAGAAGAAAACCATAATTAAGCGTACGTTCTTGTGCGTAATGGGCGATTCGCGAGGCGAGGGCGTCAATATCCTGGTCATTATCAAAGACCGGGATCACAACCGTATCCAGATGCGTGGTCTGTCCGCTGAGGGATTTTTGCATTTCAAAACCGCTGATGTGTAGCTCTGGTGTTTTTACCAGACGCGACAGTACCGTGGCGTTTACGGTATGGACATGCAACACGGCGTTGGCCTGCGGGAACAGGCGGTAGATTAGCGTGTGCAGCCCGGTTTCTGCCGAAGGTTTACGGCCTGACGGGGCACGGTTAGTGGCGATCTCCACTTGCAGGAAATCATCCGTGGTAAGGCTGCCTTTATCTTTGCCGGATTCACTGAGCCAGCACAGAGCGTCGTCCTGGCGAACGGACATGTTGCCGCCGGTTGCCGGAGCCCAGCCTTTTGCGCCAATCCAGCGGCAGGCGTCAACCAGGTGTGTGAGTTGCAGGTTGTCTGTCATGTTCCTTTTACCCTCTGTCGGCCAGGAATAATTATATGATATAGACGTCTAAGCGTCTTGATTGCCAAAGACTAACATCGTGTTATAGTGGCAGCAACATAAGTATTACAAGCAGGCACGACACAATGAGCAATAACGCATTGATTCCGCAGAGTAAACTCCCCAACCTTGGCACAACAATCTTTACCCAGATGAGCGCACTGGCACAGCAGCACAATGCCATTAACCTGTCGCAGGGGTTCCCGGATTTTGATGGCCCGGCGTATTTGCAGGAGCGGCTGGCGTATCACGTTGCGCAGGGCGCGAACCAGTACGCCCCCATGACGGGCGCACCGGCATTGCGCGAAGCTATTGCGGATAAGACTGCGGAGTTATATGGCTACAAACCTGACGCTGGCAGCGAGATCACGGTAACGGCAGGGGCGACTGAGGCGCTGTATGCCGCCATCACGGCGCTGGTGCGTACGGGCGATGAAGTTATCTGTTTTGACCCAAGCTATGACAGCTACGCCCCGGCGGTTGAGCTATCCGGCGGCGTGGTGAAACGCGTGGCACTACAACCACCGCATTTCCGCCCGGACTGGCAGGCGTTTGCCGGGTTACTGAGTGATAAAACCCGTCTGGTGATCCTCAATACCCCGCACAACCCGTCAGCAACGGTCTGGCAAAAAGCCGATTTTGTTGCACTGTGGCAGGCGATTGCCGAACATGAAATCTACGTGCTGAGTGATGAAGTTTACGAGCACATCTGTTTTGCCAAAGAAGGCCACGCCAGCGTCCTGGCGCATCCTGAACTTCGCCAGCGCGCCATTGTGGTGTCGTCGTTTGGGAAAACCTACCACATGACCGGCTGGAAAGTGGGTTACTGCGTGGCCCCTGCGGCGATAAGCGCAGAGCTACGTAAAGTGCATCAGTATCTGACATTTGCCGTAAACACTCCTGCGCAGCTGGCACTGGCCGATATGTTAAGAGCGGAGCCTGAACACTACCGCGCGCTGCCGGAATTCTACCGGGCGCGTCGCGACCTGTTTGTGGATGCCCTGAGTGCCAGCCGTCTGGAGATTTTGCCGAGCGAAGGGACTTACTTCCTGCTGGTGGATTACAGTGCGATATCCGACCTGGACGACGTGAGTTTTTGTCAGTGGCTGACCAAAGAAGCCGGCGTAGCGGCGATCCCGTTGTCGGTATTTTGCGCCGATCCCTTCCCGCATAAACTGATTCGCCTCTGTTTTGCGAAACAGGAATCGACGCTGCTGGCGGCGGCAGAGCGCCTGAACCGGCTCTGATTATTTCACCGTCCAGGCTTCTGAATAACGACGGTCTGCAAACAGTTCCAGCAGGCCGTTAATTTGCCTCAGACGTAACACCTCGTCATCGTCCATTCCCAGCTCTTTGCCGATTTTCGTATCGTCCCAGCCCAGTAATGCCAGCTCGCGCACCAGTTCTGACATGGCGTTAATCTGGTGTCGCCCGCGAGCGCGGTTGTGGCGGACAGTGGCCGCGATCTGGTCAAATTTTTGATGACGCTCTTTACGCAGGCAGGCGATCGGCTGATACCCTTTGAGCTGGCGCTTCATCGCGGCCCTGTTTTTACCGATCTCATGGCGGTGGAAACCGTCCACTATTTCGTAATGCTGCGGTTCATTTTCCGTTACCACGATGGGCTGAGTGAAACCGTCGAGTTCCAGCGATTTGCTGAGCAGGCGCATTTCAGGCGGCGCAACGTTGTTGGGGTTGTAATCATTCGCGGAAATATGCTCTTGCTTGACCCACAACACGCAGTCGATGGGCTGTTCGCGAAAGGGACTGTTGTTATGAATGGCCAGGCGAAATGCATTGATGGCATTGATACGCTCTTCTTCCGGGAGCGATTGCAGGTAGCTTTCCATTTCATTGATCAATCGTTGTTGCATAAGATCCCCCATTTCTGGCGTTTCGATTTCATCCGTTCACTGTAGCGCTGATAATGCTTGGGTTTGTTCGGGCTAAACGAGAGCGCCCGGCACCAGTAGTCGTTATTCAGAAGCACTTTGCAGACACGTCGCCAGGAGGGGATATCTTTTGTGCCGATGTCGCCTTCCTGAGTGTCGGGAATATCAGTCATCCCTCGCTTTTGATACCAGTGCAGATAGATAGCGATTTTATTGCGGTAATGTTCGGCGGTTTTTTGCGGCATACTCTCGAGCAGCAGCATGGCGTAATCTCGCCAACAGAGGTGGTCAGGCTTGAGGATTTTGCGGTGGCCATAAAAGTGGTTATCGTGCCCTGCGTAGATACCACCGCTACGTACACCGCTGACCCGTTCGCACATGGACGCCCAGCGTTCCGGCTCGACAACATGGTAGAGCCACAAGCCCTGGCGCTGCTCGGGGCCAAAAGGTTCGCAAATGCGCATATTACGCAGAGGAACACCCGCCTGAAACATCAGATTGTAGAGTGGGTTGTAGCAGTTGCCTGTTCTGGCAAGCCATGTCCAGATATCAGCGGTTTTCCAGTCATAGATCGGATAGATATACCAGGCATGACCGCCTGGCGCGGTGGTGGTCCAGGGTTTATCGTCGGCAAAACGCTGTTTATGTGCGTTCGCGATAGTCAGAAAACGGTTGTAGGATTCATCGGCACGAATGCCGACCATAACCGCAGCAGGGCGATTCTGGGCAAACCAGTCGGAAAATTCACGAACGAAGGCTTCAAATGTCATTCCTGACTGGTAAAAATCAAAATAGCCGGGGTCGGTAATCGCCTCTTCCGGGGGCTGGCGCACCCAGGTTACGCCAGGCTCCCAGCACTGCCATTCGGGTTGATACTGAGACAGCGCATTTTGTGTGGTGAGTGGCAATGCCACCCACCAGCACTGCTCAATAACATCGGCGTATTGCTGCCTCATGTTATTCACATGCTGAATGGTGCATGTGAACTGAGCTTCCCAGTCGATAAATAACAGATGAATTTTCTTGCCTTTTTTTCGGGCCAGTTGAGCCGTTAAATGCAGCATGATGGTGGAATCCTTCCCGCCAGAAAACGAAACGCAGACTCTGGGTAAGTTATCAAAGACCCATGAAATACGGTCTATAGCGGCCTCAAGGACGTTTTTATCAAGTGGATATTTGTAGATTGACAAAAGCAAGCTCCTCCTGGAAATGAATACCGGATGGGTGTGTCAATACAAGAAGAGAGTAATAGTAGTGAAAAATTAATGCAGGTAAATGAAAAAAAGAATTGTTTTTATAAACTATAAATGAGAGCTATATTTTAACAAAAATGTAATAGCTGTGAGAACCACAGCTATCCTTGTTTATTTCTCGGTGATCTGCTCAATAAATGTAGCGAAAATCGAACTGTTTAGTGCAGAGCGGTTATAAATCATGAACACTTCCATGACGGGGAGTGTATAGGGGGCATCGATTTTTTTGAGTCTTAACACTTCCTTGTATTTTTCATACAGAACTTCAGGGATATATCCGATGAGGTGGGAAGCGCTGATCATGGCAAGAATTGAGAAGATTGAGTCACAGCGAAAACCGATGGTTTTATTCGTATGTATTTGCTCGGCATTGGACTGATACGTTTTGATGCCAGGTTCATCACTCAGGAATAACGAAAATTTCTCTTTCTGGAGTTCTTCCATCGTGGCGGAATCATGTATGCGCGGATGGTCCAGACTGCAGACCATGATCATGTTGTAGTTAACATACGGAATGCACACCATCGAACGGTTGTTTACCGGTGCCATTGAGAAAATTAAGTCTGCTTTGCGGTAAGCGAGCAGGTCTTCCGATGAGTCTGCTGATAGCAGCATATCATGTAGCTCGATTTCGTAATTATGCTCTCTCATCAATAGCTTCATTGGATTGAGAAGGTTATTTGTGGTCAGGATTTGTGGGCAATAGATGATAAAATTCTTCTTCAGCTCTGAACCATGCATGATGTTAATGGTCTGCTCAAGCTGGTTCAGGTTTTGCTCAAGGTGATGATGCAGATTGACCCCCACAGTAGTCGGTGTGATCCCTTTACCGGAACGAATAAACAGAGGGTCGTTGAGCTGATTACGCAGGCGCTGGAGCGACTGACTGACTGCCGAAGGTGTGATAAAGAGTGTTTCAGCCGCCTTGCTGATGCTCAGGTGCTGGTAGATACACTCGAAAATCACCAGCAGGTTAAGGTCGAATTTTTTGAGATCATAAAGATTTGCCATGTTTCATCCTGAGTGAGTTGCATTGTGTTATCACATCACTGATAACTATAGAACGAAGTTAACCATTTACCATCCATGTGATTAATTCGCTTAAATCAATTTGAATGTTTACTTAATATATCATGGTGGCGGATTAATGAAATAGAGCTTCACGTAATATTAAGATAATTTTATCTTTAAAAGGTAAATGGAGCTTTAGTGAATATGGTTTAATTTATGTGTTGACACTTAATTATCATTCATTTTTATTCTTTGTAGGGTTGTGAAACTATTCCCGATAGCAACAATGTTCGGTAAAACCTATCGCAGCTATAGATATGACTACCTCTCCATTGCATTGCTCTGTGCCTTTGTGGGTGGTGTAATCAGGGCGCTGTTACGGCCTTGATATAAAGGTATGTAGAGCGCAACGCAACGCCAGTGTTTCTGGCACTGAAAGTTCCTGTGGGAAGTTCAGGTAATAGGGCCGCCCACCAGGGCGGCCTTTTTACTTTGGGCTTTTATTCATTCAGTTCACATGGTGGTCTTGTTCGGGTTGTTAGGTATGGCTGATTGATTTGATAAAGCAAACGCATTAGCCCACTCAACGAAAGTTGGTTACCTTACATCTCAACGAAAACACGGAGGAAATACAGATGTCCTTAATTAACACTAAGATTAAACCTTTCAAAAACCAGGCGTTCAAAAACGGTGAGTTCGTAGAAGTGACCGAAAAAGATACTGAAGGCCGCTGGAGCGTCTTCTTCTTCTATCCGGCTGACTTCACCTTCGTATGCCCGACTGAACTGGGCGACGTTGCAGATCACTACGACGAATTGCAGAAACTGGGCGTGGATGTTTACTCCGTATCAACTGATACCCACTTCACCCACAAAGCATGGCATAGCAGCTCTGAAACCATCGCAAAAATCAAATACGCGATGATCGGCGACCCGACTGGCGCCCTGACCCGTAACTTCGACAACATGCGTGAAGATGAAGGCCTGGCCGACCGCGCCACCTTCGTTGTTGACCCGCAGGGTATTATCCAGGCTATCGAAGTTACCGCTGAAGGTATCGGCCGTGATGCATCTGACCTGCTGCGTAAAGTGAAAGCGGCTCAGTATGTTGCTTCTCACCCAGGCGAAGTCTGCCCGGCAAAATGGAAAGAAGGCGAAGCAACGCTGGCTCCATCCTTAGACCTGGTCGGTAAAATCTAAATTTCCGTCGTCTTTCACGCCATAGCTGCGTTGGCGTCGCCTGCTCACCCCGGTCACTTACTTCTGTAAGCTCCCGGGGATTCTCAGGCTAGCCGCCTTGCTCTGACGCGAAATACTTTGGAAATTATTTCAGTCATGGGCGCGCCCGCGCCCATTTCATTCAGCACCATGATGCAAGTTGCATTCAGGCCGCCTGTATAAGGCAGCTTGCATGATGACGTTTTAAGAGAGGGAAGAACAATGCTCGACACTAATATGAAAACCCAGCTCAAGGCCTACCTTGAGAAACTGACTAAACCTGTTGAGCTGATTGCCACGCTGGACGACAGCGCTAAATCGGCAGAGATCAAGGAACTGCTGGCGGAGATCGCCGAACTGTCAGCGAAAGTGACCTTCAAAGAAGATAACAGCCTGGCAGTGCGTAAACCGTCATTCCTGATAACTAACCCAGGCTCTGACCAGGGGCCGCGCTTTGCCGGCTCCCCACTGGGTCACGAATTTACCTCACTGGTGCTGGCACTGCTGTGGACCGGTGGCCATCCGTCGAAAGAAGCGCAGGCGCTGCTGGAGCAGATCCGCGATATCGACGGTGATTTCGAGTTTGAAACCTATTACTCGCTCTCCTGCCACAACTGCCCGGACGTGGTGCAGGCGCTGAACCTGATGTCGGTACTGAACCCGCGTATTAAGCACACGGCGATTGACGGCGGTACCTTCCAGAATGAAATCACCGATCGCAATGTGATGGGTGTTCCGGCGGTATATATGAATGGTCAGGAGTTCGGCCAGGGCCGTATGACCCTGACGGAAATCGTTGCCAAAGTGGATACCGGCGCAGAAAAACGTGCGGCAGAAGAGCTGAACAAACGTGATGCTTACGATGTGCTGATTGTTGGATCCGGCCCGGCGGGTGCGGCAGCGGCGGTATATTCTGCACGTAAAGGTATTCGCACCGGTCTGATGGGCGAACGTTTTGGCGGCCAGGTGCTTGATACCGTGGATATCGAAAACTACATCTCCGTGCCGAAGACCGAAGGCCAGAAACTGGCAGGCGCCCTGAAGGCGCACGTCAGCGATTACGAAGTGGATGTGATCGACAGCCAGAGTGCCAGCAAGCTGGTTCCGGCGGCGGTTGAAGGCGGTTTACACCAGATTGAAACTGCCTCCGGTGCGGTGCTGAAAGCACGCAGTATTATCATTGCCACCGGCGCAAAATGGCGCAACATGAATGTGCCGGGTGAAGATCAGTATCGCACCAAAGGGGTGACGTACTGTCCGCACTGCGATGGCCCACTGTTTAAGGGGAAACGTGTTGCGGTGATTGGCGGCGGTAACTCCGGCGTGGAAGCGGCAATCGACCTGGCGGGGATTGTTGAGCATGTGACGCTGCTGGAGTTTGCGCCAGAGATGAAAGCGGACCAGGTGCTCCAGGATAAAGTGCGTGGCCTGAAAAATGTCGACATCGTGCTGAATGCGCAGACCACAGAAGTGAAGGGCGATGGCAGCAAAGTGACGGGGCTGGAATACCGTGACCGCGTGAGTGGCGATGTGCACAACGTTGCGCTGTCGGGCATCTTTGTGCAGATTGGCCTGTTGCCAAACACCACCTGGCTGGAAGGGGCAATCGAGCGTAACCGCATGGGTGAAATCATCATCGACGCGAAATGCGAAACCAGCGTGAAGGGCGTATTTGCGGCGGGCGACTGCACCACCGTACCGTACAAACAGATTATCATCGCCACCGGCGAAGGCGCTAAAGCCTCCCTGAGCGCATTTGATTATCTGATCCGTACGAAGACAGCATAATAAAAGAAAGTAAGACGACACCTGCAAAACTAAAAGGCCACCGAAAAAGGTGGCCTTTTTTTTATCTTACAACCAGCACCGGGATGTGGGTGTGGCGGATCACGCTGGAAGCATTCGAGCCCAGCAGGTGAGTGGTAATTGATGGGTTACGTGAGCCGATGACGACCATATCTGCTTTCAGTTCGTTCGCCAGTTCATTCACGGCATCACGCACATTGCCAAATCTGACATGCGTTTTGATGCGGGCCGGATCGATGCTGAAATGCCCCACCATGGTTTGTAAGCGCGTTTCCGCTTCGTGTTGCAGATGCTCTTCGAAACGCCGTACGTCGGCAGCAAAGCGATGCAGGCTAAGACTGGCGGAACCCGGTAAAACATGCAAAAGATGAATAACTCCGTTCTGCTGAGCAAGGAACTCGGCGTGGCGTACAGCCTTATCGCTTAGCTCCATTTCAAAAACATCAACTGGCATAATGATTCTCTGATACATACCCGTTTCTCCTTGTTTATAAACGCTAAAACTATTCAAGCACAAAATAATTGTGGTTTCTGATAGCTGTCTGGCACTTTTTCATGTCATACATTTTTTACTATTTGAGAGGTTAAGCAGAAGGAGGGTTACCAGTGACGTTCAAGATAAAGCACGGCCATGACGATAATCGCCAATAAAAACAGAAAAACCAGTACGATAGCCAGTTCTTCAAGCATGACCGTCCCCGCGGCACCAAAACAGATTAAGCGTGGATTAAGGGGGTTTTGCGCGATATAAGACGAATGGGTGAATTTCGGAAAGAGGATGCGCGGGCACCCTCCGGGCAAAGCGGTTGTCGCGTGTTCAGAAGGGATTAACGAAGGTAATCGCCGGCCGCTTCTGGCTGGTAAAGCAGTTCGAGCACTTCAAGATGCGTAGCGGTACCGCCGGGCAATTCCCAGTGGATGGTGTCGCCGGTACGCAAACCAATTAACGCCGCGCCCACAGGAGCCAGAACGGAAAGCTGCGTGCTGCTGTCGGTCATTTGTGCCGGGTAAACCAGGGTGCGGGTGCGCTCTTCACCGGTGGTCAGGTCGCGGAATTTCACCTGGCTGTTCATCGTCACCACATTATGCGGCATCGACTCTGGCGTGCACATTTGCGCCCGATCCAGCTCAGCATTCAGTGCATCTGCAATGGGCAGTGCAGCAAATTCTGGCTTTTCAAGAAGCCTGTCGATACGTTCTGCGTCGAGTTCATTAATGATAATAGTGGGTCTGGACATTTATTACTCCATGTCGTTAATGCTGCGTGTAACGCAGAAACCAATCCAAAAGAAAACCCTCGCCGTCTGGCAGCGAGGGTTTAACTCTCCCGATGATACTCACTGAGCAGGCAAGTTTGAAGTGATGAAGGTCACATTCATCGGTCATATGAATTTTTGGCGAAAAACGTGATCACTCGCAAATTTGCATTATCCTTTTTAAGCGCCCTTATTCGGCGACTATCCGCATTCAGTGTTCCGTTGAGGAGATCTCATGAGCGATTACGACAAACTTACCTTGAAAGACGGCAGTTATTTGCATTTTAAAGACTGGGGAAGTGGGCAACCCATCGTGTTCAGTCACGGCTGGCCGCTGACGGCTGATGCCTTTGAAGATCAAATGTTGTTTCTGGGGTCAAAAGGATTTCGTGTGATTGCGCATGACCGACGTGGTCATGGCCGCTCGGCACAGCCTTGGGACGGGCATAATATGGATCAATACGCTGACGATTTGGCTGAACTGACGGCGCATCTTAATCTGAAAGATGCGGTGCATGTGGGTCATTCAACAGGCGGTGGGGAAGTGGCGCGCTATATTGGCCGTCATGGCACACAGCGCGTGGCGAAAGCCGTGCTGATTGGCGCTGTTACACCGATTATGATCAAAACCGATTTCAACCCCAATGGGGGGCCGAAAGAGGTCTTTGATGGTATTCGGGAAGGCGTGGTTAACGATCGTGCGGCATTCTTCTACGAGCTGACCGCCGCGTTTTACGGTTATAACCGCCCGGGCGCGAAAGAGTCTAAAGCGGTACGTGAAAGCTTTGTGGAGCAGGGGCTTCAGGGCTCTATTAAGGCGCTGTACGACTGTATCAAAGCCTTTTCGGAAACCGACCTGCGTGGCGATCTGAAAAAGATGACCATCCCGACGCTGGTCATTCACGGTGATGACGATCAAATCGTGCCGATCGATACCTGTGGACGGGTGGCGGCGGAGATCCTGCCTGATGCGCAACTCAAGGTGTATGCGGGCGGCTCGCACGGTATCTGCACCACCCATAAGCACCAGATTAACGACGATTTGCTGAAATTTATTCAGTCTTAATTTCTGGCGGATTGCGTTACGCTGATTGTCCTGAAACAGGGCAATGAGCGAAGCGTAATTCGTGTACGCCCTATCCACCAGAGATAACTATGTACTTCTATGAACCTTCTCAGGGTCACGGCCTGCCGCATGACCCGCTGAATGCTATCGTTGGCCCACGCCCGATTGGCTGGATCGCCTCTTGCGACAAAGAGGGGCGGCCAAATCTTGCACCTTATAGTTTCTTCAACTGCTTTAACTATCGCCCGCCGATCATTGGATTTTCCAGTAATGGCTGGAAAGACAGCGTGCGTAATATTGTCGAAACGGGCGAGTTTGTCTGGAACCTTGCAACGCTGGACCTGGCGCATGCAATGAATGAAACCTCTGCAATGCTGCCGCAAGGTGAAAATGAGTTTGTCTTTGCCGGGTTAACGACTGCAGAGAGCAAGCTGGTTAAAGCACCTCGCGTGGCAGAAAGCCCGGTGAATTTCGAGTGCCGCCTTTCACAGTGCATTCAGCTGACGGGTGCCGATGGGTCGCCAATAGAAACCTGGCTGGTGTTGGGGGAAGTTGTCGGGATCCATATTCAGGAATCGCTACTGGAAGAGGGTATTTACCAGACCGCCAAAGCCCGTCCAATACTGCGAGCGGGTGGGCCGACGGCCTATTATGCCATTAGCGACGAGCACCGGTTTGACATGGCGCGCCCCGGGGCAGGTCAGTAACCGACTTTATCGATAACGAATTGCTTACCGCAGTTACCGGGATGTGGCTGCGCGGCAAAAGAGGTCGCAGAAAGTGGATTGTTAATGGTGTCGGCGTTCAGCGAGAGCTGCAATTCAGTGAGATAGGCCGGATTACCGCTACAGGTCAGCTTGATGGCTTTGATACTCTCTTTCCCCCATCCTTTGCCGACGGCATCATCAAAATCGCTACGGCTAACGGTTTTACCGTAATTATTCGCCAGAAATTGCCCCAGCGGGCTGCTTTTCACTTCCTGATTCATCCGCACCATGGTGCCGAAATAGGCATCGGGGTCGAAGCCAAAGCAGACGCCATGTTTGGCATATTCGTAGCGCTCAAGACAAGAGTTACCACCGGCTCCCGGCATCACGCTGTTGAGTTTTGCTGCGCCCGACAGGGATAACCCGGTTTCGGCGGCTGAACATTTACGGCTGGCTTTCACTTCCGGCATGTTGGGGATCGGGCGAGTGGCGCAGCCAAAACGCATCCAGCGGCGTTCATCCACCCCGCGCGAGGCAATGGATTTTGGCAGGCCTGGCCACAGACCGTGCACGGTCAGGAAATCGGTTTTGGTCTTGCTCTCTTTTTGCAGGCGACACTCGTCCGGTTCGTTACGGTTGCGCTCGACCATGCTCTGACAAAACCCGGTTTGCCAGGAGAGCGCCAGAACGTAGCGATCGAAATCCCCGTACTGCGTTGCCTTAAGAGGTTCTGCCTGTGCGGAGAAAACGCAGAGTGCAAGCGCCATAGCGCCAGACGGAAAAACAATATCCTTCCTGAACATTTGAATTCCTGAATGATTGAAAACGGATTATTTCTGGAAGTTATTAAAGCACAAAAAGCGCCCGCAGGCGCTTTTTTGCGGGTGAGGAACTTATCCCACCGCTGTGCCAGGCACCAGCACTTCGGTTGCAATGATGACCACGATCAGGCCAACAAGAACGGGAACAGAGGTACGTTTCACCACTTCAAACGGTGATATTTTTGCCATCCCGGCAACGGCAACCACCACACCGGAAACCGGAGAAATGGTGCGGCCCAGGTTGGATGCCTGCAACATCGGAATGGAAAGATAAGCCGGGTTGATACCGGAGGAGTGCGCCAGTTTAGGGATCATCTCAACAAAGGCGTAGAACGGCGCATTACCAGAGCCGGTGGTCATTGCAGCCAGCATGGTCAGAATTACCAGCACCAGCATCAGGATAATGCTGGCAGAGCCGAAGGAGGTGGCAATGGAGATCAGGCTCTGGATGAAGCCGATGGTGCTCAACCCCTGAGCAAACACGCCTGCAGCAACCAGCAGCATTACGACACCTGCAAAGGCATCCGCCATACCGCGATAGGCTACTTCCAGCCCGGAAAACACTTTCTGAGTATTGAAGCCACGCACAAATTCCAGCATCGCCGCCAGCAGGATGCAGATAACCAGAATCGTAATGATATGCAGCTGCGGACCCCATTTGCCGTCAAAAATCAGCACGCCAATAATCGGTGTAAAGGGCAGGATGGCGTAAAAGGTTGGTGCGGTAGTGGTGATTTCACCCACATCCAGCATTTCGTGGCTGATGTTCTCTTTTTTGTCGAGATAGCGCTGCCAGAAAAAGTGGGCAATCGCCATGGCAATAATGGCGGCAATCGAGATAGGCAGCGTGGTTTTAAACGCAAAATCGATCAGCGACATTTCAGCGGCTTTTGCTGCCAGCACCACATCACCGGAAGTTGGCGAAAGAATAATGGCCGCAGGAGAGGCGCAAATAGCAGCAGCCGCGCCACGGCTAATCCCCACGTTGACCATGATGGGGAACAGTGTCGCCATTAATAGCACGCCAAGACCTGTGGCAGACGAGACGGCCAGTGACATCAGGCAGGCCAGGAAATAAGCGGCGATCATCAGCAGATATGGGGAGTTGATGAATTTCAACGGCCGGGATGCCAGCTTAACGACCATGTCGTTCGCGCCGATGTGGGTCATAAATGCTGCAAAACCGCACAGCATCATGATCATCATACCCAGGTCGCCGCCACGGCTCATGAGCAGAATTTTTATGTATTCGACAATGTCGGTCGCGGTATAGCCCGTACTGGTTTCGCTGGCGGGTAAGACTTTATGGCCCAGTAAGGCGCTAATAATGAGCAGCGTCAGACCGCCGACAAATAAGACCCCAGTGGCTGAGTAGCCTTTAATGATGTAGCGGGCTACACCGACAATGACGACGACTCCGATAAGGAGCTCAATAAACGTAAGCATGGTTTCCCCTGTATCCCTGCTGCCCGAGAGCACAAATAGTCAATAAAAAAAGAAGGATGAAATGTGCCGAATTAATGGCCTGTCATTGCTGATTAAAATCAATAAATATACTACTAAAGGAGAGAGTAACGATATTTTGCCATTACCCTATCATTTGCATCATGGGGTTATTGACTCATTGAATCATTATTATATGTCATAGAAATGATATTGAAGTGTTAATGTATTTGAGGCTATTTATCAGGGGATTGATAAAGAACGTAAATCTCTTTAAAAGCACTTTCTATTCTTTCTTTTCCCTGCATATACTCTCAGCACTTTTTTCAACCTGATGACGCCGATATGCACGCCAGCTGGACTTATCGCCTGCGCTTTTTCAAAAAACATCTGCTGATGTTTTTGATAGCCTTTGGCTGGCTGTTGATCCAGAGTCAGGTTGCTGTTGCCTCTCACGATTGTTCTATCGACCTTCGGGGTAACGTCGCGGCAATTCAGCATATGGATATGATGGCTAAACCTGGCCCTGTTCATACCGCTGATGTTTCGCCGCTGTGTGAAAAACACTGTGTGCCCGATCAGGCACCAAAAGATCCTGCTCATCCTCAACTGGTGGCGCTACCTGCCACTATGCCCCTTACCCTGAACACGCCGGAATGTACGGATGTAAGCCCGTCTGCGTGGTCAATCACCCCTCCCGCTGTGGGGCCACCGGCAACCATTCGTTTTTGCCGGTTCAGAGAATAAAAACCTGTTAATTCGTTGATTTTATTTTAATTTACGTTTAACAGGAGCTTTATCATGCGTGCTTTATTTCTTTCCGCGCTGCTTGGCGCGTCCGTCTCTTTTTCTTCTTTTGCCGTCCAGGCGAATGAGGTAACCACTCCGACTGCACAACGCTGGCAAGGCCATGGCGTTGTCCAGGCGTTTTCCGCCCAGTCTGTCACTCTCGAACATGACGCCATTCCTGAACTGAAATGGCCTGCCATGACGATGCCATTTACCTTGTCATCCGGTGCCGTGCTCAATGGTGCGAAACCCGGCGATCGGGTGACGTTCATCCTTGAACGTTCAGGTGACGGGTTTCAGATCGTCTCGCTGACACCACAGCGCTAAGCGAGGACTTCATGAAACAACACACACTGGGCCTATGGCTCGGTGGGGTGATGTTCGGGTTACTCAGCTCAGCCGTACAGGCAGAGCCGTGGACGCTCGACCAAACCCTGACCGAAGCGCAACGCTATTCCGCGGAGCTATCTGCCAGCCGTAATGAAGCACAGGCGCTGGATGCGATGGCGGATTCCGCGACCCAACTACCCGACCCCAAACTGAAGTTTGGTATTGAAAACGTGCCAGTACAGGGGAACAACGACAGGCGTCTGACGCGTGAAGGCATGACCATGCAAAAAATTGGCATCATGCAGAGCTATGTCAGTTCAGAAAAACGCGAACGTAAAGCGCAAACCTTCCAGGCGCAGGCGCGAGGCGTGCTGGCAAAAGGGGAGGCTATCCGCGCGGCACTTCAGCGTGATACCGCTCAGGCCTGGCTCGAACTGGCGTTAACGCAGCAGGCGCTGAAAAAAGCGAAAGCGCTGGTCAGCGAAACCGGGCGTCAGCGCGGTGTGCAAAAGGCAAGCGTAGGGGCGGGCAGTTCTACGCCAGACAGCGTACTGGCGCTGCAAATGACCCTGAGCGCAATGCGCGATAAAGAGACGCTTGCTCAGCGCGATGTGCAACTGGCACAAAGCCGCCTGTTTCAGCTGACGGGGCAATCAATCACCGATGTGAGCGGGCCTTTGCCACGTTACCAGCGGCTCCCCGCCGATGAAAAAACGCTGGAAGAGGGGATAGTCCAACACCCGGAAGTGGAAGCCGCCCGACGGGAGGCCGACACCGCGAAAGCCCGTTCTGCACAATCGGCCATCGCCGCCATACCTGACGTGGATGTTGAGGTGTTCTACGCCCATCGTGCTGAAGGGTATGACGATATGGCAGGGGTCATGTTCAGCGTTGATTTACCGATCTTCCAGTCCAAAAGGCAGGACAAAGATTATGCCGCTGATGTCTCCCGGTCGATGCAGGCGGTAGACCAACTCACGCTGATTAAACGTGAGCATATCGCGCAGGTGCAGTCGCTGGTGGCGCAGTATCAGGCGGCGCAAACCTTATGGCAGCGCCAGAGCGAGGAGATCCTCCCGTTACAGCGCCAACGGCTGGAGGTGATGACGGCGCAATATCGTTCGGGGCAGTCAGAACTGCCTGCATTACTGGAGGCGCGCCGAAGCGTACTGGATACGGAGCTCGCGGCGAATCAGGCGGAGCGCGAGATGGCGCGGAACTGGGCGGCGATCCAATGGCTGATCCCACAGGAGCTGGCAAAATGAAAACAACGACCTTATCCGCAGTTGCGATTGCGGTGTTAGTGGCGGCCGGGGGCGGGTATTTTGTGGGGCAAAAGCAGTCTCATCAACCTGTGGCGCAGTCGCAGCCCACTGAGCGTAAAGTGCTTTACTGGTACGATCCCATGATGCCCGGACAGCGTTTTGATAAGCCCGGGAAATCACCCTTTATGGATATGCAGTTGGTGCCGCGCTATGCCGATGAAGAAAAGGCTGCGTCCGGTGTTGGGATCAGTGCGCAGCAGCAACAAAACCTGGGCATGAAGACAACGAAAGCGCAGCTACATCAGCTGAATGTCCCATTCTCCGCTTTTGCCACGGTATCAACGGATGAGCGGGGGGTGACCGTGGTTTCGGCGCCCGCCAACGGCGTGGTGAAACAGTTGTATGTCAACGCCCCACAGCAGCAGGTGAAAGCCAATGAAGCGCTGGCGCAGCTCTGGATCCCACAATGGACTACCGCACAACAGGAGTATCTGGCCGTCCGTCAGCTTGGTGACGCCGGGTTGACACGCGCCGCACGTGAGCGACTGGCGCTGCAATTTATGCCGGAGGAGGTGATCCGGGCGCTGGAACGAAGCGGAAAACCGCAAACCACGCTGACACTTCGGGCGGCGAAAGCAGGATATGTCGTTAAGCTGGATGTGCGCGAGGGTGCGCAGATTACGGCAACGGCCCCGCTGTTCGAAATCGCCAGTCTTGACCCGGTGTGGCTGGTTATTGACTACCCGCAAACGCAGGCGCAATCCCTGAGCGTAGGCACTGAAGTGGTTGCCACGACACAGAGCTGGCCGGGCGAGCAATTCCACGGCACGGTCAGTGAGCTACTCCCGCAGATGGAAACCACCACGCGCACCCTGAAAGCACGCATCGTGCTGAACAACGCCGGGCAGAAATTAAAACCCGGAATGTATCTCAGCGTATCGCGCGCCCAGGCAGCACAACGTCCGCCAGCCCTTGCCGTACCTGAAGAAGCGGTCATCAACAGCGGGGAATCTACACGTCTGCTGCTGGCTACCGGGGACGGTTATTTCCGCCCGGTCAATGTCAAAACAGGGTTGACTGCCCAGGGCTGGACGGAGATCACATCGGGCCTGAAAGCGGGGGATGAAGTTGTCACCTCTGGTCAGTTCCTGATTGATTCAGAAGCGAATCTGCGCAGCGTGATGCCGGAGGTGACCCAATGATTGCTGCGGTGATTCGTGCCTCCTTACGTAACCGTCTGCTGGTGATCCTGGCTGCGCTGATCATGGCCGGGTGGGGCTGGTGGGCAGTGCAACGCGCGCCGCTGGATGCGCTTCCCGATCTCTCTGATGTGCAGGTTATCGTCAAAGCGAGCTATCCCGGCAAAGCGCCGCAGGTGATAGAGGATCAGGTCACCTGGCCGCTGACCACCTCGATGCTCTCTGTGCCTGGGGCTAAAACGGTGCGCGGCTTTTCCATGTTTGGTGATGCCTATGTCTACGTGCTGTTTGAAGATGGCACGGATTTGTACTGGGCTCGCTCCCGTGTACTGGAGTATTTAAGCCAGGTGCAGTCGCAATTTCCGGCGGGGGTTAAAGTCTCGCTGGGGCCAGACGCCACCGGGGTTGGCTGGATTTACGAGTACGCTCTTGTCGATCGCAGTGGAAAACACAGTCTGGCAGACCTGCGAGCTATCCAGGACTGGACGCTGAAGTTTGAACTTAAAACCGTACCGAACGTGTCGGAAGTCGCCAGCATTGGCGGGATGGTGCGCCAGTACCAGATTGTCGCTGATCCTGCCAGGATGCGCGCGCTGAACATTACGCACAGCCAGCTCTCCAGCGCGGTGCAGGCTGCGAACAAAGAGGGTGGCGGCGCATTGCTGGAAATGGGAGAGGCCGAATATATGGTGCGAACCACCGGCTATTTGCGGTCGCTGGATGATTTTCGCAACGTGGTGATCACCAGCCGGGACGGTGTGCCTGTCCTGTTAAAAGACGTTGCGACCATTGGATTTGGCCCGGAGATCCGCCGGGGTGTGGCGGAACTGAATGGTGAGGGTGAGGTTGCCGGGGGCGTGGTCGTGATGCGCTATGGGCAGAATGCGCTGGACACCATTCACGCGGTGAAAGCAAAGCTCAGTGAATTGCAGAAAACGTTGCCAGAGGGTGTGGAAATTGTACCGGTCTATGACCGCTCAACCCTGATTGAAGAGTCGGTTAAGACGCTGACGCATAAGCTGCTTGAAGAGTTTGCGGTCGTGGTGGTGGTTTGTGCGCTGTTTTTATTCCATTTCCGCTCGGCGCTGGTGGCTATTGTCTCTTTGCCGCTGGGGATCCTGGGGGCATTCGTGGTGATGCACTATCAGGGGATCAACGCGAACATCATGTCGCTTGGCGGGATCGCCATTGCTATCGGGGCGATGGTCGATGCCGCGATTGTCATGATTGAAAACATGCATAAAGTGCTGGAGCAATGGCGACATGATAACCCGGATAAAACACCGTCGTCCGGGGATTACTGGCACCTTGCGGAGCGTGCCGCCGTGGAAGTTGGTCCGGCGCTGTTTTGTAGTCTGCTTATCATCACCTTGTCGTTCATTCCGGTGTTTTCGCTTGAGGCGCAGGAGGGGCGAATGTTTTCCCCGTTGGCGTTTACCAAAACCTGGTCAATGGCGGTGGCGGCAGGGCTTGGCATTACCCTGGTGCCGGTGCTGATGGGCTATTTTATTCGCGGCAAGATCCCTGACGAAAAAGCCAACCCCATCAACCGGGTACTGATTCGCCTGTATGAACCTTTGCTGGATAAGGTGCTCTCGTTTCCGAAAACCACACTGATGCTGGCGTTTGCGCTTTTAGTGGCGACCCTCTGGCCGCTAAGCCGGCTGGGAAGTGAGTTTATGCCGCCTCTGGATGAAGGGGATTTGCTGTACATGCCATCCACGTTACCGGGGATTTCCGCCCGGGAAGCATCGCGGTTATTGCAGCAAACAGACCGGTTGATTAAAAGCGTGCCGGAAGTGGAAAGCGTATTTGGTAAGGCCGGAAGGGCGGAATCGGCAACCGATCCGGCACCGCTCACCATGCTGGAAACGACCATCCACTTTAAACCCCGCGCTCAGTGGCGCCACGGAATGACAACGCAAAAACTGGTAGAGGAGCTGGACAAAACGGTGTCCGTACCCGGAATTGCTAACGTGTGGGTGCCGCCTATCCGTAACCGGCTGGATATGCTGGCCACCGGGATAAAAAGCCCGGTAGGCATAAAGGTGAACGGCAATAATATCGTGGATATCGAGCGGGTCGCCCAGCAGATTGAACAGGTGGTGAAGCAGGTGCCTGGCGTCACCTCGGCCCTGGCGGAACGTCTGGCTGGCGGGCGCTATGTGGATATTCGTATCGACAGGCAAAAGGCTGCGCGATATGGCGTGTCCGTCGATGAGCTGCAAAGTATGGTCTCTACGTTAGTGGGGGGCGATAACATTGGAGAAGTCATTCAGGGACGTGAACGTTATCCCATCAACCTGCGTTATCCACGCGACCTTCGCGATAATGTGGATAAACTGCGCGTCTTACCCGTGATTGCCGCGAACGGCAGCCAGATTGCGCTTGGCGAGTTGGCGGATATTGTGGTGACGGAAGGACCGCCAATGTTAAAAAGCGAAAATGCGCGGCTGTCTAACTGGATTTATGTCGATTTGCGCGGGCGTGATCTGAAGTCAGCGGTAGATGAAATGCAAAAGCGGGTGGCGGAGCAGGTCGTTTTACCGCAGGGGGTGTCGCTCTCCTGGTCCGGGCAATTCGAATATCTTGAACGGGCAACGGCAAAGCTAAAAATAGTCCTGCCAGTTACCCTCATGATTATATTTATACTGCTCTGGCTAACCTTTAAACGCGTGTCAGATGTCCTGATAATAATGGGGACATTACCTTTTGCACTTATTGGGGGAGTGTGGTTGCTGTGGCTGCTTGAATATAATCTGTCGGTGGCGGGGGCGGTAGGATTTATAGCACTTTCCGGTGTCGCGGCGGAATTCGGGGTAATAATGGTCCTCTATTTAAATCATGCGCTGGATAAGTATCGTCTGCGGGAGCCTGACGGCGGGAGTGCGATGGTTATGCGGGCTATCCATGAAGGTGCGGTGCTTCGTGTCCGCCCGAAAGTGATGACCGTTGCCACCATCATGGCGGGGTTGCTACCCATTATGTGGGGGGGCGGCAGCGGTTCGGAGGTGATGCAACGCATCGCTGCGCCTATGATAGGTGGGATGGTAACTGCGCCGTTGCTGTCAATGCTGGTTATTCCTGCACTCTATAAGTTGTTACATCGACGTTAAATATGCATCCTGTATGCGCTTATTCAGGCATACAGGATAATGTAACTTCGGAATATTCCCAGTATAAGTGGCATTAATTAGGAATAACGCTGATATCGTTAAGTCACCATTCAACTATTCTATGGTAAACTTTGCCCCGAATACTAAGAATGGTAATTGCATTGTGATCGTACGAAATAATTTTTCCTTGATTTTATTGTTTATTTTTGGGTTGTTAACATTTTCTTCTGGTGCCATGGCAGAAGAAAGCGCGACGGATAAGGGTTGGTTCTCAACTTTTACGGATAACGTCGCACAAACCTGGAAGGAGCCAGAGCACTATGATCTTTATATTCCGACCATAACGTGGCACGCACGTTTTGCGTATGACAAAGAAAAAACAGACAAATACAACGAACGTCCGTGGGGGGCAGGTTTTGGCCAGTCGCGCTGGGACGAAAAAGGGAACTGGCACGGCATCTACCTGATGGCCTTTAAAGATTCCTTTAACAAGTGGGAACCGATTGGCGGCTACGGTTGGGAGAAAACCTGGCGACCGTTAGCAGACGATAACTTCCACGTGGGTCTGGGCTACACCGCAGGGGTCACTGCGCGCGATAACTGGAATTACATCCCTATTCCGGTGATCTTGCCGCTGGCGTCCATTGGTTACGGTCCTGCAACGTTCCAGATGACGTATATTCCAGGAACTTATAACAACGGTAACGTTTACTTCGCGTGGATGCGTTTTCAGTTTTAACTGAAAAAACTTTACGTGCTGGTGAATAAACGTACTGTCTTTGAATCATAAAGGATAAAAATCCTTCAGTGAAAATTAACGCGACTTTTGTCACTTTTTATCAAAGAACCGCTGGACAAAACGTCCCACAATTGTTGTACTGATACCCGACACAGCATTTGTGTCGTTTTTTAATGTAAAGGTAATTTTGATGTCTAAGATTAAAGGTAACGTTAAGTGGTTTAATGAGTCCAAAGGATTCGGTTTCATTACTCCAGAAGATGGCAGCAAAGACGTGTTCGTACACTTCTCTGCAATCCAGACTAATGGTTTCAAAACCCTGGCTGAAGGTCAGCGCGTTGAGTTTGAAATCACTAACGGTGCCAAAGGCCCTTCTGCTGCTAACGTAATCGCTCTGTAATTCAGACGCGTCAGCAAGAATTTCAAAACCCGCTCTCTGAGCGGGTTTTTTTTCGTTTTGAATCAGCCAAGAAAATAGATTTTCAGGAAGCTGGCGATGATCAGCACGCTCAGCAACACCATTCCTGCGCTCATCAAACTGTCTTTCATTCCGTCACCCTCGTTCAGTATTGCAACCAGAGTGACAGAGAAAAGTTAAGCCAACATTAACGCTCCCGACGTTATTGCGGGCTGGCTGAGGAAAATAACCAAAATGCGATAGCCGTCATCGCAAACGAACCCAGCATGTTGATTGCAATGTTCGTCAATGCCCAGGTGAATCGGCCTTCCTGGAACAGGAACACCACCTCGGCAGAGAAAGTAGAGAATGTTGTCAGACCGCCACAGAAACCGGTGGTGATCAAAACCTTCCACACCGGGTCGATATGCGTCATTCGGTTGAACCAGGCGAGCCCCATACCAATGATAAATGCACCAATCAGGTTAGCAGCAAGCGTACCCATGGGGATCGCCTGATGCATGGGATTAAACCGCATACTTAAGAACCATCGCGCAACGCTCCCTGTACCACCACCAATAAAAACGGCTAAAAGTAGTTGTAACACGCTAAATACCTGCTATTTGATGTGTAAGAGCATCAAGTTTAACGCTGATTATGAGTAGGGGACAAATATGTATGTTGCGGTTGGGCAGTTTGCGGTAACGCCACGCTGGGAAGAGAATGCGCAAAAATGCGTGGCCCTGATGGCTCAGGCTCAGCAAAAGGGGGCGTTGTTGCTGGTGCTCCCTGAAGCGCTGCTGGCACGTGATGATAACGACCCAGATATGTCAGTGAAATCAGCTCAGCCGCTGGATGGCGGCTTTTTGCGGCTGTTGCTTCAGGAAAGTGCGGGTAATCAACTGACCACAGTTCTGACAATCCATGTTCCGTCTTCGCCGGGAAGGGCAGTGAACACCCTTGTGGCGATCCGTGAAGGTGCGATTATCGCGAGCTACGCTAAATTACATCTCTACGATGCGTTCAGCATTCAGGAGTCACGCCTGGTTGACCCTGGAGATATCATTCCGCCATTGATTAACATCGACGGCATGAACATCGGATTGATGACCTGCTACGATGTTCGCTTTCCTGAGATGGCGATGAGCCTCGCCCTTAAAGGGGCTGATGTGCTGGTATTGCCTGCGGCGTGGGTAAAAGGCCCGCTTAAAGAGCACCACTGGGCGACGCTGCTTGCCGCCCGTGCGCTCGATACCACCTGTTATATTGTGGCTGCCGGGGAGTGCGGGAATAAGAATATTGGCCAGAGCCGGGTTGTTGATCCGCTGGGGGTGACGGTCGCTGCAGCTGCGGAAGCACCGACGTTGCTGATGGCCGAGATATTTTCAGCCAGAATTTCTCTTGCGCGCCAGCAGTTACCCGTTCTGCAAAATCGTCGGTTTGCGCCACCGCAATTATTCTGATGTTTTTTTCAACAATGCTTGATTCACCTTGTTACAGATTGCTATTGTGTGCGCGCGTCAAATGACCGTTAATAAGATCAGGTTTTTGGCGCTGAATGCAGCCTGTTTTATGTAAAGAAGGTATCTATGGGTGAGATTAGTATTACCAAACTGCTGGTGGTTGCCGCACTGGTCGTCCTGCTGTTTGGTACCAAGAAGTTACGCACACTGGGCGGTGACCTGGGGGCAGCAATTAAAGGCTTCAAAAAAGCGATGAATGACGATGATGCGGCTGCGAAGAAAAGCGCCGAGGATGACGTCCCTGCTGAGAAGCTTTCTCACAAAGAGTAATAGCAATGCCTGAGGGCTTGCGAAAAAAAACCGGCTCAATGGCCGGTTTTTTTATGACGTAACTGTAAATAAATATTTCTATTTTATTTAACTTCTTCGCCTTTCGCCTGCATATCAGCATGGTATGACGAGCGAACAAACGGGCCACAGGCTGCATGGGTAAAGCCCATTGCCATTGCTTCGGCTTTCATTTCATCGAACTCATCCGGGCTAACATAGCGCTGTACCGGCAGGTGATGGCGGCTAGGCTGCAAATACTGGCCCAGCGTCAGCATGGTTACGCCATGACGACGCAGATCGCGCATCACTTCAATGATCTCGGCATTGGTTTCACCGAGGCCAACCATCAGGCCTGATTTGGTCGGGATATGCGGGTGCGCTTCTTTAAAACGCTCCAGCAGTTTCAGGGACCAGTTGTAATCTGCACCAGGGCGAACCTGACGGTAGATACGCGGTACGTTTTCCAGGTTGTGGTTGAACACATCCGGCGGTGTTGCGGTCAGGATATCCAGCGCACGATCCATGCGTCCACGGAAGTCCGGTACCAGCGTTTCGATTTTAATGTTTGGACTTTTCTCACGGATAGCAGTGATACAGTCAGCAAAGTGCTGAGCACCGCCATCACGCAGATCGTCACGGTCAACAGAGGTAATCACCACATAGCGCAGTGCCATGTCGGCAATCGTCTGAGCCAGTTTTTGCGGTTCGTTAGCGTCAGGCGCAACAGGGCGGCCATGCGCTACGTCGCAGAACGGACAGCGGCGGGTACAAATTGCACCCAGAATCATAAAGGTCGCTGTGCCGTGATTGAAACATTCAGCAAGGTTGGGGCAAGAGGCTTCTTCACACACAGAGTGAAGGCCATTTTTACGCATCGCCGCTTTGATCCCCTGGATACGCGAAGAGTCAGCCGGAAGTTTGATTTTCATCCATTCCGGTTTTCTTAACAGCGCTTCGCGCTCTGTAGCCACGTTTTTAACCGGGATAAGGGCCATTTTATCGGCATCGCGGTATTTAACACCGCGTTCCATCACAATGGGTTTACTCATAGCGTGCGTGTTCCAGTTGCGAATATCGAAGGAAAGCGTTTCAATTCAAGGGAATGTTGTATTTATCAACTATTTTTGAACGAACGACAGGCAGTATATCATTGAAACGGTCGATAAAGCAGCCTGCCAGGTCGCCAAATTGTAAAATAGTTGTTGTTTTGTGCCTTTTGCCCCGCACCCGGCAGGGGCTTGTTCTGAATGAGCCTGTCAGAAGGCCTGGCGGATGACGTTGATGACGTTTTCGAGTACCGGATCGCGCAGGCTGAGTTTGTTGTAATGCAGGGAAATTTCAACAGATTCAGTGTTCAGCTGCGGTAAGGGGATACTCTCCAGTGGCCAGCATTTACACAGTAAGGAGTACAGCCGGGCGGGCATAACGCAAAGCATGTCGCTGCTGCTAATCAGGGATGCCATCGTAAACATATTGTAACTGCTGAAGCTCACCTGACGTTCCGGGAAAAGCTCGTCTAAGCGCTGACGAAGAACGTTCATGCTTTGCCCTTCGGTCATGAACGATGAATGCTCGTAGCCACGTAAGTTTTCCAGCGTCAGTGGTTGACTGAGTGCCGGGTGATGCTGTCGACATACCAGCGTCAGGCTATCAGCATAGAGAACGTTCTGCCCTAATGCTCTGGCGTTAAAATTATTGCTGTCGATTATCAGGTCGGTCTGAAACTGCGCGAGCTGAATTTCAGGCTCACTGACGGGAACATTACGTAGCAGCAGTTGTGGAGCGTGTTGTTTCACCGCCTGATAGATGATGGGCAGAACCAGAACGCCAACAGAAGGCGATGTACCAATGGTAATCGTTCTTTGCTTGTCATAGCTTCCCGTCAGGTCCAGCGCGCCCAGAATCGATTCCAGCCCCTGGCTGATGTACTCGTGCAGGTGAGTCGCATAGGCCGTAGGCGTCACGCCCTGGCCTTTACGTATAAATAAGGGATCGGGAAATATAGCGCGCAATTTCTGAATGGACTGGCTAATTGCAGAGGGCGTGAGATTAAGAATTTTCGCAGCGTTAACGATACCCTTGTGGACATAAACTGCCTCAAAAATAGTCAGCAAATTGAGATCAATATTACGTAATGTCCGAAAAATTTGCGGTTTATCTTCACTACCGGGTTCATTCAGGCGTTTGGCTGGTAAATTATTATACTCCACGCTTTCACTCCGTATTCATTCACAATATGAATGATAGTTGAAATTATTTATTATGCCTGTAGAGATTCGTAAAGTGTTTTGTAGGTGTCACTTGTTTATCAAAAACAAACAGTTGTGTGATTGTCACGCAAGCTACCTGAGCCTCTCAATCATCTCAGGTAGTGGGCTAAATAATTTATAGCGCTAATATGCGGGTGCGTTCAGGCGCTTCGAAAATATAGAATCTGCGGATTATTGTAAAGCGTAAAAGCGGTAAATAAGTGATGGCTCGTCAAATAATCAAGCCATCATGTATGATATATTAAGCAGGGATATATTCGTGGGGCGGATTGTTAAGTAGCGCTAACAAGTTGTTCAACAGCACCGGTCGAATAATATCAGGTGTGGCTGTTTCGACCCACTGGCGCATTTGCGTCATTTCCATTCCGGCATATCCACACGGGTTGATACGTAAGAACGGCGCGAGATCCATATTAATATTTAACGCCAGCCCGTGAAACGAACAGCCCTTACGAATACGCAGACCCAGCGAACAGATCTTCATTTCTCCAACGTACACGCCTGGCGCATCGGCCCGGGGATGGGCATCAATACCGTATTCCGCCAGTGTGTTCACCACGGTTTGTTCCAGCAGAGTGACCAGTTCACGAACGCCAAGTTTTCTGCGTTTCAGGTTCAGAAGAACATACATCACCTGCTGACCCGGACCGTGATAGGTGACTTGCCCACCGCGATCGCTCTGAATGACTGGAATATCACCGGTCGTCAGCAGATGTTCTGCTTTGCCAGCTTGCCCCTGAGTAAACACCGGAAGATGTTCAACCAGCCAGATTTCGTCAGGTGTCGTTTCATCGCGGGAATCGGTGAAGTCATGCATGGCCTGGGAGACAGGCTCGTAAGGTTGCAGCCCGAGTTGGCGGACAAGAATTTTATCCTGGTACAAAACTGTGTCTCCGAAGACAGGGAGAAAAGATGAGGGGATTATACCACAGCGGGGAGAGGGGTTACCCGGCAAACCGGGTAACCGCAAAGGGACTACAGCACCATACGAACAATTTCGATATTGCCGAGCTCTTCGTACAGCGTCTCAACCTGCTCAATATGCGTGGCAGTGATGGTAATAGAAACCGAGTGGTAGTTGCCCTTGCTGCTTGGTTTTACTGACGGAGAGTAGTCGCCCGGCGCATGGCGCTGTACCACTTCAACCACCTGATCAACCAGCTCAGGCAACGCCTGCCCCATTACTTTGTAAGTAAATGAGGTAGGGAATTCAAGCAGTTCGTTAAGTTTGGTTTTCATGTCAGCTCCGGCGTAACGTCAAAAAATAATAACTCCCACATCAGGTGGGAGTTATCAGGATAGTTAGTATATGGGGATCAAAATCACACTTTCAAGTGTTCAATTTTTATCCAAACCAGTGATGGAACATCAATTTAATATAATCAATGATTTTGCCGAAGAAATTGCCTTCAGGAATTTCTTGCAACACCACCAGTGGGCGCTGATCGATGGTTTTGCCATCCAGCTGGAAGTTAATGGTGCCCACAACCTGGTTTTTCTGGAGCGGAGCATGGAGCTCAGTGCTGTTCAGCACGTAGCTGGCTTTCAGATCTTTCATTCGGCCGCGCGGAATGGTCAGATACAGATCTTTGTCCACGCCCAGTGATGCACGATCGTTGTCACCAAACCAGACTGGCTCAGAAGCAAACTCTTTACCTGCTTTCAGTGGGTTCACGGTTTCGAAGAAACGGAAGCCCCAGGTCAGCAGTTTTTTGCTTTCGGTTTCACGACCTTTAAAGGTGCGACCACCCATAACGGCAGAAATCAGGCGCATCTGGCCTTCAGTGGCAGAGGCAACCAGGTTATAACCCGCTTTATCGGTGTGACCGGTCTTGATGCCGTCTACGTTCAGGCTGTTGTCCCACAGCAGACCGTTACGGTTGGTCTGGCGGATACCATTGAAGGTAAACTCTTTTTCTTTATAGATGGAGTATTCGTTAGGCACGTCGCGAATCAGCGCCTGACCAATCAGCGCCATATCACGTGCGGAGCTGTACTGGCCATCAGCATCCAGGCCGTGAACGGTCTGGAAGTGGCTGTTTTGCAGACCCAGAGCGGTCACGTAGCTGTTCATCAGGCCAACAAACGCGTCCTGGCTACCGGCAGCAAAGTCGGCCATTGCCACACAGGCATCGTTACCGGATTGCAGGTTGATACCACGAATCAGCTGAGATACAGGAACCTGCATTCCAGGTTTAAGGAACATCAGGGATGAACCTTTAAACACCGGGTTGCCGGTCGCCCAGGCATCGTTACCGATAGTCACCAGATCGCTTTCTTTGAACTTACCGGCTTTCATGGCCTGACCGATAACGTAGCTGGTCATCATTTTGGTCAGACTGGCGGGATCGCGACGGGCGTCGGCATTCTGTTCTGCCAGAACTTTGCCAGAGTTGTAATCGATCAGGATGTAGGATTCCGCGTCGATTTGCGGAACGCCAGGGATCATGGTCTTGATATTCAGGTCATCGGCGTGAGCCGCAGAAAGTGCAGCTGCGCAAAGGGCCGTGGTCAGCGCCATGCGCTGCACAAAACGAGCAGAAAAAGTGGTCTTCATGGTCAGAACTACGACATCCGTGATGGAATTAAAAAAAGTGCCTTACTATAGCAAATGCTATACAGGCAGGCATCCGACTTTCAGTGCGAGTTTGTGAATGTTAGTTACACAAATCGACAATTCGGATACCGCCGATGAGTTATTTCGCAACAGCGATAAACGATTGCAATTGCGCTTCGCTTTGCAGGCGTTGTTGCAGGGCGGACGCCTGTGATTTACTGGCAAACGGCCCCATCTGGATACGCCAGACTGCACCATTTTGCTCAACACGTCCAGGAACGCTGAATTGCTGACTCAAACGCTGTTGATACTGTTTCGCTCGCGCCTGGTCACTTACCGCACCCACCTGAACGACAAAACCACCGCTTGCAGCAGCTGGCGCAGCAGCTTCCGCGCTTTGCGTGGCCACTGGCGCTGTCACCGCAGCGGGTTGCGTTACCGGCGCAGCAACGACCGGTGCGGGTGTTGGCTCGCTACCTTCAAGTACACCTGACGCTAAGGTTGTTGGCGCACCGAGAAAACCACTGCTCTTCACTGGCGCGCCAGTGCTGTCATCGCTCTGCAAGGTATCATTGCTGATTGCACGGACTTCACCCTGCGGTGCAGCAGGCTCTGCCGGAGAAGACGCGCCACCCATACCACCGCTTAAATCCGGGCGTGAAGGAAGGGCATAGGTCTGTTTGGCAACGGTTGTACAGGCAGTACCCGGGCCAGACAGCGTACCATCCTGCGCCACGATGATAGGGTCGATACGCACCTTGGTGTTGTTAGACGTGTTCAGACGGTCAGCGGCAGCGCGAGACAGTGAAATCACACGGTCGTTACCGTAAGGACCACGATCGTTGATGCGCACGACAATCATGCGACCATTTGCCAGGTTCGTGATACGGGCATAGCTTGGGATTGGAAGCGTCGGGTGTGCCGCGGTGATCTGCGCGGGATCGAACGTTTCGCCAGAGGCCGTCAGGTTGCTACCCGGTTCAGCATCGTAGATGGCAGCAAAACCGGCCTGGCTAAAGCGTGACGGGTCTTGCACAATCTTGTAGCTCTTGCCATCGCGCTGATAGTCCTGATTTGCTGTTGCGTTCAGCGGCTCATAACTTGGATCGGCGCCGCTGATTTCAACAATCGGGCCGTTACAGACCGCAGGCTGCGGCGGCGCGACGGTCGCCTGCTGCTGACCATCATCACTTGAACAGGCTGCAAGCAAACTTGCTGCGATGCAGATACCCAGCCACTGCTTACGCATTGCGATCCCCTTATTTTTATACGCTTTTGGACAACATTTTTCTGTGGGTATGGATCGACATCACGATACCAAACCCGGCCATCAACACGATCAGTGCCGAGCCCCCGTAACTAACCAGCGGTAGCGGTACGCCTACAACCGGCAGAATACCACTCACCATACCAATATTTACGAAGACATAAACGAATAAAATCAACATCAACCCGCCGGCCATCACGCGGCCAAACGTGGTTTGCGCGCGCGCCGCAATCCAGAGCCCGCGCATAATAAGCAGCACGTAGAGCGCCAGCAGGATTAAGATGCCAACCAGCCCCAGCTCTTCCGCCAGAACCGCAAAGATAAAGTCGGTGTGGCGTTCTGGTAAGAACTCAAGCTGTGATTGCGTGCCGTGGAGCCAGCCTTTACCGCGCAGACCGCCGGAACCAATTGCAATCTTCGACTGAATAATATGATAGCCCGCGCCCAGGGGATCGGTTTCCGGGTCGAGAAGCATCATCACGCGCTGGCGCTGGTAATCATGCATCAGGAAGAACCAGAGGATCGGGATGAAGGCCGCGACCAGGACCACTGCGATACCAATCAGGCGCCAGCTCAGACCCGACAGGAACAGCACAAACAGACCGGAAAGCACGATAAGAATCGATGTCCCGAGGTCAGGCTGTGCGGCAACCAGCAAGGTTGGCAGGAAGATTAACGCCAGTGCGATGGCGGTGTTCTTCAATGAAGGCGGGCAGACGTCGCGGTTGATAAAGCGTGCCACCATCAGAGGGACGGCGATTTTCGCTATCTCTGACGGCTGGAAACGGACTATGCCCAGGTCCAGCCAGCGTTGCGCGCCTTTGGATATCGCACCGAAGGCATCTACCGCCACCAGCAGGATAATACAGAAAATATACAGATAGGGTGCCCAGCCTTCGTAGACGCGCGGCGGGATTTGCGCCATCACGACCATAATCACCAGACCCATCGCTATCTGGCCGACTTTACGCTCCATCATGCCGATATCCTGGCCGCTGGCGCTCCAGATAACCAGAGCACTGTAGAACAGCAGAGCCAGAAGGATCAGCAGCATGGCAGGGTCGATGTGGATTTTATCCCACAGCGATTTTTTATTTGGATTATCCGTCATGATTATTGGTCCTCCGTCGCTGCGGATGCCGGGTTTTCAGTCGGCAGTTCAGTGTTGTTGTCACCCAGCATAATATGGTCGAGGATTTGGCGCATGATCGTACCAACAGCCGGGCCTGCGCCGCCGTTTTCCAGGATCATTGCCACCGCAACCTGCGGGTTATCATAAGGGGCAAACGCCGTCATGAGCTTGTGGTCACGCAGACGTTCAGCAATACGGTGCGCGTTATAGGTTTCGTTCGCCTTCAGGCCAAATACCTGCGCGGTACCTGATTTAGCTGCCACTTTATACGGCGCACCGGCGAAGTATTTATGGGCCGTACCGTTCGGACGGTTGGCTACGCCGTACATACCGTCTTTTGCGATCTCCCAGAAACCAGAGTGAATATCCCCAACCGGCGCTTCATGTGGCTGGTTCCACGGCACTTTCTTACCGTCTTCCACCGTGCTCATGAGCAGGTGTGGCACTTTTACCACGCCATCGTTGATGAGGATCATCATCGCTTTGTTCATCTGCAACGGCGTTGCCGTCCAGTAGCCCTGGCCGATACCCACAGGAATGGTATCACCCTGATACCACGGTTTTTTAAAGCGCTTCAGCTTCCACTCACGGGTTGGCATGTTGCCAGAACGCTCTTCCGACAGGTCAACACCGGTGTAATGCCCGTAGCCGAACTTACTCATCCACAGTGACAGCCGGTCAATACCCATGTCATAGGCGACCTGATAGAAGAAAGTATCCGCCGATTCTTCCAGCGCTTTAGTGACGTTCAGATGACCGTGGCCCCATTTTTTCCAGTCACGGTAGCGTTTATCGGAACCTGGTAACTGCCACCAGCCGGGGTCAAACAGGCTGGTATTACGGTTAATGACACCCGCGCTCAGGGCCGAAACGGCAACATACGGTTTAACCGTTGATGCCGGAGGGTAAACACCCTGGGTTGCACGGTTTACCAGCGGGGTGTTCGGATCGTTCAGCAGGCCAGAGTAGTCCTTGCTGGAGATCCCGTCGACAAACAGGTTCGGGTCGTAGCTTGGCATAGAAACCATCGCCAGGACGCCGCCACTGCGAGGGTCGGTCACGACAACTGCAGCACGGCTGCCTGCCAGCAGGGTTTCGATATATTGTTGCAGTTTCAGATCGAGCGTCAGGTAAACGTCGTGTCCTGCCTGAGGGGGCACTTCTTTCAACTGGCGGATAACGCGACCACGGTTATTGACTTCAACTTCTTCATAACCGGTTTGGCCGTGCAGGACGTCTTCGTAATAGCGCTCAATCCCCAGCTTACCGATATCGTGCGTTGCGGCGTAGTTTGCCAGCTTGCCGTCTTTATCGAGCCTGTCGACGTCTTTATCGTTAATTTTGGATACGTAGCCAATAACGTGCGTCAGGGCCGAGCCGTACGGGTAGAAGCGGCGTTTATAGCCTTTAACTTCAACACCGGGGAAGCGGTACTGGTTGACCGCAAAACGGGCAACCTGGACTTCTGTCAGGTTCGTTTTTACCGGTATGGAGGTGAAACGGTGTGAACGCGCGCGCTCTTTTTTGAAGGTTGCGATATCGTCATCGTTAAGGTCGACAACGCTTTTTAGCGCGTCCAGCGTATTCTGCACATTGTCCACTTTCTCAGGCATCATCTCGATTTGGTAGATGGTGCGGTTGAGTGCAAGTGGCGTGCCGTTACGATCGTAAATAATGCCGCGGCTCGGGGCGATAGGAACCAGTTTGATACGGTTTTCGTTGGAACGCGTCTGGTAATCGGTAAAGCGGACAATTTGCAGATTATAAAGGTTGGCGATCAGCACGCCGGTAAGCAGCAAAATCCCCGTAAAGGCGACCAGCGCCCGGCGCACAAACAGCGCGGACTCAGCCGTATAGTCGCGAAAAGAATTCTGTAGTTTCATCCGCTGCTTAATCTACCCTGGTCAGTCACTACTCGCGGTGATATGGGTGGTTGGTAGTAATGCTCCACGCGCGGTACAGGCTTTCTGCCACCAGTACCCGTACGAGCGGGTGGGGAAGCGTCAGCGCGGAGAGAGACCAACTTTGTTCTGCTGCCGCTTTGCAGGCAGGGGATAACCCTTCTGGCCCGCCAATCAACAGACTGACGTCACGACCATCCTGCTTCCAGCGCTCCAGCTCGTGCGCCAGTTGCGGCGTATCCCAGGGTTTACCTGGAATATCGAGGGTGACGATGCGGTTTTTGCCTGCGGCAGCCAGCATCAGTTCGCCCTCTTTCTCGAGAATACGTTTGATATCAGCGTTCTTGCCGCGCTTTCCTGCTGGGATCTCCACCAGTTCGAACGGCATGTCTTTCGGGAAACGACGCAGATATTCAGTAAAACCCGTTTGTACCCAGTCTGGCATTTTTGTGCCGACGGCTACTAGCTGCAACTTCACGCATTAACCCCAGAGTTTTTCCAGCTCATACAGGCGACGGCTCTCATCCTGCATAACATGGACAATAACATCACCGAGGTCGACAACTACCCAGTCAGCGGTTGCTTCACCTTCAACGCCAAGCGGCAACAGCCCTGCTGCACGCGATTCCTGAACAACGTGATCAGCAATCGAAACCACATGACGAGTAGACGTACCGGTGCAGATAATCATGCAGTCGGTGATGCTGGATTTACCCTTAACGTCGATAGTGATGATGTCCTGACCTTTCAGGTCATCAATTTTGTCGATAACAAAATCCTGGAGTGCTTTACCCTGCAAGTTTTCCCCCTGGGAGAGTGAGATTGTGCAACTATAAATTCGTGGCCAGACAGTATACCTGAACTGACGCCTGTGTCGGGACAAATGTCACCGGCCGGGCTTTTGAAGGCGGGTATCATCCCACCCTCCGCCTGAGATTGCATCGCCATTTTTGTAAAACAATTTCTGTAAAGCAATGATCGGCGGGAAAGTCTGGCAGCGGAGAATATCAGCATGGTCAGGCCTGTCAAGGCAGGATAGCGAATAACAGGATTTTTCGTGCATCATGCTTATTCTTCGGTGCTTTTCTGATACAGCCCATGCTGGTGAATATATGCCAGAACAGCCGTTGGCAGCAGGTCATCACAGGCGAGCCCTTGTTGCAGGCGTTCGCGAATGATAGTAGCCGAAATATCAAACCAGGGTGTTTCTGCCAGATAAATCTTCCCGGCAGGCTGATTATGGAGATCTTCCACATTGTCTGTCAGGTGTTCTTCCAGCCATTGCTGATGCTGTTCTTCCCGCATAGTCAGCGGATAACCCGGACGGCGGCAAACCAGCAAATGACTGTTTTCCAGAATGGTTTCGTACTTATGCCAGCTGGGGAAATTGAGCAGAGAATCCTGTCCAATAATAAACGCCAGGGGCTGATGCGGCCCTTTTTCGACGCGCCATTCCTGCAAGGTTTCGGATGTCCAGGAGGGGGTGTCGCGGCGCAATTCCCGTTCATCAAGCGTAAAGAGCGGCTTATCCGCTATTGCCAGCGCCAGCATTTCTTTGCGTTGTTCGCTTGTGGCTTCAGGCTGAGGGCGATGTGGCGGAACGTTATTTGGCATGATTATCACGCGTTGCAAGCCTATCTGATTCGCCAGTATTTCCACCGGTTTCAGATGCCCGTAATGAACCGGGTCGAAGGTGCCGCCATACAGTGCCTGAAGAGAATGCATATTATCCATCGATAAAAACGTCTGCCAGCGCCTTGTGGCAAAGCAGCAGAGAAAGGCTTTCCAGCTCAGCCCAGACTGACTGGCCATAATCCTGTTTTAGCGTCAATTCGGCGCGCATCAGCAATTGCACAGCCTGGCGAAGCTGTTCATGACTCAGGCGGTTTACCGCCTCAGTGGTCATGGCGCGGCGGTTTTGCCACACGCGATGCTTGTCGAACAGGGAGCGCAGCGGCGTATGTGCAGACTGACGTTTCAGGTTGGTCAGCAGTAGCAGCTCGCGCTGAACCGTCCGCAGCAGGATAACCGGCTCACTGCCTTCAAGACGCAGCTGCTGCAAAATATGCAGGGCGCGTTTACTCTTTGCCGACAGCAGAGCATCAACCCAGTGGAAAGGGGTAAAGTGCGCGGCATCATTCACTGCCTGCTCAACGCGCGGCAGCGTCAGTTTGCCATCTGGCCACAGCAAGGAAAGCCTGTCCAGCGCCTGCGCCAGTGCCAGCAGGTTACCCTCGTAGCAGTAGCAAAGCAGCTGATTGGCTGCATCATCCAGCTGGAGATTGTGCTGTTTTGCCCGCGCGGCAACCCATTTCGGCAGATGTGCCTGTTCGGGTGTCTGACAGGTGATCAGCACAGAGTGCGACGCGAGTTGGGTAAACCATGCCGCGTTTTCCTGAGCTTTGGTCAGCTTATTGCCGCGTACAATCAGCAGCAGATCGTTGTGTAACAAACTCACCAGCGTCGCCAGTTGTTCATTGATGGCCGCGTTAGGACCATTGTCTGGCAGCAGGATCTGAATCGTCTGGCGCGATGCGAACAGGCTCATCGCCTGGCAAAGCGAGAAGAGGGCATTCCAGTCTGTGTTGTTATCAAGCTGGAAGGTGTGGTGTTCATCAAAGCCCTGCACCGCCGCAGTCTGTTTGACGGCATCAAGACTTTCCTGAAGCAATAACGGATCGTTTCCGAGCAGCAGATACGCCGCGCGCAGCCCTTCATTGAGCTGCGCGCGGAGTTGTTCAGGATACAACCTGATCATCAGTTACCCATCGAGGTAGAAACCGGCAGCGCATTGGCATCCGGTTTATCGATGATATCAGCACCTTCTTTAGAAGTTGCCTCAATGCTAGGCAGTTTACGGATCAGCTGTTCTGCTGCTTTGTCGTACATTTCGTTAATGATAATTTGCTGCTCGGCGTCTTTTGCCAGCGCAGTTTGTGGGTTATCAAAGAACGAACGGTAGACCTTCGTGCTGATTGGATAAATGTCTTTACCCGGGATCAGTACAGCAGCGTTTACCGACATCACCATCTGGTACTCAGCGGTACGGCCGTCCTGGAAGATAGACGCCGTGTCTTTGCTCAGGGTCATACCCAGAACACGAAGAGACGGTACATCCTGGCGCAGCGTTCCTTTCTCGATAAGCTCAACACCGTTCAGGCGCAGCTGGCTACGAATTGCCCGGCTAAGCGGACCGTTTGGATCCGATGAATCGAAGATCATGGTTTTCATCTGGGCAGGCACTGCCGTGGTATTGCGCAGGTGCCAGCCACAACCAGCGGTGACAAGCACCGCCAGAGATAAGAGTATTGTTGCCAGTTGTCGCACGTTTCCTCCCGCGCTTAGCCAACGACCAGATTCAGCAGTTTACCTGGTACGTAGATAACCTTACGTACGGTAACGCCCTCAAGATACTTCGCAACCAGATGTTCCTGACCCGCGCGCTCGCGAACCTGTTCTTCGGTCGCATCAACAGCCACGGTAATTTTACCGCGTACTTTGCCGTTTACCTGCACCACCACAAGCGTAGTGTTTTCCACCATGGCTGATTCGTCGGCAACCGGCCACGGCGCGTTGTCGATATCGCCTTCGCCTTTCAGTTCATGCCACAGCGTGAAGCTTGCGTGTGGTGTGAACGGGTTCAGCATCCGCACGACGGCCAGCAGCGCTTCACGCATCAACGCGCGATCCTGCTCGCCTTCCTGTGGCGCTTTCGCCAGCTTGTTCATCAGTTCCATAATAGCCGCAATTGCGGTGTTGAAGGTCTGACGACGACCAATATCATCGGTCACTTTGGCAATAGTTTTATGAACATCACGGCGCAGCGCCTGCTGATCGTCGCTCAGTGCCGCCGCGTTCAGCGCAGGTGCATCGCCCTGAGAGGTGTGCTCGTAAACCAGTTTCCAGACACGTTTCAGGAAGCGGTTAGCACCTTCTACGCCAGATTCCTGCCATTCCAGGGTCATATCTGCAGGGGATGCGAACATCATGAACAGACGAACGGTGTCTGCGCCGTAACGCTCAACCATCACCTGCGGGTCGATGCCGTTGTTTTTGGACTTGGACATCTTGCTCATGCCGGTATAAACCAGTTCATGACCTTCGGCGTCTTTCGCCTTCACGATGCGGCCTTTCTCGTCGCGCTCAACGATGGCATCAACCGGAGAAACCCAGTTACGCTCGCCGTTCACGCCAACATAGTAGAAGGCGTCAGCCAATACCATGCCCTGACACAGCAGCTGTTTTGCTGGTTCATCAGAGTTCACCAGGCCTGCATCACGCATCAACTTATGGAAGAAGCGGAAGTAGAGCAGGTGCATGATAGCGTGTTCAATACCACCGATGTAGATATCAACCGGCAGCCAGTAGTTAGCAGCTTTCGAATCCAGCATCCCGTCCTGATACTGCGGGCAGGTGTAGCGCGCATAATACCAGGAAGACTCCATGAAGGTGTCAAAGGTGTCGGTTTCACGCAGCGCAGGCTGGCCGTTCACGGTGGTCTTCGCCCACTCAGGATCGGCTTTGATCGGGCTGGTGATGCCGTCCATGACCACATCTTCCGGCAGAATAACCGGCAGTTGATCTTCTGGCGTTGGCAGCACAGTACCATCTTCCAGAGTGACCATTGGGATTGGCGCACCCCAGTAACGCTGACGGGAAACGCCCCAGTCGCGCAGACGGAAGTTCACTTTACGCTCGCCAACACCCTTCGCCGTCAGTTTGTCGGCAATAGCGTTGAAGCCGTCTTCAAAACTCAGGCCGCTGAATTCACCAGAGTTAAACAGGGTGCCTTTTTCGGTCAGTGCTTGTGCGGACAGATCAGGTTCTGAACCGTCAGCCGCCAGAATGACAGGCTTGATGGACAGACCGTATTTGGATGCAAACTCGTAGTCGCGCTGATCGTGGCCCGGAACGGCCATCACTGCACCTGTGCCGTATTCCATCAGAACGAAGTTTGCCGCCCAGACTGGGATAGCTTCGCCAGTCAGTGGGTGAATCGCTTTAAAGCCAGTATCGACGCCTTTTTTCTCCATCGTTGCCATGTCGGCTTCGGCCACTTTAGTTGTGCGGCATTCGTCGATGAAGGTAGCCAGTACCGGGTTGTTTTCGGCGGCTTTCTGCGCCAGAGGGTGACCTGCGGCAACCGCCAGGTAGGTCGCGCCCATGAAGGTATCCGGGCGAGTGGTGTAGACGGTCAGCGTCTGATCGTAGTTTTCAACGTTGAAGGTGATTTCCACACCTTCAGAGCGACCGATCCAGTTGCGCTGCATGGTTTTAACGGTATCTGGCCAGTGATCCAGATTATCCAGGTCATTCAGCAGTTCGTCAGCGTAGGCGGTGATTTTGATAAACCACTGCGGGATCTCTTTACGCTCAACTTTGGTGTCACAACGCCAGCAGCAGCCATCGATAACCTGTTCGTTCGCCAGAACGGTCTGGTCGTTCGGACACCAGTTAACGGCAGAGGTCTTCTTGTACACCAGGCCTTTTTTGTACAGCTCGGTGAAGAATTTTTGCTCCCAGCGGTAGTACTCCGGGGTGCAGGTTGCCAGCTCGCGGCTCCAGTCGTAACCAAAGCCCAGCATTTTGAGCTGGTTTTTCATGTAAGCGATGTTGTCGTAGGTCCACGGCGCTGGCGCGGTGTTGTTTTTGACCGCAGCACCTTCAGCAGGCAGGCCGAATGCATCCCAGCCGATAGGTTGCAGAACGTTTTTACCCAACATGCGCTGGTAACGCGCAATCACATCACCGATGGTGTAGTTACGCACGTGGCCCATGTGTAGTCGGCCAGAAGGATAGGGAAGCATCGACAGGCAGTAATACTTCTCTTTGCTCTCGTCTTCGGTGACTTCAAAAGTGCGCTTCTCGTCCCAGTGTTGCTGGACTTTAGATTCTATCTCTTCCGGGCGGTATTGCTCTTGCATGGCAGCCAGTGGTCCTGTTTTCAATACAGCTACAAATGTAGCCAATGGATGTGGTATCTCAGATCCGCATAGCATAGCCCAAACGCCCGCGTCAAAACAGCCTTTCACGCAAATGCGCTTTGCAGGAATTTACCGGGTCTGTGCTGTACCTGGCAAAGCGGCGATGAAATAAGGTCTACTATTAGAGATAGTTACTTACCCGGGAGGCAAAATGATGAACAAGGTTGCTCAATTTTACCGCGAACTGGTTGCCACACTCACGGAACGCCTGCGTAATGGTGAAAGAGATATTGATGCGCTGGTTGAACAGGCGCGAGTAAGAGTGATGCAAACGGGTGAGTTAACGCGAACGGAAGTGGATGAGGTAACACGTGCTGTGCGGCGCGATCTGGAAGAGTTTGCGCGCAGCTATGAAGAGAGCCAGGACGAAATCACAGACAGCGTTTTTATGCGCGTGATTAAAGAGAGCCTGTGGCAGGAACTGGTCGATATCACTGACAAAACACAGCTGGAGTGGCGTGAGGTGTTTCAGGATCTCAACCACCATGGTGTATATCACAGTGGTGAAGTGGTGGGGCTGGGAAATCTGGTGTGTGAGAAGTGCCATCACCATATTGCGGTTTATACACCTGATGTGCTGCCGCGTTGCCCAAAATGCGGGCACGATCAGTTCCAGCGCCGCCCGTTTGAGCCATAGGTAAAAGCGCTGGTTTGTTCCCTCTCCCTGTGGGAGAGGGCTAGGGTGAGGGCATCAGGCCGCAGAAAAATAAGCCAGCCTCTCCGCCAGCAAATTCACAAACGCTTCCCGATCGATATCCACCATCAGTGTCGTATTCGGTTTATTTCCGGTCAGCGAATAGTAATCTACCACCGTCATCCCCTGAGTATATTTCCCCGCAGTTTCCACGCCCACCCAGCGTTCCACAGTAGTGAACATCTCAGGCTTCAGCAGCCAGGCAATGGTGCAAGGGTCGTGCAGTGGCGCTCCCTGGAATCCCCATTTCTCGGCTTTGTGATACTCCATAAAGAAATCAAGCAGCTCGGCCACGGTTATCGCGACCGGATTACCCACTGCACGGAAGCGCTCAATGTCGTCAGCCATAATCTGCGCCCGGTGGGTAACATCCAGCCCCGCCATCACAATCGGTAAACCCGACTGGAAGACAATCTCTGCTGCTTCCGGGTCGACAAAGATGTTGAACTCCGCCGCAGGCGTCCAGTTACCAAGCCCCATCGCACCTCCCATAATCACAATGCGGGAGATTTTCTTATGCAGTTCCGGGTGGCCGTTTAAGAGCAGCGCGACGTTGGTTTGCGGGCCAGTTGCCACCAGCGTGACGGGTTCAGCACTTTCACGCAGTACCTTTGCCATCAGCTCAACGGCCGTGCAGTTTTGCGGTGCAAATCCTGGTTCTGGCAGTGCCGGGCCGTCAAGCCCTGATTCACCGTGCACATTGTCGGCAATGATCAACTCGCGCATCAGCGGCTTAACTGCACCGCCTGCCACTGGAATATCCGTGCGTTTTAACAGCGTAAGCATCCGCAGCACGTTACGCAGGGTTTTATCCGGGGTCTGGTTTCCGGCCGACGAGGTGACAGCTTTTAAGTCCAGTTCAGGGGAGGCAAGAGCAAGGACGAGGGCGATCGCGTCATCATGACCTGGATCGCAATCGAGAATGATTGGCAGTGCCATAGAGTTCTCCATTTTTAGCGTTATTTTGTGACAAGGGTAACGCTGCAATGTGAGGCCGACGAGAAGAAGAGATGTAAAGCGTGAAGCAGTGCGCAATCCGCAGATTGCGCACTGAGAAGATTAATGCAGAATTTTGGCGAGAAAGTCTTTTGCGCGCTCAGATTTCGGGTTCGCGAAGAACTCTTCTTTTGGCGAGTCTTCAACGATCTTGCCTTCATCCATAAAGATCACGCGGTTGGCCACTTTACGGGCGAAGCCCATTTCGTGCGTTACCACCATCATGGTCATCCCTTCGTGCGCCAGTTCAACCATGACATCCAGCACTTCGTTGATCATTTCAGGATCGAGTGCAGAGGTGGGTTCGTCAAAGAGCATGGCTACCGGATCCATACACAGCGCACGGGCGATCGCTACACGCTGCTGCTGGCCGCCGGAGAGCTGCGCCGGGAATTTATCGGCGTGAGCGGAAAGCCCCACACGTTCCAGCAACTTCAGCCCTTTTTCGCGTGCGAGTTTTTTATCGCGCTTAAGCACTTTTACCTGCGCCAGGGTCAGGTTTTCGATAATGGAGAGATGCGGGAACAACTCAAAATGCTGGAATACCATCCCGACGTGGGAGCGCAGCTGGGCAAGGTTGGTTTTCTTGTCATTCACTTTGGTGCCGTTAACGAGGATCTCGCCTTGCTGCACCGGCTCCAGGCCATTGACGGTTTTAATCAGCGTGGATTTGCCGGAACCGGACGGCCCGCACACCACCACCACATCGCCTTTTTTCACTTCGGTGGAGCAGTCGGTCAGCACCTGAAAGTGCCCATACCATTTAGAAACATTTTTCAGGGAAATCATTATACAGTCCTTTTCTTCAGCCAGCTGACCAACAGCGACGCGCTTAAACTAATCACAAAATAGACCCCACCTGCGAAGAGGACCATCTCGACCTGCGTACCATCACGCTCACCGATGGTGGAAGCGGTACGGAAGAAGTCTGCCAGGCTTAGTACGTATACCAGAGAGGTATCCTGGAACAGCACGATGCCCTGAGTCAGCAGGAGTGGAACCATGGCGCGAAACGCCTGCGGCAGAATGATGAGCTGCATCGACTGCCAGTGAGTCATCCCCAGCGCCAGTGCGGCACTGGATTGCCCACGCGAAATACTCTGAATACCCGCACGGATAATCTCTGAGTAATAAGCGGCCTCAAACATAGAGAATGCCACCATCGCTGAGATCAGGCGGATGTCGGTTTTCGGTGACAGCCCCAGTACGTTCTGCAAGAAGCCTGGAACAATCAGATAAAACCACAACAGCACCATCACCAGTGGAATTGAGCGGAAGACGTTAACGTAGGCGGTGGCAAACCAGGCGAACGGTTTAAAGCTCGACAGGCGCATCACCGCAAGCAGGGTGCCCCAGACGATACCGATGATGATGGCAATCACTGTGATCTTTAACGTAATCACCAGGCCATCAAGCAGATACGGCATGGATGGAACAATGGAACTCCAGTCAAATTCGTACATTATTTGCCCCCCAGATTGCCCGGCAGGCGAATTTTGCGTTCAACCAGGTTCATCACCAGCATGATGACAGTGTTAATCAGAACATAGGCGAGCGTTATCGCGGTGAAGGATTCCCACGCATGGGCGGAGTAATCCAGCAGTTTGCCCGCCTGCGCCGCCATATCCACCAGACCGATAGTGGAGGCGATGGCCGAGTTTTTCACCAGGTTCATCATCTCTGAGGTCATCGGAGGAACGATCACGCGGTAAGCGTTAGGCAGCAGCACATAACGATATGTTTGTGGCAGCGTCAGGCCCATCGCCAGACCGGCATTCTTTTGTCCGCGCGGCAGGGACTGAATGGCAGCACGTACCTGCTCGCACACGCGGGCAGCGGTAAACAGCCCCAGACACAGCATGGAGGAGACAAAGAACTGAATGTTCGGATCCAGTTCTGACTTAAACCACATGCCAATATTTTCAGGTAGCAGTTCAGGAACAACCAGATACCAGGTAAAGAATTGCACTATCAGAGGAACGTTACGGAACAGTTCCACATACAGGGTGCCGAGAGTTGAAAGAAAGCGGTTAGGGACGGTACGCAAAATACCGAACAACGAGCCGACAAGAAACGCGATTATCCATGCCGTTATGGATAAAGCCACAGTGACCTGAAAGCCGCTCCATAACCAGCCAAGATAGGTGGTGTTGCCGAACGGGGCTTGTTGCAGAAAAATGCCCCAGTTCCAGTCGATTGACATAATAAACTCCAGAAAAAAAAGGGTAGCAGCGCTACCCTCGAAGATTGGTGAGAAGCTAATTTTCGCGCTGAGTGGGGAACGACCACTCAACGTATAGTCTGTCCGTGCTTCCCGACAATCGAGAGGGCAGGAGGTCCTGCCCCTGTTGTTCTAATTAGTTAAGAGCCTTGTCGTTTGGTGATTTGAACAGCGCTTTCATGTCGTCAGACAGTTCAAAGTTCATGTTAAGATTTTTTGGTGGAATTGGATTCTTGAACCACTTGTCGAACCATTTTTCCGCTTCGCCGGAAGTCTGCGTCTGAGCGATGGTGTCATCGATCAGTTTTTTGAACTCAGCGTCGTCTTTACGCAGCATACAGCCGTAAGCTTCTTTGGATTGCGCGGTGCCTACGATTTCCCAGTTGTCTGGTTTCTTCGCTTTAGCACGCTCACCTGCCAGCAGTGCGTCATCCATCATGAATGCCACAGCACGGCCGCTTTCCAGCGTACGGAAAGAGTCGCCGTGGTCTTTCGCACTGATGATACGCATATCCATTTTCTTCTCGTCATTCAGCTTGTGCAGCAGAACTTCAGAAGTGGTACCGGATGTCACCACAACCGCTTTGCCTTTCAGGTCAGCAAAATCTTTAATCTCGCCGCCTTTCTTGGTCAGCAGGCGGGTACCTACCACGAAGATGGTGTCAGAGAACGCAGCCTGTTTCTGGCGCTCAAGGTTGTTAGTGGTTGAGCCGCACTCAAAATCGAAGGTGCCATTTTGCAGCAGAGGAATACGGTTCTGCGAGGTGATAGGAATCAACTTCACCTGTAGATCAGGCTTGTTCAGCTTTTTCTTCACGGCTTCAACGATGGCGTTGGAGTAATCCTGTGAATAGCCCACGACTTTTTGCGTGTTGTCGTAGTAAGAGAACGGGACAGAAGATTCACGGTGGCCGACCACGATCACGCCGTTTTTGGCAATCTTGTCGAGAGTGCTCCCGGCAGCCGGAGCGTCTTCAGCGTGTACAACGCTTGCGGACATCCCCATAACCAGCATTGCTGTGGCCAGTTTACGTAATTGCATACCCAACTCCTTTTTTATCAGCGCCAGTGACGCATTGATACCCATTGTGATGTTGTTATATCTCGCGCTATGCGAGTGCAGTGTTATGCAAGCTTGTTAACATTTAGTTTGGCTTAATGTAAAGATTTTGCTGCGTTATTGTTTATTTTTGCGAAGCGCGCCGCACCATTCAGAGGCAAAAATCTCCCGTTGCACCGTTTCGGTGCTACCGGCGATCTACGCTGGTGCGACCAGGTTGTACGTTAAGCCAAATTGCGTTTGCGTTAATATACAAAGCAATAGACGTGCCAAAGTGGGAGTCTGGAGGAATTGTTGAACATGGGAAAACAGGCCGGGTAAGCGTCAGCGCCACCCGGCAGAGGAGGGGGGGATTATCTGCGACGCTGACGAAGGCTCATCAACACGGCACCAAAACCAAACAGCGCGGTCAGGATCCACAGCGGCCAGTTGCCGGTACGGGCGTATGGCGTCAGTCCGGTGGTCGGCGTAACTTTCGTGGTCAGCACTTCACGGGTGAACTGCGGGATCATGGCCTGAATTTCACCTTGCGGGCCAATCACTGCGGTAATGCCGTTATTGGTGCTACGCAGCAGCGGACGCGCCAGCTCCAGGGAGCGCATACGCGCCATCTGGAAGTGTTGCCACGGGCCAATCGATTTCCCAAACCACGCATCGTTAGAGATGGTCAGCAGATAGTCGGTGTCCGGGCGGAAGTTATCGCGCACCTGCTCACCGAGGATAATTTCGTAGCAAATGGCTGCCGTCAACGCAAAACCGTGCGCGTGCAGCTGAGGTTGAACGTATGGACCACGGCTAAAAGAGGACATCGGCAAATCAAAGAACGGTGCCAGTGGACGCAGAATCGATTCCAGTGGAACAAATTCGCCGAAGGGGACCAGGTGATTCTTGTTATACCGATCGGTGGAGTTATAGCTGTATTCGCTGTCTTTGCCGAGCGTGATTATTGTGTTGTACGTGTCATAACGGTTCTGCGGATTCAGACGCGCATCGACAATCCCGGTAATCAGCGTGCTGCCGCGTGCGCGAAGCAGGTCATTCATCATGTTCAGGAACGGCTGCTGGTTGATTTCCAGGTCAGGAATGGCGGATTCCGGCCAGATAATCAGCTGTGATTTTCCCATCACCTGCTCGGTCGCGCCGGCATAGATTTTCAGCGTGTTGATAAGCTGCTTTTCGTCCCACTTCATTGCCTGCGGGATATCGCCTTGCACCATCGATACCTGCGTTGCCCGTGCGGGCTCCAGGGTAAACCACTGGATGTAACGCAGCGGGAAGGGCAGGGCGAACAGGACCAGTGCCGTAACCAGCGGTTTCCAGCTGCGCGTGATAAGCGCAAGCACCAGCAGGCCACTGACCACCATCAACAGGAAGTTAATCGCCTCTACGCCCATTACCGGGGCCAGCCCTTTTAACGGACCATCAATCTGGCTGTATCCGAACTGCAACCACGGGAAGCCGGTTAATACCCACCCGCGCAGGAACTCTGTGATCTGCCAGACAACCGGTGCTGCGATAGCGACGCGAAGCCAGGTCGTTTTTGGCCACAGGCGAGAAAGGATACCTGCGAACAGACCGGTGTAGAGTGAGAGATAGGCGGCAAGCAGCACAACCAGGAAGACGTTAACCGGGCCCGGCATCCCGCCAAACTGCGCGATGCTGACATAGACCCAGTTAATGCCAGAGCCAAACAGCCCCAGACCCCAGAAGTAGCCAATGGCTGCGGCCTGCACAGGACGGCGGTTCAGGGTTAACCCCTGTAGCCCCATCAGGGAAATAATGGCGGCAGGCCAGATATCGTAAGGAGAAAAAGCCAGCGTACCGCTGGCTCCGAGTAACAACGCCAGCAGCAAACGGACACGCTGGCGTTCAAGTAATGGGGCAAATGCCATTTAGATTAATCTTCCAGTTTTGGTACCGGTGAATCATCCGGCGTTCTGACATGAACCTGAATAATACGTCGGCTGTCGGCCATCGCGACTTTGAATTGGTAACCGTCGATGTCAACGGTTTCTCCGCGTGCCGGAAGGTGCCCAAAGGCCTGCATCACCAGACCGCCAATGGTATCGACCTCTTCATCGCTGAAGTGCGTACCGAAGGCATCGTTGAAGTCTTCAATCGAAGCCAGCGCGCGCACGGTCCAGGTGTGGCGGCTGAGCTGACGGAAGTCGATATCTTCTTCTTCGTCGTACTCGTCTTCGATTTCGCCCACGATCAGCTCAAGAATATCTTCGATCGTGACCAGACCTGACACGCCGCCGAATTCATCAATAACAATCGCCATGTGGTAGCGTAGAGAGCGGAATTCTTTCAGCATCCGATCCACACGCTTGCTTTCCGGCACAACCACGGCCTGACGTAACACTTTTTCCATACTGAAGGCTTCGGCATCGCTGCGCATAAACGGCAGCAGATCTTTCGCCATCAAAATCCCTTCGATGTGATCTTTATCTTCGCTGATAACCGGGAAACGCGAGTGGGCAGACTCGATAATGACATCGAGGCACTCGTCGAGCGTTTGGTTGCGTTTCAGGGTGATCATCTGCGAGCGGGGGATCATGATGTCGCGGACGCGCTGGTCGGCGATGTCCATGACCCCTTCGAGCATTTCGCGCGTATCTTCGTCGATAAGGTCGTTTTGCCCGGAATCACGAATCAGCTCCAGCAACTCATCACGGTTTTTCGGTTCGCCGTGGAAAAGCTGGTTCAGAATGAGGGAGAAAAATCCCTTTTTACTGGTTGTCGTGTCGCTACTGTGTGAATTGTCGTCGCTCATGGCGTTTGTTAAGGGTTCTCTTGTAAGTTCAACGTTTACCGCCGCGCGATATCCTTACGCGGCGGCATGTTAGCCGGTCTGTTGACTGACTATTCTTTCTCGGCAATGTACGGATCCTCATAGCCCAGAGCAAGCATTATCTCTGTCTCGAGGGACTCCATCTCTTCCGCTTCGTCATCTTCAATATGATCGTAGCCCAGCAAATGCAGGCTGCCGTGTACGACCATATGTGCCCAGTGGGCCTCAAGCGGTTTTTGCTGCTCTTTGGCTTCCTGCTCTACCACCTGACGGCAGATGATCAAATCACCCAGTAGCGGCATCTCGATACCCGGCGGGGCTTCAAACGGGAAAGAGAGCACGTTGGTAGGCTTATCTTTACCGCGGTAGGTCAGATTAAGCTCATGGCTTTCCGCTTCATCCACCAAACGAATCGTGACTTCTGATTCTTCCTGAAACTGGGGGATGACCGCATCCAGCCATTTCTGAAATTGCGCCTCTTCCGGCATTCCAGAATTATCTTCACAGGCCAGCTGTAAATCGAGGATCACCTGACTCATTTTTGTTCTTGCTCCTGCGCTTCGCGCTTACGTTCTGCGGCCAGTTCGGCCTTTCGCTTCTGCTCTGCTTCTTCCCACGCTTCATAGGCGTTGACGATGCGCGCCACCACCGGGTGACGTACCACGTCTTCGCTGTGGAAGAAGTTGAAACTGATTTCGTCCACTTCGGCCAGCACTTCGATGGCGTGACGCAGGCCGGATTTGGTGCTGCGCGGCAGGTCAATCTGGGTCACGTCGCCGGTGATAACGGCTTTTGAATTAAAGCCGATACGCGTCAGGAACATCTTCATCTGTTCGATGGTAGTGTTCTGGCTCTCATCCAGAATGATGAAGGCATCATTGAGGGTACGGCCACGCATGTAAGCGAGGGGAGCCACTTCGATAACGTTACGCTCGATCAGTTTTTCAACTTTCTCAAAGCCCAGCATTTCGAACAGTGCGTCGTACAGCGGGCGCAGGTACGGGTCGACTTTCTGGCTCAGGTCACCTGGCAGAAAGCCCAGTTTCTCGCCCGCTTCAACTGCCGGACGGGTCAGCAGAATACGACGGATATCCTGACGCTCCAGCGCATCCACTGCCGCGGCGACCGCCAGATAGGTTTTCCCTGTACCGGCCGGACCCACGCCGAAGGTGATGTCATGGTCGAGGATATTCGCGATGTACTGCGCCTGGTTTGGCGTACGCGGTTTAATCACGCCACGCTTGGTCTTGATGTTAATCGCCTTGCCATAGTCAGGCACGCTTTCAGCGCTCTGCTCAAGCACACGTGCCTCTTTAATGGCGAGGTGGATCTGTTCTGGCTCGATATCCTGAGTCTGGCCGCGCATCGGGGCGGTATCGACATACAGACTGCGCAGAATGTCCGCAGCCGCATTGACGCAAATAGTGCGTCCGGTGAGTTTGAAATGGTTATCGCGACGATTGATTTCGATACCCAGACGTCGCTCCAGTTGTTTGATGTTGTCATCAAACGGCCCGCACAGGCTCAGCAGGCGAGCGTTGTCTGCAGGCTCAAGGCTAATTTCACGCGTGTCTATATTCAAACCGTTCCTCTTTGAGTGTTTTGTAGGTCTGGCATCATAAAACTGTCATTACCGAAAGTATTCACGCCACAGAATAAAGGCGCAAGCATTGCAATCGATATTGGGTGCGAAGAGAGGAAATACAAGGCCTGCCAGAAAGGCAGGCCTGAACGAATTAAGGCTGATAGATACCCACGCCAGAATCGTTTTCTTTACGGGTACGGGAGATAACGGATTCCGGAGATTCAGCAATGCGCAGGCCCATTTCATCCTCTGTACGCACAAGCTTCGCGCGCAGCGAGTTGGTCAGCACTTCGACAATCTCGACGTCCACGAATTTCCCGATCATATCCGGGGTGCCTTCGAAGTTCACCACGCGGTTGTTTTCGGTACGACCAGAGAGTTCCATAATGCTTTTGCGGGACGTGCCTTCAACCAGAATGCGCTGGACAGTGCCGAGCATCCGACGGCTCCAGGCGTTGGCCTGCTGGTTGATGCGCTCCTGGAGAATATACAGACGCTGTTTTTTCTCTTCTTCCGGTACATCGTCAACCATATCGGCTGCCGGGGTGCCAGGACGTGCAGAGAAGATAAAGCTGTAGCTGACATCGAAATTCACGTCACCGATCAGCTTCATGGTGCGCTCAAAGTCATCGGTGGTTTCGCCAGGGAAGCCGACGATAAAATCTGAGCTAATCTGGATATCCGGGCGTGCGTCAAGCAGCTTGCGGATGGTGGATTTGTATTCCAGGACCGTATGTGGGCGTCCCATCAGATTCAGCACGCGGTCAGAACCACACTGAATAGGCAGGTGCAGGAAGCTCACCAGTTCCGGCGTGTCGCGATAAACATCGATGATGTCATCGGTAAATTCCATCGGGTGGCTGGTGGTGAAGCGAATGCGGTCGATACCGTCAATGGCAGCCACCAGACGCAGTAGCTCAGCAAAGCTACCGGTGCTGCCGTCATAGTTCTCGCCACGCCAGGCGTTAACGTTCTGGCCCAGCAGGTTCACTTCGCGTACGCCCTGTGCGGCAAGCTGCGCAACTTCAAACAGCACGTCATCTGCCGGGCGACTGACTTCTTCACCGCGGGTGTAAGGCACCACGCAGTAAGTACAGTATTTGTTGCAGCCTTCCATGATAGAGACGAACGCGGTCGGGCCATCAGCGCGTGGCTCCGGCAGACGGTCGAATTTTTCGATTTCCGGGAAGCTTACGTCAACAACCGGGCTACGATTGCCGCGAACCTTATTGATCATCTCAGGCAGGCGGTGCAGGGTCTGAGGGCCAAAGACGATATCCACATAGGGGGCTCTCTGGCGGATCAGTTTCCCTTCCTGCGACGCAACGCAGCCGCCAACACCGATGATCAGGTCCGGATTTTTTCGTTTGAGAAGTTTCCAGCGACCTAACACATGAAAGACTTTCTCCTGCGCTTTTTCACGAATTGAACAGGTGTTCAGCAGCAACACATCGGCTTCTTTCGGATTTTCAGTCAGCTGGTATCCGTGGGTTGTATCCAGCAGATCGGCCATCTTGGATGAATCGTATTCGTTCATCTGACAGCCCCAGGTTTTTATATGGAGTTTTTTAGTCATCGACTTGCTCAGCTCAGGATTGCAAGCCGCGTATTGTAATGCTTTGGTGCGGTTGTGACCAGTATGAAGGTTGTCAACCTCCTGCCCCTAAAAATCCGGTAAACTTAAGGGATTCTGCAATAAGGAAAATTGACCATGACACTCCAACAAACCGAAATTGCCGTTGTCGGCGGCGGTATGGTCGGCGGCGCACTGGCGCTGGGACTGGCGCAGCAGGGATTTGAGGTAACGGTCATTGAACAGGCCGCGCCTGTGGCATTTGATGCGACAGCAAAACCCGATGTCCGTATTTCTGCGATCAGTGCCGCTTCTGTCGATCTTCTCCGTGGGTTAGGCGTATGGGATGCCGTGCTTGCGATGCGGGCGCATCCCTACAGTCGACTCGAGACATGGGAGTGGGAAAATGCCCATGTGGTGTTTGATGCCGCCGAGCTGAAATTACCGCGGCTGGGTTATATGGTGGAAAACAACGTCCTGCAACAGGCGCTATGGCAGGCACTGGAGGCACACCAGAAGGTGACGTTGCGTGTCCCTTCGTCGCTCAAGGCGCTGCATCGTCATGAAGGCGGATATCGCCTGACGCTGGATAATGATGATGAACTCGCCGTGAAGTTGGTGGTGGGGGCTGATGGCGCGAACTCGCAGGTCAGACAAATGGCGGGGATCGGCGTTCATGCCTGGCAGTATCAGCAATCCTGTATGTTAATCACCGTGCAGTGTGAAAATGACCCGGGTGAGAGCACCTGGCAACATTTCACGCCGACCGGCCCACATGCCTTTTTGCCGCTTTTTGACAACTGGGCATCCCTGGTGTGGTACGACAAACCGGCGCGTATTCGCCAGTTGCAGGGGCTTTCGATGGCGCAACTGCAACATGAAGTTATGCGCCACTTCCCGGGCCGTCTGGGGCATGTGACGCCGGTTGCTGCAGGAGCATTTCCGCTGACCCGCCGACACGCATTGCAATACGCTCAGGAAGGGCTGGCGCTGGTCGGGGACGCGGCGCATACCATTCACCCACTGGCAGGGCAGGGTGTGAATCTGGGGTATCGTGACGTTGAAGCGTTGCTGGATGTATTAACCAGCGCACGTGCGCACGCTGAACCCTGGGCGAGCCAGCAGGTACTTAAACGTTATCAGACGCGTCGTATGGCGGATAACTTCGTTATGCAATCGGGGATGGATCTGTTTTACGCCGGGTTTAGTAACGACTTAGGGCCGGTGCGAATTTTGCGTAATATTGGGCTGATGGCGGCAGAGCGTGCCGGTGGTCTGAAGCGTCAGGCGCTGAAGTATGCGTTAGGCCTCTAAGACTTTTCCCTCTCCTGCAGGGAGAGGGCATCAGGCCGGACGATACAACAAAAACAAAAAAGCCCGCAGAGCGGGCTTTTTTGTTACTAAGTGGCTGGGGTGCAGGGATTCGAACCCCGGAATGCTGGTATCAGAAACCAGAGCCTTACCGCTTGGCGACACCCCAATTGCGTTAAACAATCTGCTTAACGACTTTTAAAATTGGCTGGGGTACGAGGATTCGAACCTCGGAATGCTGGTATCAGAAACCAGAGCCTTACCGCTTGGCGATACCCCAACAATTTTTTCTAGCTTACCGATATAATCGATAATGTACTAATTTGGTGGCTACGACGGGATTCGAACCTGTGACCCCATCATTATGAGTGATGTGCTCTAACCAACTGAGCTACGTAGCCAAACTGCATTCTTCGATGGCTGGGGTACCTGGATTCGAACCAGGGAATGCCGGTATCAAAAACCGGTGCCTTACCGCTTGGCGATACCCCAATACCGCGGAGAACCGCAAAATCGAAGAAATATGGCTGGGGTACCTGGATTCGAACCAGGGAATGCCGGTATCAAAAACCGGTGCCTTACCGCTTGGCGATACCCCATCCGTGCAACGCTTACTTGGGAATGGTGCGGGAGGCGAGACTTGAACTCGCACACCTTGCGGCGCCAGAACCTAAATCTGGTGCGTCTACCAATTTCGCCACTCCCGCAAAAAAGATGGTGGCTACGACGGGATTCGAACCTGTGACCCCATCATTATGAGTGATGTGCTCTAACCAACTGAGCTACGTAGCCATCTTTTTTTCGCGTTACCTTATCGGCGTTGCGGGGCGCATTATGCGTATAGACCCTTGCAGCGTCAACACCTTTTTCATCGAAAATAGCCGGAATGTGACTGTTTGGTTAGGTTGCGAACAGCGTGGCCGAATATTCGGCAATTATTGGTTATTAATCATTTTTGTCCAGCAAAATACAGTGCAAAAAAAACAGGCCCCGGAGGGCCTGTTAGTCATTCAGATGATCATTTATATGCCGACTGGTGAACACCTACAGCACGCCCTGACGGGTCGTTCATGGATTTAAACGATTCGTCCCATTCAATCGCTTTAGCGGAAGAACAGGCAACTGACGGGCCACCAGGCACACATTCCGCAGCACTTGGTACCGGGAACAGTTCTTCAAAGATTTCACGGTACAGATAGGCTTCTTTGGAGCCCGGCGTGTTGTACGGGAAGCGGAAGCTGGCGGTTTCCAGTTGTTGATCGGAAACCTGTTTTGCCGCCACCTCTTTCAGGGTGTCGATCCAGCTGTAGCCTACGCCATCAGAGAACTGCTCTTTCTGACGCCACGCAACGCTTGCCGGCAGGTAGGACTCAAAACATTCACGAAGGATATGTTTTTCCATTTTGCCGTTGCCGCACATTTTATCCTGCGGATTAATACGCATGGCCACGTCGAGGAATTTCTTATCGAGGAACGGCACGCGAGCTTCCACACCCCAGGCCGACATCGCTTTGTTGGCACGCGCACAGTCAAACATATGCAGCGCCTGAAGTTTGCGGACCGTCTCTTCATGCAACTCTTTGGCATTCGGCGCTTTATGGAAGTACAGGTAGCCACCGAATACTTCATCAGAACCTTCGCCAGACAGCACCATCTTAATGCCCATCGCTTTGATCTTACGGGACATCAGGTACATCGGCGTAGAGGCGCGGATGGTGGTCACATCATAGGTTTCGATGTGATAGATAACATCGCGGATCGCATCCAGGCCTTCCTGCACGGTGAAATGAATTTCGTGGTGCACAGTCCCGAGGTGGTTTGCCACTTCCTGCGCGGCTTTCAGGTCAGGTGCGCCTTCCAGGCCAACGGCAAAGGAGTGCAGCTGTGGCCACCAGGCTTCTGAACGCTCCTGATCTTCCACACGACGTGCGGCAAATTTCTTGGTGATGGCGGAAATCACAGAGGAATCCAGACCACCGGAAAGCAGCACGCCGTAAGGCACGTCTGACATCAGGTGACTTTTAACGGAGTCTTCCAGCGCCTGACGCAGCTCGGCTTTGTCGGTCACGTTGTCTTTCACTGCATCATAGTCGAACCAGTCGCGCTGGTAGTACTGGCGGATCTCGCCGTCTTTACTCCACAGGTAGCTACCCGCCGGGAACTCTTTAATGGTGCGGCAAACCGGCACCAGGGCTTTCATTTCAGAAGCCACGTAGAAGTTACCGTGTTCATCGTGGCCCATATACAGCGGGATAATCCCTATGTGATCGCGGCCAATCAGGTAAGCGTCTTTTTCGCTGTCATACAGCACGAAGGCGAACATACCTTGCAGGTCGTCCAGAAACTCTGGCCCTTTCTCCTGATACAGCGCGAGGATAACTTCGCAGTCAGAACCGGTCTGGAAAGCGTAGCGGTCGCCGTATTCGGCGCGCAGCGCCTGATGGTTATAGATTTCACCGTTCACAGCCAGCGCGTGCGTTTTTTTCTCGTTATACAGCGGCTGTGCGCCCGCGTTGACGTCAACAATAGACAGACGTTCGTGCGCCAGAATCGCTTTGTCGCTGGCGTAAACGCCTGACCAGTCCGGGCCGCGATGGCGCATCAGGCGGGACAGTTCAAGAGCCTTTTTACGCAGTTCGCCCGCGTCAGTTTTAATATCCAGCACGCCAAAAATTGAACACATAACCTTCTCCGTTAACCCTGTTGCTTTGTAATGTTGCTTGCTTATGAAAATGCCGCAAAGGGGGATGGCGCGCAAGGGTTTTACGGGGTAAAACGGAAATAGTGCAATGGCGATTGACGAATGTTGAAAAAAGAGTATGTCCTGAACGCTTTTATTGATGATTATGCAATGAATGATGATTTTTGTTAGATGGTGCTGTGTTTATCAGGGCCAAAAATGAAAAACCACGCCCTGAGGCGTGGTTTTGAGTCAGATGACATCAATTTCATCGACAGAGGGGTAAATCCAGCTCGGCCGGAACGGCATGGAGTCGATATCGTCGAGTGTGGATACACCGGATAGTACGAGGATCGTCTCAAGACCTGCCTGGAAACCGGCCAGAATGTCGGTACGCAGGTTATCACCCACAATCACGGTCTGCTCGGAATGCGCCTGCATTTTGTTCAGTGCAGCGCGGATGATCCACGGGCTCGGTTTACCGACAACAAACGGTTTCCGGCCAGAGATTTTTTCGATACCGGCACACAGCGCCCCGCAGGCCGGATAAAAACCACGGCCGTGGGTATCCGGGTTGGTTGCGATAAAGCGCGCACCGTTGGCGACAAAGTACGCTGCTTTATGCATCATCTCCCAGTTAAAGGAGCGCGTTTCACCCACAATCACGAAGTCCGGGTTCACATCAGTGATGGTAAAGCCCGCTTTATACAACTCGTGGATCAGCGCGCCTTCGCCCACCACGTAGGCTTTTTTCCCTTCCTGACGTTTCAGAAAATCAGCCGTTGCCATTGCCGAGGTATAAAACACAGTGTCCGGTACGTCGACACCCGCTGTAGCAAAACGGTTTGCCAAATCCTGACCTGTCTGGGAAGGGTAGTTCGTGAGAAGAACCAGTGGCATTCCTTTGTCGATGATGCGGTGTAAAAACTCCGCAGCACCCGGCACGGCAACGTTGTCGTGCATCAGCACGCCGTCGATATCACAAATTACATTCTTAATGGTCATGGACAATCCGACATCAAAAAAAGAAGGCGTTACTATAAGATCCGATCAGGATTCCAGCAAATGTTGCAGCAGGATCCCGTTAAGCATGGCGCGTTTTACCAGCGCGAAAGCACCAATCGCTGAGCGGTGATCCAGCGTTGAGCGCACCACCGGCAGGTTCTGGCGGAACGCTTTCAGCGCCTGGGTGTTAATACAGCCTTCAATAGCCGGTAATAACACTTTTTCTGCTTCGACGATTTCGCCCGCGATCACCACTTTTTGCGGGTTAAACAGGTTGATGGCAATGGCAATGGTTTTACCCAGGTGGCGACCAACCTGTTCGATAACTTCGCAGGCCAGCGCGTCGCCTTTGTTGGCGGCTTTGCAAATTGCGCCAATTTTGCAGTCGTCGAGGGTCACACGGCTTTGGTAGCCCTGTTCAAGTAAGTGACGGACCCGATGTTCTATCGCGGCATTGGCGGCGATAGTTTCAAGGCAGCCGAAATTACCGCAGTGGCAGCGCTCGCCAAGCGGCTCAACCTGAATGTGGCCAATCTCGCCAACGTTACCGTTGCGGCCAATAAAAATGCGACCATTAGAGATGATACCTGCGCCCGTACCACGGTGAACACGCACCAGAATAGAGTCTTCGCAGTCCTGACTCGCACCAAAATAGTGCTCTGCCAGCGCCAGAGAACGAATGTCATGGCCGACGAAGCAGGTCACTTTAAAGCGTTTTTCCAGCGCCTTGACCAGCCCCCAGTTCTCTACCTGAATATGTGGCATATAGCGAATCACACCACTTTCGGGATCGACCAGACCCGGCAGGATTACCGAAATAGCAATCAGCTCGCGGATCTTGCGCTGACAGGTTTCAATAAATTGCGCGATGGTATTAAGCAGCGCATGCTCCAGCGTTTCCTGGGTGCGTTCCGGCAGCGGATAATGTTCTTCGGCAATGGCTTTACTGCTCAGATCGTAGAGCGTAAGCGTGGTGTCATGACGGCCAAGGCGGACGCCAATAGCCTGGAAATTGCGGGTTTCGGTAACAATGGAGATAGCGCGGCGGCCCCCGGTGGAGGCCTGCTGATCGACTTCTTTTATCAGGCCGCGCTCAATAAGCTGACGTGTAATTTTTGTCACACTGGCAGGAGCAAGCTGGCTTTGTTCGGCTATCTGAATACGTGAGATTGGCCCGTGCTGGTCAATCAGGCGATAAACTGCCGCGCTGTTAAGTTGTTTAACGAGATCGACATTACCGATTTGAGCTTGTCCGCCTGGTGTCATACTTTTACTTACTCAGTGACGACCTCGTTACCATTAACGATGGTCTTAATAATTTTATATTCGTGTGTGAACGCTGTCAGGTTTGCAATCATACCTGGCGCAATCCCACCGAGTTGTTTATCCACGCCCATTGCGCGAGCCGGATAAAGTGTTGCCATGCGTAGCACTTCATCAAGCGCGATACCGCAATGTTCAACCAGGTTACGCACCCCTTCGATCATTGTCAGCGCAGAGCCACTCAGCGTGCCGTTTTCGTCCACACACAGTCCATTGCGGTAGTATATTGTTTTACCAGCAAAAATGAACTGGTCAATATTTGCCCCTGCCGGTGCAGTTGCATCCGTTACCAGACACAGCTTATCGCCTTTCAGACGCTTGGCATTACGGATGTTGGTGTAATCGACGTGTAACCCATCGGCAATAATACCGCAGTAAACGTCTGGCTCGTCCAGAATCGCGCCGACCAGACCCGGTTCACGGCCGGTAATGTATGGCATGGCGTTATAAAGATGGGTCGCAAAGGTAATGCCTGCACGGAAGCCGATTTTAGCTTCTTTCACTGTGGCATTAGAGTGGCCGGCAGACACCACAATCCCGGCCGCAGCCAGTTTGCTGATAACCTCTGGCCCGGTCATTTCAGGTGCCAGCGTCACTTTGGTGATCACATCGGCGTTGGCGCACATGTAATCGACCAGCTCGGCATCCGGTTTGCGCACATAATCCGGGTTATGCGTGCCTTTCTTGACCATATTCAGCCACGGCCCTTCAAGGTGCAGACCCAGTGCCTGATTAGGATATTTTGCCAGGTACTCGCGCATCACGCGGATACCTTTTTTCATCAGTTCATCGCTGCTGGTGATAAGCGTTGGCAGATAGCTGGTGCAGCCCGATTTCTCATTGGCTTTTTGCATGATTTCCAGCGTTTCAACGGTCACCGCTTCTGCTGTGTCGTTAAACTGCACACCGCCGCAGCCGTTAAGCTGAACATCGATAAAACCGGGGGAGATAATTGCTCCATTGAGTGAGCGTTGTTCAATCTCCGGCGGCAGTTCAGCCAACGGACAGATACGTTCAATCAGGCCATTCGCGATAACAATCGCGTGGTCATCCAGAATTTCATGGCCGGTATAAATCCGACCGTGGGTTAAAGCGTACATAACGACCCCCGGTTTAAAAATGCGACCGCCTCTTCGCAAAGAGGCGGTTATTCAATTACAGACCTTTGATGTTCTCAGCTTCTAACTCGTTGAAGTATTTCAGCGTCTTCACTTTCAGTTCCATGGTGGATGGTTCGTCACACACAATAACTGATTTCGGATGCAGTTGGAGGCAACTGATTGTCCACATGTGGTTAACGTTGCCTTCAACGGCCGCCTGGAGCGCCTGCGCTTTCACGCCGCCCAGCACCAGAATCATCACTTCTTCGGCATCCAGCAGGGTGCCCACGCCAACGGTCAGGGCGTACTTTGGAACCTGGTTAACATCGCCGTCAAAGAAGCGTGAGTTTGCCACGCGAGTGTCATGGGTCAGCGTTTTAATACGCGTACGGGAAGCCAGGGAAGATGCGGGTTCGTTGAACGCGATATGCCCATCGTTACCTACGCCACCCATGAACAGGTGGATTTTACCGTATGCGCGGATTTTTTCTTCGTACTGACGGCATTCCGCATCAATATCAGGCGCGTTTCCATTCAGCAGGTTAATATTTTCAGCAGGGATATCAACGTGATCAAAGAAGTTGCGGTGCATGAAGCTGTGATAGCTCTCAGGATGTTCCTTTGGCAGGCCAACATATTCATCCATGTTGAAGGTGACAACATGTTTGAAGCTAACCTGGCCCGCTTTGTGCATTTCAACTAATGCTTTGTACGCAGTCAGCGGCGTGCCGCCAGTCGGAAGACCAAGAACGAAAGGACGATCGGCGGTTGGTTTGAACGCATTAATGCGGTTAACGATATGACGAGCGGCCCATTTACCGACTTGTTCAGCTGTTGCCAGGGGAATCAGTCTCATTGTTCACCTCTAGAGTTAAAGTAAAAAAGTGGGCGGATGATTACTGGAGCCTGAACTAAGCGTAACCTGGAACCTTTCAGGCCGGATCAATCCGTCTTGATTTTTTGAATGATAAAATAAGTTTTCGCTGTTAGCCAGTGAAAGGGAGGGTTAATAACGATATTTGGTGACAAAAATCACAAAAAGTACGTATTTAATTTGCGATACGAATTAATTTTTCACACACTCAGAATGCCAGTGAATCATCAACCATATGTATAGGTTAATGACACAATAAAAACACAGCTGAGAACGTGCCTTAAACGGGGTCTCATAGGGGGAAGAAAGTGAGTATTCTAGGTTATTTACAAAAGGTTGGTCGCGCACTGATGGTGCCGGTCGCCACGCTGCCTGCAGCAGCGATATTAATGGGTATCGGTTACTGGATTGACCCGATAAGTTGGGGCGGTGATAACGCTCTGGCGGCACTGTTTATCAAATCGGGCGCCGCCATTATCGAACACATGTCAGTCCTATTCGCGATTGGTGTGGCTTATGGTATGTCCAAAGATAAAGACGGTGCAGCTGCGCTGACCGGCTTTGTCGGTTTCCTGGTGTTAACCACCCTCTGCTCCCCAGCAGCAGTGTCCATGATTCAGAAAATCCCTCTGGATCAGGTTCCTGCCGCATTCGGGAAAATTGAAAACCAGTTCGTGGGTATCCTCGTCGGTATCATCTCTGCTGAACTGTACAACCGCTTCAGTGGCGTTGAGCTGCCAAAAGCGCTGTCCTTCTTCAGCGGTCGCCGTCTGGTGCCGATCCTGACCTCCTTCCTGATGATTGTTGTGGCATTCATCATGATGTACATCTGGCCGGTTATCTTTGATGGTCTGGTGAACTTCGGTGAGCACATTCAGAAACTGGGTTCTGTCGGTGCGGGCGTGTATGCGTTCTTCAACCGTCTGTTGATCCCGGTTGGTCTGCACCACGCGCTGAACTCCGTATTCTGGTTTGACGTTGCGGGTATTAACGATATCCCTAACTTCCTGGGTGGCGCACAGTCCATCGAAGCAGGTAAAGCGGTTGTGGGTATCACCGGTCGTTACCAGGCGGGCTTCTTCCCAATCATGATGTTCGGCCTGCCGGGTGCAGCGCTGGCTATCTACCACTGCGCGCGTCCAGAGAACAAAGCGAAAGTGCTGGGTATCATGATGGCGGGTGCGTTCGCAGCCTTCTTCACTGGTATCACCGAGCCGCTCGAATTCTCCTTCATGTTCGTGGCACCAGTACTGTATGTGATCCACGCTGTGCTGACCGGTATCTCTGTGTTTATCGCGGCAAGCATGCACTGGATTGCGGGCTTTGGCTTCAGTGCGGGTCTGGTGGATATGGTGCTTTCTTCCCGTAACCCGCTGGCAACCCACTGGTGGATGCTGATCCCACAAGGTCTGGTGTTCTTCGCTATCTACTACGTGGTGTTCCGTTTCACTATCACCAAATTCAACCTGATGACTCCGGGTCGTGAACTGGCCGTGGCCGGCAGCGAAGCGGATGGTCAGGATGTGAATGTGAGCGGTGCTCAGGATCAGGACGTATCAGGTCTGGCGCGTCAGTACATTGCCGCTGTCGGCGGTTCTGACAACCTGACCGGCATTGATGCCTGTATCACCCGTCTGCGTCTGAACGTAAAAGACTCTTCCCTGGTGAACGAAGCGCTGGCAAAACGCCTGGGCGCGTCCGGTGTTATCCGCCTGAACAAAACCAGCGTGCAGATTATCGTTGGCTTCGTAGCAGAAAAAATTGCTAACGCCATGAAAACCACCGGGCCGGTAGCGGCAGCAGCAACTTCTGCTCCAGCTGCAGCGGCGCCAGCAGCGGCAAAACCTCAGGCTGTACCAAATGCAACCACCATTGCTGCACTGGTTTCCCCAGTGACCGGTGAAGTGGTTGCCATTGAGCAGGTTCCTGACGAAGCCTTCGCCAGCAAAGCTGTCGGCGACGGTGTGGCGGTGAAACCAACGGAAAAAACCGTGGTATCTCCGGCAGCCGGTACGATTGTGAAAATCTTCAACACCAACCACGCGTTCTGCCTTGAAACTGAAAAAGGCGCGGAAATCGTCGTCCACATGGGCATCGATACCGTTGCGCTGAACGGTAAAGGCTTTACCCGCCTGGTGGAAGAGGGTGCAGAAGTGGTCGCAGGCCAGCCGATTCTGGAAATGGATCTGGACTTCCTGAACGCCAACGCGCGCTCGATGATAAGCCCGGTGGTTTGCAGCAACATCGACGACTTCAGCGGCCTGGTGCTTCAGGCGAAAGGTCAGGTGGTTGCAGGTCAGACACCACTGTATGAGATTAAAGGCAAGTAATCGCTCCTGAGCAGAGTCTGTGCCTTAAGCGGCGGGGGTTATCCTCCGCCGCTTTTTTTTGCAGCATTTGCCCCCATTATTTACGTCCTGGACGTTTTAAAGGGTTGTCACTGCGCCCTGCTTATAAGATCATATGCCGTTATACGTTGTTTACGCTTTGAGGAACCTACGATGAGTGAGGCTGAAGCCCGCCCGAGTAACTTTATCCGTCAGATCATTGATGAAGATCTGGCCAGTGGTAAGCACACCACAATTCATACCCGTTTTCCGCCGGAGCCGAACGGCTACCTGCATATTGGTCATGCGAAATCTATCTGCCTGAACTTTGGCATTGCGCAAGACTATAAAGGGCAGTGCAACCTGCGTTTCGATGACACCAACCCAGTAAAAGAAGACATCGAATACGTTGAGTCCATCAAGAACGACGTGCAATGGCTGGGCTTCAACTGGTCTGGTGATATCTGCTACTCCTCTGACTATTTCGATCAGCTGTTTGCTTACGCAGTAGAGCTTATCAACAAAGGTCTGGCGTATGTCGACGAGCTTTCTGCCGACGAAATCCGTGAATACCGCGGCTCGCTGACCGCTCCGGGTAAAAACAGCCCATACCGCGACCGCAGCGTAGAAGAGAACCTGGCGCTGTTTGAAAAAATGCGTGCTGGTGGTTTCGAAGAAGGCAAAGCCTGTCTGCGCGCCAAAATCGATATGGCGTCACCGTTCATCGTGATGCGCGACCCGGTGCTATACCGCATTAAGTTCGCTGAACACCACCAGACGGGCAACAAGTGGTGCATCTACCCGATGTACGACTTCACCCACTGCATCAGCGATGCGCTGGAAGGGATCACTCACTCACTGTGTACGCTGGAATTCCAGGACAACCGTCGTCTGTACGACTGGGTGCTGGATAACATCACCATTCCTGTGCATCCGCGTCAGTACGAGTTCTCTCGTCTGAATCTGGAATACACCGTGATGTCCAAGCGCAAGCTGAACCTGCTGGTCACCGACAAGCACGTTGAAGGCTGGGATGACCCACGGATGCCGACCATCTCTGGCCTGCGTCGTCGTGGTTACACCTCTGCGTCAATCCGCGAGTTCTGCAAACGTATCGGCGTCACCAAGCAGGATAACACCATTGAGATCGCCTCTCTGGAGTCCTGCATCCGTGAAGATCTGAACGAAAACGCACCACGTGCGATGGCGGTTATCGATCCGGTTAAACTGGTTATCGAAAACTACCCGCAGGGTGAAAGCGAGCTGGTGTCTATGCCTAACCATCCGAGCAAACCGGAAATGGGCAGCCGCGACGTGCCGTTCAGTGCGGATATCTGGATTGACCGTGCTGACTTCCGCGAAGAAGCCAACAAGCAGTACAAGCGTCTGGTACTGGGTAAAGAGGTGCGCCTGCGTAACGCCTACGTGATCAAAGCTGAGCGCGTAGAGAAAGACGCAGAAGGCAATATCACCACTATCTTCTGTACCTATGATGCAGAGACCCTGAGCAAAGATCCGGCTGATGGCCGTAAAGTGAAAGGCGTTATCCACTGGGTGAGCGCAGCACACGCGCTGCCGGTTGAAATCCGCCTGTACGACCGTCTGTTCAGCGTACCTAACCCAGGTGCTGCGGATGACTTCCTGGCAACCATCAACCAGGAATCTCTGGTTATCAAGCAGGGCTTTGCTGAACCTTCACTGAAAGATGCTGAAATCAGTAAAGCGTACCAGTTTGAACGTGAAGGTTACTTCTGCCTGGACAGCCGTTACAGCACCGCAGAAAAACTGGTATTTAACCGTACTGTGGGTCTGCGTGATACCTGGGCTAAAGTCGGCGAATAATAACGCTTGCATGGTCAATGAGAAACAAACGCCGCTTATTGCGGCGTTTTTTTATTTAATGATCATGCCATTAACGGCATGGCAAAAGCGATATTGAGAAATATACAGGTCAATGAGCTGCTACTTATTTTTCACAAAAAAAGTTTGTGAATTTACGGAAAGACAGAACAGGTGAAAATAAACGCAAACCTCTGTTATTACCCTCTGAATTTAATCGCTTTCCCCCGTAAAACCTCGCTTCTCGCGAAGTGTTACAAATCGCTACCAATTATGTGCACTTCGTCATAATCCTGACTTTTGCCCGCTAAAAAGCATTGATAATTCGCGTCGCGAAAAATAACCTAAAGACGGTAGTTAATTCGAGGGTATTTCTAACTACCCCTGACCATTTGGTCTTTTATATTTTTCGCCGTTTTAGGCGTTTTAATTCGTCAAAGAGGAATAATCTATGCGTACGTTCAGTGGCAAACGTAGTGCGCTGGCGCTGGCTATTGCCGGTGTGACAGCAATGTCGGGCCTGGTTGTCGCTCCAGAAGCTAAAGCGGCAGGTTTCATTGATGATTCTACGCTCACGGGCGGTATCTATTACTGGCAGCGTGAACGTGACCGTAAAGACGTCACCGAAGACAAATACAAAACCAACCTTTCTCACTCCACCTGGAACGCCAACCTGGATTTCCAGTCGGGTTACGCCGCCGATATGTTCGGCCTGGATATTGCGGCATTCACTGCAATAGAAATGGCGGAAAATGGCGACAGCGGTCACCCGAACGAAATTGCATTCTCTTCCAGCAACAAAGCGTATAAAGAAGACTGGTCAGGAGATAAGAGCGGAGTCAGCCTGTATAAGGCCGCTGCGAAATTCAAATATGGCCCGGTATGGGCACGTGCGGGTTATATCCAGCCAACCGGACAAACGCTGTTAGCGCCACACTGGAGCTTTATGCCTGGTACTTATCAGGGGGCAGAAGCTGGCGCGAATTTTGACTACGGCGATGCGGGCGCACTGAGCTTCTCGTATATGTGGACCAACGAGTATAAAGCGCCGTGGCATATTGAGATGGATAAGTTTTACCAGAACGATAAAAAAACCAAAGTTGATTATCTTCACTCGCTGGGCGCGAAGTACGATTTCAAAAACGACCTGGTTCTTGAAGCCGCATTTGGTCAGGCTGAAGGCTATATCGACCAGTATTTTGCCAAAGCAAGCTACAAGTTTGATATTGCTGGCAGCCCGTTGAGCACCAGCTATCAGTTCTACGGTACACGCGACAAAGCCAGCAGCGGTACGGTAAACGATATATACGACGGCACGGCGTGGTTGCAGGCTTTAACCTTCGGCTACAAAGTGGGCCAGGTCGATTTACGTCTTGAAGGGACATGGGTGAAGGCTGAAGGCCAGCAGGGTTACTTCCTGCAACGTATGACCCCAACCTATGCGTCCTCTAATGGTCGTCTGGATATCTGGTGGGATAACCGTTCAGACTTCAACGCCGATGGCGAAAAAGCCGTCTTCTTCGGTGCCATGTATGACCTGAAAAACTGGAATCTGCCGGGCTGGGCGGTGGGGGCTTCCTACGCTTACGCATGGGATGCAAAACCTGGCGATATGGCCACACCAGACGCGTACTACGACCCGAACTATCGTCTGAAAGAGTCCTCTTACAGCCTGGATGCGATTTACACCCTTCAGGATGGTCGCGCGAAAGGCACGATGTTCAAACTGCACTTCACTCAATACGACAACCACTCCGATATCCCAAGTTACGCGGGCGGTTACGGCAACATCTTCCAGGATGAACGTGACGTGAAATTCATGGTGATTGCCCCGTTCACAATCTTCTGATGAACAGACCGGCGGGTTAAGTCCCGCCGGAATGGAGACTGAAAATGATGAAAAAAATCATAATCGTCGCGATGCTGGCATCGGGGCTGGTGGCTTGTGCGCAGACTCAGGCACCAAAAGAGGACTCGCGTCTGAAAGAGGCTTACAGCGCCTGTATTAATACAGCTGAAGGCTCGCCAGAGAAAATTGAAGCCTGCCAGAGCGTGCTTAATGTGCTGAAGAAAGAGAAGGCGCATGAGCAGTTCGCAACTCAGGAAAACGTCCGCGTGATGGATTACCAGGCCTGTATCCAGGCGCGTAAAACCGGAAACGATCAGGAAGTGGCAAAACGTTGCGATCAGATCTGGAAAGAGATTCGTAGCAATAACAGTAATTAACTCGCCGTTATCATGCCCGGTGGCGCTAC
>NZ_JBSICG010000020.1:0-107324 GCF_056156645.1 Enterobacter sp. Li2LvB3 | reverse complement strand
ACCCCAGCCCTCTCCCCAAAAAGGAGAGGGAGTCGTCCGTGCTCGTATTTTTGTGGGGATTCCTCAACCCCGTGGGAGAGGGTCAGGGTGAGGGCATCAGGCCGCACAGTATCACCGCCCCACGTAAAACCGCTTCACCTCATCAAACTGCATCGCAAAGTCGATATAGCTCATCAGTGCCGGCGAATTCAGCTTGCGGCTCGGATAGGCCAGCCACAGGTCATTCCCTTCGACATTCCACTCTGGCAGCACGTTGACCAACGCCCCCTTCTCCACCTTATCTTCCAGCAGAAAAGCAGGCAGCAGCGTAATGCCGGCGCCTGCGATGGCACATTCCCGGGCGTACACCAGGTTATCCGTCATATGGGCGTTATCCGGCAGATAGCGGTAATCCTCGCTCTCACTTTGTAACAGCCATTCTGACCACGACTTATGGGTAATACAGCGATGTTCCACCAACTGACGGGGATGGCTAAGCGGCTCCCTCTGTGCCAGGTAGCCCGGCGAGGCCAGCATATAACGCGGGCAGTGCCCAATCATGCGGCCAATCAGCGATGAATCCTGCGGCTTACCGGTACGCAGCGCCACGTCGAACCCGGACGCCACCAGGTCCAGCACATCGTCAGAGATAGAGACATCCAGCGAGACATCCGGGTAGCGCAGTTGAAACTCGGCATTCATATGCGCCAGCAGCGTCGCGCCAATCCCTGCCGGACAGGTGATCCGCAGTCGCCCGCTGGGGTTTTCCCGCAGCCGCTGAATGGCGTACTCGGCACGCTCGCTGGCCGCCAGCATCTCCCGACAATGCACCAGATAATGCTCGCCCGCAAAGGTCAGGTTGAGCTTACGCGTAGTGCGGTTCAGCAGCCTGATCCCCACCTGTTGTTCAAGCTGGCTGATCCGCTGGCTCACGCTGGATTTTGGCAGCCCGGCCTTTTGCGCTGCCGCAGTAAAACTGCCCATTTCTGCCACCAGCGCGAACAGCGCCATATCCTGAAGCTGCTTAAACATGATTGTTCATCCTGTGCGAACACTTCGTTCTCGATTGTCCATCTTATCACGCAACTGACCACTTAATAGACTAGCCTCAACAAAACGCATTCCATTGAGGAGCTCACCATGTCAGTCAAAGCTATTGCCGTTAACCCAGAAAATCCTGCTGCTTTTATTGAAATTTCCCAACCGATGCCACAGCCCGGCGAACACGACCTGCTGGTCGAGGTGAAAGCCGTTTCCATTAATCCGGTCGATACCAAAGTACACGCAGGTATTGCCAAAAATGGCCTGAAAGACCCACGAATTCTTGGCTGGGATGCCAGCGGCATCGTTAAAGCCGTTGGGGCAAGCGTGACCGGATTCAAACCGGGCGATGAAGTGTGGTACGCAGGTGACATCACCCGCCCGGGTAGCAACACCACGCATCAGCTGATTGATGCCCGTATCGTCGGGCGCAAGCCTGCAAGCCTGGGCTGGGCCGCTGCGGCTGCATTGCCACTGACCGCCTTGACGGCGTGGGAAGGGCTGTTTGAGCGGCTGAACATTCAGGATGCCGGGCAGGATAAAACACTGCTGATCATTGGTGGAGCGGGCGGTGTGGGATCACTTGCGATCCCGTTTGCGAAGCACAACAGCAAGGTAAAAGTGATCGCCACCGCCTCGCGGGAAGATTCAGCTAAGTGGTGTCGGGATCGCGGTGCAGACATGGTAGTGAACTACCGCGATCTGAAAGGCGAACTGGCAAAACAGGGACTCAACTTTGTGGATTATATTTTCATCCTCAATGATACCGACGGCCACTGGGATGCCGTGAGCGACCTGATCGCACCTCAGGGGCATATTTGTACAATCGTCGAGAACGAACATCCGCTGGATCAGAACAAACTCAAATCCAAATCCGCCGCGCTGCACTGGGAGTTTATGTACACCCGCAGCATGTACCAGACCGCAGATATGGCACGCCAGGGTGAGATCTTAAACGAGGTGGCGAAGCTGGTAGATAATGGCGTGGTGGAAAGCTCGCTCAGTGAAACACTGCACGGATTGAGCGTGGAAAGCATCAGTGAGGCACACCGTAAAGTGCTGGACGGACATATGCGGGGGAAAGTCGTGGTTGAGTACTGAGTGGGTTGTTCCCACTCACCCTGCCCTCTCCCCACAGGGGAGAGGGTAAAGACAGCTCCGTGCGATCCCCTCTCCCCTGTGGGGAGTGGGTTAGGGTGAGGGGTAAGTTTTTTACCCCTGCTCCCCCATCATCTCTTTCACCAGCTCCACACAGCGCAGGAAGCGGTTGTCGTAGTCTGATTCTTCGACATGCACAAACTCCACGTTGTTCTCGTGCAGCATATCCACCAGCATGGTCTGGAACTCTTTTCTGTCTACCGAGCTGCCAAGGCTGCGCATCCCATCAGCAACCCACGGGGTGTTGTTTTCCAGCAGGATCACCAGGTCGAAGCGGTATTCGTCAATCAGCACCTGGACGAACGGGTGTTCGCGGCCTTCGTACTTTTTACAGAACGCCTGCGTGGTGACGAAATCCGTATCGATAAACGCCACCTTGTTGGCGTACTTCACTGCAAAATCAATGTACTGCGCGTGTCCAAGCGCAATCTTATCGTAGTCGGAATACTGGAGCGCCATCTCATCGCCGCCCAGATGGGAGAAGACATAATCACGCCCGTACTCCCAGGCACTGGTGGTGTTAAAGATGTTCGCCAGCTTGTTGACCAGCGTCGACTTACCGCTCGACTCACCGCCCAGAATGGCTACCGTACGCACAAAGAACGGTTTCACTTCAGTCGGAATGTAATCCCAGTAGCGGAACGGGTTTTCACGGATCTGCGCCCCGCTGATGCTCATAAAGGTGCGTTTTGGGTCGATAAGCACCGTTTCCGTACCCAGATGCTCGCGGAACTGCGGGGCATCTAGCTCTTCAGAGGTGTAGATCCAGTTAGGCGCGATCCCCTTCTCTTCCATAAAGGCTTTCACGCCATTGCTCCACACGTCCCAGCCGTGCGGATACGGCTCCATGCCCTCTTCATTGAACGCATGAATACGAATATTTTTCTGGTACTTAAAGGTCTGGAGCAGCCAGCGCAGGCGATCCGGCACCGTCGGCTGTTGCGACATAGCGCTGTCTTCGAACAACTCGCGGTCACGTTTTTCGTCGTAGCCCATGATGATGTGCAACTCATCAACCTGGCTACAGGCGCGCTGGATCAGATAGATATGCCCGGTATGCAGCGGGTAAAACTTGCCAAAAACCACACCGATATTCTTCTGCATACGCGGAAATTCTAGCCCCAGGAAGCGATGCAATGCTTCCAGCTTTTGCGCACTGGGGCTTTTGATTTTGGCATTCAGCAGTTGGCTCAGATAGCCTTTGGTCATACCGCTGGCATCCGCCACCTGCTGCAAGGTGCAGCCTTTCTGGCGAATTGCGGTCTTGAGATAGTCAAATGATGACATTAATTACGGTGCCTCCTGCAACATCGAATACACATACCCTAAATAATTCGAGTTGCAGGAAGGCGGCAAGGAAGCGCATCCCCGGAGCTTACTAAAGGTAAGTGACCGGGGTAAGCGAACGCAGCCAACGCACATGCAACTTGAAGTATGACGGGTATAATTATAAGTCGTCAAAGACACTTAATGCATCTGCGAGTTTCTTCACGCCGAAAACCTGCATCCCTTCAGGGATTTTTTTCGGCACGTTCGCCGCTGGCACAATAGCCCGACGGAACCCGTGTTTGGCCGCCTCAGAGATACGCTCCTGGCCGCTCGGCACCGGGCGAATTTCCCCGGCAAGACCTACTTCGCCAAAGACCACCAGATCCTGCGGTAGCGGCCTGTCGCGCAGGCTGGACACCATCGCCAGCAGCAATGCGAGGTCAGCACTGGTTTCGGTGACTTTAACACCGCCCACCACGTTAACAAAGACGTCCTGATCCGCCATTTGCAGGCCGCCGTGACGGTGCAACACGGCCAGCAGGATAGCTAACCGGTTCTGCTCCAGGCCAACCGCCACACGCCGCGGGTTGCCCATCATCGAGACATCCACCAGCGCCTGGATTTCCACCAGCAGCGGGCGCGTACCTTCCCAGAGCACCATCACCGAACTGCCGGAGGTGACTTCATCACCACGGCTGAGGAAGATGGCTGACGGATTACTGACTTCACGCAGCCCCTGTTCGGTCATGGCAAAGACGCCCAGCTCATTCACCGCGCCAAAGCGGTTTTTATGGCTGCGCAGCGTACGGAAACGGGAGTCCGCATCGCCGTCGAGCATCACCGAGCAGTCGATACAGTGTTCGAGCACTTTCGGCCCGGCAAGCGAGCCATCTTTGGTTACGTGGCCAACCATCACAATCGCCACGCCGCGCGTTTTGGCAAAGCGTGTCAGATAGGCTGCGGTTTCGCGCACCTGAGCCACACTGCCTGGCGAAGACTGGATATCCGCCATGTGCATCACCTGGATGGAATCGATAACCATCAGCTTCGGCTGCTCTTCTTCAGCAATCATGCAAATCTGTTCAATGCTGGTTTCCGAGAGCATGTTCAGGTTGCTGGTCGGCAGACCAAGACGGTGCGCACGCATCGCCACCTGCTGCAATGACTCTTCCCCCGTGACGTACAGGGTTTTCATCTGCTCGGCGAGTTTGCACAGGGTTTGCAGCAGCAGCGTCGATTTACCGGCCCCCGGGTTACCGCCGATAAGAATGGCGCTACCCGGCACTACCCCACCGCCAAGCACACGGTCGAACTCTTTGAATCCGGTAGAGAAACGTGGCAACTCTTCCAGGCTGATGTCCGAGAGCTTCTGGACTTTCGCCACACCGGCATTCCCCGCATAGCCGCTGAGGCGCTCATTGCGGGCCACGCTCGGCGAAGCCGCCACACCACGCACTTCGGTAATGGTGTTCCAGGCATGACAGGCACTGCATTGCCCCTGCCAGCGCGGATAATCCGCGCCACATTCATTACAGACAAATGCGCGTTTTGGAGCTTTCGCCACGGTTTACCTCGTTATTTCTGATTAATGCTGCCAGAGAGAATGCAGAAAACCCCCATCAGGTCAGCATGACGGATGGTCACTTCCGTCTTTTCATTCACTTTTGGCTTGGCATGGTAGGCAATGCCCAGACCCGCTGCTTTGATCATCGGCAGATCGTTAGCACCATCACCAATCGCCACGGTTTGTACGACAGGAATTTCATATTTTTCAGCCAGACGGGTCAGCGTGTTCGCTTTGTACTGCGCGTCCACAATGTCGCCAATCACATGACCGGTCAGTTTACCGTCCATGATCTCCAGCTCGTTCGCCACCACGGTGGTCAGGCGCAGCTTGTCACGCAGGTAATCGGCGAAGAAAGTGAAACCACCAGAAGCAATTGCCACTTTCCAGCCCAGCGTTTCCATCTTCAGCACTAATTGCGTTAGCCCTGGCATCAGCGGCAGCTCATCACGCACCTGACGTAGAATATTGGCATCGGCCCCTTTCAGGGTTGCCACGCGTTGTCTGAGGCTTGCGGTAAAGTCCAGCTCGCCACGCATCGCGCGTTCCGTCACTTCTGCCACCAGCTCACCGCTGCCGGCCAGTTTGGCTATTTCGTCGATGCACTCGATCTGGATGGCGGTAGAGTCCATATCCATGACCAGTAAACCAGGCGTTTTCAGATGCGGGATTTTGCCCAGCGGGGCCACGTCCAGCCCGGCATCGTGTGCCAGGCGCGTGGCGCGCTGCGTCAGGGAACCGGCCAGGCGAATAACCTGGTAATCCTCCACGCACCAGGCTGCAACGATCACCATCGCAGCACCCAGTTTGGTTTGATATTGCGTCAGGCGCTGCTTATCGAGGCCGCGTCCGTACAGCAGCCAGCCGCTACGACCGGCGTGGTAATCCAGAGGCATCACCTCATCACCACTTAAAGAGAGCGGCAATCCTGGCCATAAAGAGACATCCGTTGGCAGGTCGCACCAGGTAATGTTCGGCATTGAAGCTCCTGTAATTTCGTTCGCGCCGGAAGGTTCCAGAGGGAAAATAACGCATGAGGCTACCCTGTAACCATCACTTCTGGCAACATTAAGCCGTAAATTTTCAGCAGGTGGAATATGGCTCGCGCAAAACTGAAATTCCGGCTTCATCGTGCCGTGATTGTCCTTATCTGTCTGGCGCTCCTGGTGGCGCTGATGCAAGGGGCATCATGGTTTAGCCAGAATCATCAACGGCAACGCAATCCGCAACTTGAAGAGTTGGCCCGCACGCTGGCGCGTCAGGTGACCCTTAACGTTGCACCATCTATGCGTACTGAAACGCCGGATGACAAGCGAATAAGCCAGGTATTACGCCAGCTTACGGAGAACAGCCGTATTCTGGATGCCGGAGTCTATGACGAACAGGGCGACCTGATCGCCCGTGCGGGTGAGCACGTCGACGTGCGCGACAGGCTGGCGCTGGACGGTAAAAAAGCCGGGGGCTACTTCAACCAGCAAATCGTCGAACCTATTCAGGGGAAAAATGGCCCGCTGGGATATTTGCGCCTGACGCTCGACACCCACACGCTGCCTACCGAAGCCAAACAGGTGGATAACACCACCAATATTCTGCGCCTGATGTTGCTGCTTTCGCTGGCCATTGGCGTGGTGCTGGCGCGTACCCTGTTGCAGGGAAAACGCACACGCTGGCAGCAGTCCCCCTTCCTGTTGACCGCCAGCAAGTCTATTCCTGAAGACGAAGAGAGCGAGAAGAAAGATTAGTGATAAAGTGGGCGGATGATTCGGAAAAGGAACTTTGCCATGACGACATTACGCCTGCTTATCTCTGACTCTTACGATCCCTGGTTTAACCTCGCGGTGGAAGAGTGCATCTTCCGCCAAATGCCCGCCACCCAACGCGTACTCTTCCTGTGGCGTAACGCCGATACCGTGGTCATTGGCCGGGCGCAAAACCCATGGAAAGAGTGCAACACTCGGCGTATGGAAGAGGATAACGTCCGTCTGGCACGCCGGAGCAGCGGGGGCGGCGCGGTGTTTCACGATCTGGGCAACACCTGCTTTACCTTTATGGCGGGTAAACCGGAGTACGATAAAACCATCTCCACGGCCATCGTGCTCAATGCCCTGAACGCGCTTGGCGTTCAGGCTGAAGCGTCCGGGCGCAATGATCTGGTGGTCAGTACAGAGGAAGGCGATCGCAAGGTTTCCGGCTCGGCGTATCGCGAAACCAAAGATCGCGGTTTCCATCACGGCACACTGCTGCTCAACGCCGATCTCAGCCGTCTGGCCAACTACCTTAACCCGGACAAGAAAAAGCTTCAGGCTAAAGGCATCACTTCCGTACGCGGCCGCGTCGCGAATCTGGTTGAGCTGCTGCCTGGCGTCACGCACGAACAGATTTGCGAGGCTATCCGCGAGGCGTTCTTTGCCCATTACGGTGAAGGCGTCGAAGCAGAAGTGATTTCACCCGACAAGACCCCCGATCTGCCGAACTTCGCGGAAACCTTCGCCCGCCAGAGCAGTTGGGAGTGGAACTTTGGTCAGGCACCGGCGTTCTCTCACCTGCTGGATGAGCGCTTTACCTGGGGCGGCGTAGAGCTGCATTTTGACGTTGATAAAGGTCATATTACCCGGACACAGGTCTTTACCGATAGCCTTAATCCGGCCCCGTTAGAAGCGCTGGCGGCACGTTTGCAGGGCTGTCTTTATCATCCGGACGTGCTTCAACAGGAGTGCGATGCGTTGTTGGTGGATTTCCCGGAACAGGAAAAAGAACTGCGTGAATTGTCGGCGTGGATTGCACGGGCTGTTCGCTAAAACAAAGCCCGCTGGCGCTACGCTTAGCGGGCCTACAACACCGTAGGCCGGGTCAGGCGAAGCCGCCACCCGGCACAACAGGTCTTACTCTTTATCGCCCAGCAGAACGGATTCCAGCGCGATTTTGATCATGTCGTTGAAGGTGGTCTGACGCTCAGCAGCAGTCGTCTGCTCGTGCGTACGGATGTGGTCAGACACGGTGCAGATGGTCAGTGCTTTTGCACCAAACTCAGCCGCTACGCCGTAGATACCTGCCGCTTCCATTTCCACGCCCAGGATGCCGTATTTTTCCATCACGTCGAACATTTCACCGCCGTCTGGTGCATAGAACAGATCAGCAGAGAAGATGTTGCCCACGCGAGCGTCAACGCCCAGCGCTTTTGCCGCGTCAACCGCGTCACGTACCATGCCGAAGTCTGCAATCGCAGCAAAGTCATGATCTTTGAAACGCATACGGTTCACTTTGGAATCGGTGCATGCACCCATGCCGATAACGATATCACGCAGTTTCACGTCCATACGAACCGCGCCGCAGGAGCCTACACGAATGATTTTCTTCACGCCGAAATCGGTGATCAGCTCTTTGGTGTAGATCGAGCAGGATGGGATACCCATACCGTGCCCCATGACAGAGATCTTGCGGCCTTTGTAAGTCCCGGTGAAGCCCAACATGCCACGCACGTTGTTCACTTCACGCACATCTTCCAGGAAGGTTTCAGCGATGTGCTTCGCACGCAGCGGGTCGCCTGGCATCAGAACAACGTCAGCGAAATCGCCCATTTCTGCGTTAATGTGTGGAGTTGCCATCTTCAGTTCCTTTTCATTTTAAATTCTCCCTCTCCCTGTGGGAGAGGGTTGGGGTGAGGGCATCAGGCCGCACCCAATGTGCCTCAGAACATGGCTTTGCCATATTCCATGTCGGACGTACCAAAGTATTTTGCAATTGTCTGGCCAATATCCGCGAAGGTTTCACGGTGGCCCAGAGAACCAGGTTTCACTTTTGGACCATACACCAGCACCGGAATGTGCTCACGGGTGTGGTCAGTACCGGTCCAGCTTGGGTCACAGCCGTGGTCAGCGGTCAGGATCAGAATGTCATCTTCACCCAGCAGCTCCATCAGCTCTGGCAGACGGCGGTCGAACAGCTCCAGACCGGCAGCATAACCGGCGATATCGCGACGGTGTCCCCAGGAGGAGTCGAAGTCCACGAAGTTGGTAAAGACAATGGTCTTGTCTCCCGCTTCTTTCATCTCTTTGATGGTGGCATCGAACAGCGCATCCAGACCGGTGGCTTTCACTTTTTTGGTGATACCGCAGTTGGCATAGATGTCCGCGATTTTACCAACGGAAACCACGTGGCCGTCTTTCTCTTCAACCAGTTTTTGCAGCACAGTCGGTGCTGGCGGCTCAACAGCCAGGTCATGACGGTTACCGGTACGCTGGAAGTTACCCGCTTTGTCGCCGATAAACGGACGCGCGATAACACGGCCAATGTTGTAGCCGCCTTCGGTCAGCTCTTCACGGGCGATTTCGCACAGCTCATACAGCTTATCCAGGCCGTAGGTCTCTTCGTGGCAGGCAATCTGGAACACGGAGTCAGCTGAGGTATAGAAAATCGGTTTGCCGGTTTTCATATGCTCTTCACCGAGCTCATCCAGGATAACGGTACCGGAGGAGTGGCAGTTACCGAGATAACCCGGCAGGTTTGCACGCTTCACCAGTTTATCCAACAACTCCTGCGGGAAGCTGTTCTGGTGATCGGAGAAATAGCCCCATTCGAACAGAACCGGAACACCGGCGATTTCCCAGTGGCCAGACGGGGTATCTTTACCGGAAGAGAGCTCGTGCGCCCAGGCGTATGCGCCCACCACTTCTGCGTTACCGTCCATACCGGCTGCGATTTTGCCGGTGGAACCTTCATGCGCTTTCACCAGGCCGAGGCTGGTCAGGTTTGGCAGAGTCAGAGGGCCTTTACGACCGTTGTCCGCTTCACCTTTGGCGCAGGCTTCAGCGATGTGACCCATGGTATCGGAACCCACGTCACCAAAACGTTCTGCATCTTCGGTTGCGCCGATGCCGAATGAGTCCAGCACCATAATAAATGCACGTTTCATAATTGTTCTCCGTACTTAGTGCTTCAAAAAATAGCGATCAGATCAGTATACAGTTATTCAGTGATACGGCGATAGACAGTCGGTGTGCTTTCTGGTGCTTTATCATCAAGCGTGATTGCCGCTTTCACCGCTCTCGCCGCATCCTGCCAGCTGGCTTCGTCTTTCGCGTGGATAACCGCCAGCGGACGTTGGCCGTCAACGCTGTCGCCCAGACGAACCATGTCGGTAAAGCCAACGCTGTAATCAATCGTGTCAGATGCCTGACGACGACCGCCACCCATCGACACCACCGCCATACCGAGCTCACGGGTATCCATTGCGGAAATAAAGCCTTCGGTATCGGCATAGACAGCTTTGCTGAGCGTCGCCGTTGGCAGGTATTTCGCGTAGTTTTCCACGAAATCGGTTGGGCCTTTCTGCGCAGCCACCATACGACCGAAGATCTCTGCCGCTTTGCCGTTATCCAGCACAGCCTGCAATTTCGCCCGAGCTTCGGCATCATCTTTGGCAAGCTTGCCGGAGATAAGCATCTCAACGCACAGCGCCATGGTGACGTCGAACAGACGTGGGTTACGGTATTCACCCGTCAGGAACTGCACAGCTTCGCGCACTTCAACGGCGTTACCTGCGCTGGATGCCAGCACCTGATTCATGTCCGTCAGCAGCGCGGTGGTGCGCACACCAGCACCGTTGGAAACGCCAACGATCGCTTCAGCAAGCTGGGCGGAAAGTTCATAGGTTGGCATAAACGCGCCGCTGCCCACTTTCACGTCCATCACCAGCGCATCCAGGCCTTCCGCCAGTTTTTTGGCGAGGATCGAAGCGGTGATCAGCGGGATGGAGTCAACAGTCGCGGTAATGTCGCGGGTGGCGTAGAAACGCTTGTCCGCCGGTGCAAGAGAGCTGGTCTGGCCGATAATCGCCACACCAACGTCTTTAATAATTTCGCGGAAGCGATTGTCATCCGGGAAGATGTCGAAGCCCGGAATGGCTTCCAGTTTATCCAGCGTGCCGCCGGTGTGACCCAGGCCACGCCCGGAGATCATCGGAATATAACCACCGCAGGCCGCAACCATTGGGCCAAGCATCAGTGAGGTAACATCACCCACACCGCCGGTAGAGTGTTTGTCGACAATAGGGCCATTAAGGTTGAGGCTTTTCCAGTCCAGAACGGTCCCTGAATCTCGCATCGCCATGGTCAACGAGACACGTTCAGGCATCGACATATCGTGGAAAAAGATGGTCATCGCCAGAGCAGCAATTTGCCCTTCAGAGACGGTGTTGTCGCGAATGCCGTTGATAAAGAAGCGGATCTCTTCGTCGCTTAATGCGTGACCATCACGTTTTTTACGAATAATTTCTTGTGCGAGAAACACGGTAACCTCCCGAAGTAGGCCGGGAGCGCTATGCGCCACCCGGTCATTCAAAAATTAGTAGCTGCTTGCGCTCTTACCGTCGCCGTGACCCAGCGCTTTGAGCAGGCTTGCCAGCAGGCTGGATGCGCCGAAGCGGTAGTGACGGGAATCCGCCCAGTCAGCGCCGAACAGCTCGTCGGCAATCGCCAGGAACTGCTGCGCGTCTTCCGCGGTACGCACGCCGCCCGCAGGTTTGAAACCAACGGTTTTGGACACGCCCATATCGCGAATGACTTCCATCATGATGCGCGCGCTTTCCGGGGTCGCGTTGACTGGCACTTTACCGGTAGAGGTTTTGATGAAATCTGCACCGGCTTTGATAGCGATCTCAGATGCTTTACGGATAAGGCGCTCTTCTTTCAGCTCACCGGTTTCGATGATCACTTTAAGCAGCACGTTTGCCGCCGCACAGGCGTCTTTACAGGCTTTCACCAGGTCAAAACCAACCTGTTCGTTGCCCGCGATCAGCGAGCGGTATGGGAACACCACGTCAACTTCATCAGCGCCGTAAGCAATCGCCGCACGGGTTTCTGCCAGCGCAATGTCGATATCGTCGTTGCCGTGCGGGAAGTTAGTCACGGTTGCAATACGCACATCCGGGGTGCCCTGCTCGTTCAGAGTCTTACGTGCAATTGGGATAAAGCGCGGGTAGATACAGATGGCTGCGGTGTTACCGACAGGCGTTTTCGCCTGATGGCACAGAGCGATGACTTTCTCATTGGTGTCGTCATCGTTCAGGGTGGTCAGGTCCATTAGTTTCAACGCACGCAGGCTGCTTGCAGTTAAATCGGTCATAACATTCTCCAACGGCATCGCCGTATAAAATTTCACCTTGCGGCTCTGTTAGTATTCTAACATCCACTCGCATACACACTTCGACATTCATCACAGTTAATGAAAACTTCGTACAAATTTGCATTGCTGTAATGAGATCAACTTCAAATTTTCTTGCTCAAACTGCTGACTAAAGCAGCGATTACCCCTGTCGGATCAAAAGCCTCCGTGGGGTGACTTCCTACAATCCGCTCATCAATCGCAGAACAATAAAGGAAGTGAATATGTCCCACTCCAGCCCTGACGCCCTGCAACAACGTTGCCAGCACATTGTGACAAGCCCGGTACTCACACCTGAGCAAAAACGTCATTTTCTGGCGCTGGAGGCGGAAAACGCCCTTCCCTATCCTGCTTTGCCACAGGCCGCCAGAGCGGCGCTGGACGCGGGTTTTATCTGCGACATGTTCGAAGGCCATGCGCCTTTCAAACCCCGTTACGTTCTGCCGGATTACGCAAAATTCCTGGCTAACGGTTCAGCATGGCTGGAGCTGGAAGGTGCGAAAGACCTTGATGATGCTCTCTCACTGCTAACCATCCTTTACCACCATGTTCCATCAGTCACATCCATGCCCGTGTATCTGGGCCAGCTTGATGCGCTACTGCAACCGTATGTTAGAATTCTAACACAAGAAGAAATCGATAGCCGCATAAAACGTTTCTGGCGCTATCTCGACAGGACACTGCCAGATGCTTTTATGCACGCAAACATCGGCCCGGCGGATACACCTGTTACGCGGGCAATTTTACGGGCTGATGCAGAGCTGAAGCAGGTCGCACCGAATTTAACCTTCATTTATGATCCCGAAATTACACCTGATGATTTGCTGCTTGAGGTGGCGAAAAATATTTGTGAGTGCAGCAAACCTCATATTTCTAACGGCCCGATAAATGATAAAATTTTCACAAAAGGTCGTTATGGTGTGGTCAGTTGTTACAATTCTCTGCCGCTGGCGGGTGGTGGTAGCACGCTGGTACGCCTCAACCTGAAAGCCATTGCTGAGCAGAGCGATTCGCCTGATGATTTCTTCACCCGCACGCTTCCGCACTACTGCCAGCAGCAAATCGCCATCATCAACGCGCGCTGCAACTTCCTGTATGAAAAATCGGGCTTCTTTGAGAATAGCTTCCTGGTGAAAGAGGGGCTGATAGATGCCGATCGTTTTGTACCGATGTTTGGCATGTATGGCCTTGCTGAGGCGGTTAACACCCTATGTGAAAAAGCCGGGATGGACGGGCGTTACGGTAAAGATGAACAGGCCAACGCGCTGGGTTATCGCATCAGCGCGCAGCTCGCCGCTTTTGTCGAAAACACGCCGGTGAAGCATGGCTGGAATCACCATGCCCTGCTGCACGCGCAGTCCGGGATAAGCTCGGACATCGGGACAACGCCAGGCGCACGCCTGCCGTACGGCGATGAACCCGATCCGATTAGCCATCTGCTCGCGGTTGCTCCACATCACCAGCATTACCCTTCAGGTATCAGCGATATTCTGACCCTGGAAGAGACGGTAAAACGTAATCCGCAGGCAGTAGTGCAGCTGTGTCTGGGGGCCTTTAAAGCCGGGATGCGCGAGTTTACGGCCAACGTGGCGGGTAACGATTTGGTCCGCGTGACCGGATACATGGTGCGATTATCAGACCTGCAAAAATACCGTGAGGAAGGGTCGCGCACCCAAACCACCTGGCTTGGAGAAGAAGCCGCGCGCAATACACGTATCCTGGATCGCCAGCCACGGGTGGTAAGCCATGAACAACAGATGCGCTTTAGTTAGTCAGATTATCCCCTTCTCCTGCGTGGACGGTCCAGGCAGCCGCCTGGCGCTGTTCCTCCAGGGCTGTAACCTGCGCTGTAAATCCTGCCACAACCCGTGGACCATCGGCCGCTGCAACGACTGCGGCGACTGCGTTCCCCATTGTCCGCACGACGCGCTGAATATTCAGGCCGGGCGGGTCTGGTGGCAGGAAAGCGACTGCAAACAGTGTGACACCTGCCTGCACCTTTGCCAGCAGCAGGCCACACCGATGGCGCAACGCTTTAGCGTAAACGATATCCTCGCGCACATTCGCAAAGTCGCGCCGTTTATCGATGGCATCACCGTGAGCGGCGGTGAGGCCACAACGCAACTGCCGTTTCTGGTGGCACTGTTCACAGCGATGAAAACAGAGCCAACCCTTCATCATTTGACCCGTCTGGTCGACAGTAACGGCCTGCTCGGGGAAACCGGCTGGCAGAAGTTATTGCCGGTTCTCGATGGTGCCATGCTGGATCTCAAAGCCTGGGGAAACGAACATCACCGCTACCTGACCGGACGTGAAAACCCGCAGATAAAGCAGAGTATCCGCTTGCTGGCGCAGCATAACCGGCTGACCGAGCTGCGGTTACTGGTTATCCCTGAGAAGTGCGATTATCTGGAGCATATCAAAGCGCTAATCGTGTTTATTCACTCGCTGGGCAATATCCCGGTGAGGATCAACGCGTTTCATGCACAAGGGGTTTACGGTGAGGCGGCCAGCTGGCGTAGCGCAACGCCTGCCGATATTGAGCCACTGGCACTGGCGCTGGAAAAAGAGAAGATCGCCGTGATCCGCCCGGCGCTCTATCTATAGCGCAATGCCAAACAGCGAGCGGGTGTTGCTCAGCAAGGCATCCGCAATCACATCCGCAGGCTCTCTGCGCAGTTCACATAGCGTGTCGAAAACGCGCGCCGCCTGTTCCGGGCGATTAGGTTGCCCCTGAAAACCGTTTAGCGGCATGTCGGGTGCGTCGGTTTCCAGCAATAACGCCGTCAGCGGTAGCTGTGCCATCACATCCCGGGTCTTGCTGGCTCGTGGGTAGGTAATCGTCCCGCCAACACCAATGCGATAGCCCAGCCCGATAAAGCGTTCAGCCTGCTGCAAACTGCCGGAAAATCCGTGCACCACGCCAGTACGGGGTAAATTTATGCGTTTCAGGTGCAGAGCCAGTTTGTCGTGAGTGCGGCGCGAGTGGAGGATCACCGGGAGATCGTGCTGCTTTGCCAGCCGGAGCTGCGCGTCGAGGAGAGTCTGCTGGCGTTCAAAATGCGGATCCTCGCGATAGAGATCCAGGCCAATCTCACCAATAGCCACCCGCTTCTTCTCGGGCGTGCGTAATATTTCGTCCAGCCTGTCGATATGTTCGTCCAGATGGCGCTCAATAACGATCGGATGCAGGCCGAGTGCGGCATACAGTGCATCATGTCGCCGGGCGAGATCCTGCACACGGTCGAAGTGAGCGGCTTCAATGGCAGGCACGACGATCGCCTGAACGCCCGCCTGCGCGGCGCGATCAATGCTTTGTTCTTCATTACCGGTAAAGGGCGGAAAATCAAAGTGGCAATGGGTGTCGACAAAGCGGTACGTCACGCCAAATCCTCATTATCAAATGTTGTATCATTCGCCTGCGCAATGTCGACTCGCGGCATCGCCAGTGCGTCATTGGCCACAATGGCAGGCGGCGTTATGATCCGTTTATGTCGATGGAAAGGCGGGTGCTCGGCCAGCAGTTTACCTACCGTTGCCAGGAAGTAGCGCCCGCAAAGCCGCCCCGTTTTATAGTCATCACGCAGTGCAGGTAAACGGCTGCCCAGCGCCATACTCAACAGTGGTTTCGGCGGATAGATCTCAAAGATCCGCAACTTACCCGGCGGTTTTTCGATAAAGCGCTGCATTGCGCCGTAACTCGCTTCATGTCGCTGGGCGATATTCACCAGCGGCTGCAGGCTGCTATCACCCAGCCAGCGCTCCATGCGCTTGAACCATTGTGGGGTGTAGTACATTTGCGAAGGCACAGTGCGGATCACCACAATGGTTTTTGCCCCTCTGCGCGCGGCTTCCTGTACCGGCACCGCATCGCTGATACCGCCGTCAAGGTAGCTCACCCCGTCAAGCATTGCGCCAGTGCGATAGAACCCCGGAATGGCGCTGGAGGCACGAATGATATCGAGCCAGTTCTCTTTCTGCGGTGAAAAATACCCCGGCGTGTAGTCATCGCCCCGGCTGGCGCACATCCAGAATTCTTTTCCGGTATCGAACAGGCGCGATGCCGTGTCCATCGCCAGCGGCATCTGGCTGGCGGTGGAATCTAACAACCAGTCGAGATCGATTAAATTCCCCCCGCGAACAAAGCGCACCGGGTTAAAAAAATCCCGCGAGGTGGTGTAACGCATGATCACTTTGCGAGCATAGCCCGGCTGGTTACACACATAGGCGGAGAGGTTTTGCGCCCCCGCCGAGGTGCCTAAAAACAGGTCGAATGGGTTGAATTGCGCACGCATAAACTCATCCAGCACGCCAGACGTGAAGATACCGCGCTGCCCGCCGCCCTCGCACACCAGTGCAAGCTGGCCCGGACGAAACGGCTTAAGCGCCAGCGGCGTAATATTGCCGAGCGTAACGGGAATTCGTTGCCCCACCTCTGCTTTCCTGCGTTATTTGTTTTGTGAATACACAGTAACCTACACCTTACGCCAGGCTCAAACCAGAAAAAGCCAGTCGGGAGACTGGCTTTGATGTTGCTGTCAGAGTGTGTGTCGCTACGGACGGCGTCGTCCGGTAAACAGGCTGACCAGGAACAGAATAATACCGACAACGAAGACAATTTTCGCTGCCCCTGCCGCTGTACCCGCCAGACCACCAAAGCCCAGCGCGGCGGCAATTAACGCGATAACCAGAAAAATAATGCCCCATCGAAACATAAGACTCTCCTTTACCATAGTTAATGTCGACCGCAAGTCGCGAGCGTTCACTGCTGATGATTCCAGGTGTAATTCTTATTCCGTCTTCCGGCCTCAGTCAGAAGAACGAATTGCGATGTGTTACTTCGATTTCAGGTCATTTTTGACGCTTTTGACGCCATCAACCGCTTTCGCAATGGCTTCGGCGCGTTCAATTTGCGCCTGAGAATCGACGGTACCGGACAACTGAACCACACCATCGGTAGTTTCTACTTTCACTTTTCGTGACGGTACGACGTCATCAGCCAGAAGCCTGGCTTTGATTTCACTGGTGGTTGCAGCATCACCGGCATAACCCTGCATAGAGCCATTTTTACTGTCGCGGACATGCAATTTGTCGCTGACGGAGGTCACACCTTCTACCCCCTTAGCAACCGCAACAGCCTGTTCAGCCTGGGTCTGGCTCTCCACAAAGCCGCTCAGCGTAACGACGCTGCCCTCTGTTTTGACGGAGATGTCGGTGCTCTTGATGTTTTTATCGTCCACCAGCGCGGCTTTCACTTTAGCGGTGATAGCGCTGTCATCCATGAAGTTACCGACTTTATTCATCGAGCTATCGATTTTTTCCCCCGTGCTTGTCGCCACGGACTGGGCTTTATCCATCGTGGTGTTTTCTGCAAAAGCAGAACCGCTTGTCACGATGCACCCCAGGGCTACGGCCAGCAGAGATTTTGAAATCTTAGGTCTTGTCATATTCATCGATGTGTTCCTGTAGTTTGCTCGCTATTTGAGCGGCTAACGTTCCTTTTCGTTAGTTGTAAATGCTGTGAATAAACCAACAGTCAGTAAGGGAAATCATTTTCAGGTAATAAAACAGTCAATTCACCCACCGACGAGGTTAAACACTGAGTTAAATATAGAACAGTCTCGCGGTGCCGCATTCAGAATCGGTCAAAAAACAGGCAAACCAACGCCGAACGGGATGATTTAAGAACATTCCGCAAGGGTCTAATAAGGCAGGGAATTAAGAAGAGCACGGCGAAAACCGTGCTCTGAGAGGGGATTAGTGTTCGCGCGTTTTGCGGAACTGAACGTCAGGATAGCGTTCCTGCGTCAGGTTCAGGTTAACCATGGTTGGGGCGATGTATGTCAGGTTATCGCCGCCATCGAGCGCCAGCTGGATCTCATTCTTACGCTTAAATTCTTCGAATTTCTTCACGTCAGAACACTCAACCCAGCGCGCAGTCGCCACGTTTACGGATTCGTAAATCGCTTCAACGTTGTATTCGCTCTTAAGACGCGCAACTACCACGTCAAACTGCAACACACCGACCGCACCAACGATCAGATCGTTGTTCGCAATTGGGCGGAATACCTGTACCGCACCCTCTTCGGAAAGCTGTACCAGGCCTTTCAGCAGCTGTTTTTGCTTCAGCGGATCGCGCAGACGAATACGACGGAACAGCTCCGGCGCAAAGTTCGGGATGCCGGTGAACTTCATCATCTCGCCCTGGGTGAAGGTATCACCGATCTGGATCGTGCCGTGGTTATGCAGGCCGATGATGTCACCCGGATACGCTTCTTCAACGTGAGAACGGTCGCCCGCCATAAAGGTCAGCGCGTCGGAGATCACCACGTCTTTACCGATACGCACCTGGCGAAGCTTCATGCCCTTTTCATATTTACCGGACACCACACGCATAAAGGCCACGCGGTCGCGGTGTTTTGGGTCCATATTGGCCTGAATTTTAAAGACGAAGCCGGTGAATTTCTCTTCTTTTGCTTCGACTTCACGGGTGTCGGTTTTACGCGGCATCGGACGCGGCGCCCACTCCACCAGACCGTCGAGCATATGATCAACACCGAAGTTACCCAGCGCGGTACCGAAGAAGACCGGGGTAATTTCGCCTGCCAGGAACAGCTCTTTATCGAACTCGTGGGAGGCGCCTTTCACCAGCTCCAGCTCGTCGCGCAACTGCGCGGCCAGCTCTTCACCTACCGCTACGTCCAGCTCTGGGTTGTCCAGGCCTTTCACAACGCGCACTTCCTGAATAGTGTGACCCTTACCGGTCTGATACAGGTAAGTCTCATCTTTATAGAGATGGTAAACACCTTTAAACAGCTTACCGCAGCCGATTGGCCAGGTAATTGGTGCACAGGCGATCTTCAGCTCGCTTTCCACTTCATCCATCACTTCCATCGGATCGCGGATGTCACGGTCGAGTTTGTTCATAAAAGTGAGGATCGGCGTATCGCGCAGACGGGTAACTTCCATCAGCTTACGGGTACGGTCTTCTACACCTTTTGCGGCATCGATAACCATCAGACAGCAGTCAACCGCCGTCAGCGTACGATAGGTATCTTCGGAGAAGTCTTCGTGGCCCGGGGTGTCCAGCAGGTTCACCAGGCAATCGTGATACGGGAACTGCATCACGGAGGTGGTAATCGAAATACCACGCTGCTTTTCCATCTCCATCCAGTCAGATTTTGCATGCTGGCTGGAGCCACGGCCTTTAACCGTACCGGCAGTCTGAATAGCCTGTCCGAACAGCAGCACCTTTTCGGTGATGGTCGTTTTACCGGCATCCGGGTGAGAGATAATGGCAAAAGTGCGGCGCTTGGCCACCTCTTGCAGATAAGGAGACAACGTCATAATCAAATCTTCTTTTATAAGCGCGGCAGCACGCCACGCATCATGGAATACAAAATTGCGGCTATTTTACCCATCAATAGGGGGCAGGCAATCATTGTTTACACAGGAGTTGCTCCAGTTCGTTCAATGACGAGACGGTCCAGGTCGGTTGGATACCTTCAGGCTGCACGCGACCGTGCGCATTCAGCCAGACGGTCGACAAGCCCGAGTTCATGCCACCCAGAATATCCGACTCGGCGGTGTCCCCTACCATCAGCACGCGTTCGCGCTCAGGATTGCCTGCCTGCGCCAGCGCGTAATCGAAAATACGCGGATCGGGTTTTGGTACGCCCACTTCTTCGGAAATCACCAGCGCATCGAAATGATCGCGCAGGCCGGTACGTTCAAGACGGATCTGCTGTAAGGCGGTAAATCCGTTGGTAATAATACCCAGTTTCGCCTTACCTTTCAGGGAGTCCAGCAGGGAAACCGCACCCGGCAGCGGCGCGCAGATATCGGCCATCGCATTCAGGAAGGCATCATTCAGCGAGCCAGGACTCACCTTCAGGCGCTCTGCCCACACATCAAAGCGCTGATGTTGCAGCTGCAACGCGGTGATAGTACCGTTCTGGTAATCCACCCACAGCGGTTTATTAACCGCCTGATAGTCCTGAAAATCTTCAGCGGTGAAGGTAACGCTATAATCCAGAAACATCCGCTGTAGGCCACCGAACGAGTCAAACGTAAACAGCGTTTCGTCGGCATCAAAGAAAATCCAGTCCCATTTCATCGTTACAACCTTATTTTCGTTATCCAAGCGGCAGAGCCATGATGATGGCGTCTTCACGTCCCTCTGCGGTGGGGTAGTAGTTACGGCGGATTGTCGCCTCGTTAAAGCCTAAGCTTTCGTAGAGTGCGATGGCGGCGACATTTGATGCGCGTACTTCCAGCCACAGGGTGAAAACGTCACGGGTTTCAAGCTCGCGAATTAAATACTCCAGCAGCTCCCTTCCCAGGCCTCGGCGCTGAAACGCCGGGTCGACCGCGATGTTAAACAGCGTTGCTTCATCCAGCACGACCTGAGTGATGGCGAATGCCGCCATCGTGCCATCGACATCCAGGCGGTAGTTCAGATAGCGGTCGCCCTGATTGCTGGCGAATGTTTTTTCGCTCCACGGAAACGCATGGGCGCGTGTTTCAATCGCGAACGCTGTCGTCAGATCAGGCGTCGTGAGGGAAGAAATCGTGTTCATATTTGCAGATTTGTTGCCACAGCGCGCTGCGCGCTTTTGGGTTTGCTTTTAGCTCTTCCAGCACGGGAGAGCTTATCTGGCTTCCCTCAAGGGCGAGTTCGTTCACCTCTCCCATCCGCCAGCTGTTGCAGCGGCTGTCAGGAGGCAGCATCGCGACCCGTTCTGGCGTCAGCTGTAATACCTGATCGGGCGTGAGCTTCAGGCTAAGAAGGACATCGCCAATAAGGGCTTCATTCAGGGCAGGCAGCGCCTCCGCCACCATCACCAGGCGAACATGCGCAGGAATGGCAATGGCAATTTCACCCTGCAACGCCGTCGGGCGACGCAAGGCCCACTGGGTAATACCCAGCTGCTGCAACTGCCAGTCTCGTCGGGATGTCATAGGGAAAGCTCCTGTCTCTCAGGCGCGCAAATATAGCAAATGTGTCGAAAGTGCGCCATCTACCTACTATAATCCCCGCCTGAGTTTATTGAGGAACAATTCATGTCTGCATTTACCCCGGCAAGTGAAGTCTTGCTGCGTCACAGTGATGATTTCGAAGAAAGCCGTATTCTTTTTGCCGGAGATATGCAGGATGACCTGCCTGCGCGTTTCGACTGTGCTGAAAGCCGTGCCCACACCCAGTATTACCACCACTGGCAGGTGCTGAGCCGCCAGATGGGCGAGCGCGCGCGCTTTAGCCTGGTGGCAGAGCAAAGCGACGTTGCCGATTGCGACACGCTGATTTACTACTGGCCGAAGAACAAACCTGAAGCGCAATTCCAGCTGATGAACCTGCTCTCCCTGCTACCGGTGGGATGCGATATCTTCGTGGTGGGTGAAAACCGTAGCGGCGTGCGCAGTGCCGAACAGATGCTGGAAGAGTACGCGCCGCTGAACAAAATCGACAGCGCCCGTCGCTGTGGCCTTTACCACGGTCGCCTGGAAAAACAGCCATCGTTTGATGCAGATAAATTCTGGGGCGAATATCAGCTTGATGATTTGACCATCAAAACCCTGCCGGGTGTTTTCAGCCGCGACTATCTGGACGTAGGTAGCAAACTGCTGCTCTCCACCCTGACACCGCATACCAAAGGCAAAGTGCTCGATGTGGGCTGTGGCGCGGGCGTGCTGGCAACAGTGCTTGCCAGTCATTCACCAAAAGTACGCTTAACCTTATGTGATGTCAGCGCGCCAGCGGTTGAAGCTAGCCGCGCAACGCTTGCCGCAAACGGTTTTGAAGGTGAAGTGATCGCCAGCAACGTCTTCTCTGACGTGACCGGTCGCTTTGACATGATTATCTCTAACCCGCCGTTCCACGACGGGATGGAAACCAGCCTTGAAGCGGCGCAAACCCTGATCCGCGGTGCAGTACGTCACCTTAACAGCGGCGGTGAACTGCGTATCGTCGCCAACGCCTTCCTGGCGTACCCGAAAGTGCTGGATGAAACCTTCGGCTTCCACGAAGTGATTGCCCAGACCGGGCGCTTTAAGGTGTACCGCACCGTGATGACGCGTCAGGCCAAAAAGTAATTCCCGAATCTGTTTGCCGGATAAGCGTCAGCGCCTTCCGGCAAACAGACGTCTCTGTTCCGACCATTTTTACATCAATCAAGGTATAGCGCGCACTTTTCTGTTGACGAAAAGCTGAAAACATCTAGAATGCGCCTCCGTGGTTACGATACTTTTATAGTATCGATGGTATGCGAAGGTGGCGGAATTGGTAGACGCGCTAGCTTCAGGTGTTAGTGTCCTTAGGATGTGGGGGTTCGAGTCCCCCCCCTCGCACCATAAATCACGTTGATATTGCTCGCACTGGGCGAAGGTGGCGGAATTGGTAGACGCGCTAGCTTCAGGTGTTAGTGTCCTTAGGATGTGGGGGTTCGAGTCCCCCCCCTCGCACCAACGAGGCGATATCAAAAAAAAGTAAGATGACTGTGCGAAGGTGGCGGAATTGGTAGACGCGCTAGCTTCAGGTGTTAGTGTCCTTAGGATGTGGGGGTTCGAGTCCCCCCCCTCGCACCAATTATCTTATTATCCCTCTGATGTTCCTTCCGTTTTTTTATTTCAAACTCATCAGTATTACCAATATTCCACTGACCAATGCAACGCACGATGGCAACAACACATAGTGCCGCAATTGCTTATGCCAGATCATCGCCGATGTCATCAGTAACCCTGACACAATAATCAGTTTCCAGATGTCGACAGAGAGATCGGCAAACATCAGACCGCCAATGATCATCCCAGGCAACAACACACCCCAGGCACTTCCCAGCGCTTTACTCAACATGGTTAGTTCTCTCACACCAATAATGATAACCAATATCATATGATAGTAATTATCATTTGTCAGTGCGCGGAATAAGAATTCATCGACCTTTACCTTTCCCATAATGACAGGAAATGTCTAAGGTGATAAATTGCTCACCTGTTAACTGTCTTTACCGTTTTCTAATAATTACAATTCGAAATTTTTGCATTCAAAATTCCAAACCAACACCTATTCGCTTGTTTTAATTAAATAATTTTAATAAACGCACTAATATGACATCACAATCCTGGCGTTCTTTGGTCAACAAGAAATATCAATTATCTTTACGTTTGTTTTTATCTTTGAATGCTGCGTCTGCACTGTTCTCGGTAACAAACCCACTCTATTCCGTGCGCCTGTTCTCCATCCCCTTGATCGCTATTTTTGCGTTAAGCGTCGGTTTACTTGCCTGGCACTGGAAAAATAAAAAACGAAAAGTAAATATTCCTGTTGTTTCAGCGATCTTTGGTCTTTTATGGGCCTGGCAAATCACCGCTAAATTTTCGTTGCTTACGCACGATCAGGGCACCTATCTGGTCATGGCATTATTAACGGTGCTCTTTATTGGTTCGCTGGCATTTGTCAGTAATATCAAAGCATTTACATTGCACTCGTTACCAACTTTTGTCGTCTGCCTGTGGTTAAGCAATCATGACAGCTGGCTGCGTATGGCCTACTCCTTTGCCCTGCCGATGGTGGCTATTGGTATTCATCACGTTTTACAAAGACGTAATGACAATTTCGCCCAGGAGTTGCTTACCCGCTTGCTGGAAGAGCGAGAAACCCTTACCGATCTCACCATGGTGGACCCGCTCACCGGCCTGTATAACCGACGTGGACTGCAAACCAGGCTGGATAACCTGCCAACGGTGGAAAATGGTGAACATTTTGTTCTGCTGCTGGATATCGACCACTTCAAGGCTTACAACGACCACTACGGTCATATGATGGGCGATCAGGCGCTGATCCGCGTCTCTGCGGCGATCCGTGATGCGGTGCGCTCGCGCGACATCGTTGCGCGCTTTGGAGGCGAAGAGTTTATGGTGCTGCTGACCAACATCTCACTTGAAAATGCTCGCCTGACGGCTGAGCGGATCCGCCAAAAAGTGTACGATTTAAAAATTCCGCATATGTTCAATGAAAGCGTGGCAACCAATGTCACCATCAGTATTGGTATTGCCATTTTTGAAGGTGAAGACGTCGAAGGGGCGCTGGGAAAAGCGGATAAAGCGCTATATGAAGCCAAGCATATGGGACGCAACAACATCCTGTACAGCGAAGAGCTGCAAACGTCTTAAGCCCGCTGTCGCACATCCCGGACAAAAGTCTTGCGATCGGCATTATCTATAGTTAGGATTGGCAATCATTATCATTTAGATTTACATCCAAAGCTATGGCCACTCGTACCGCACAAGCCGTTGAACCTATACTCTGGCGAGCCAGTCTCTCCACGGGGAGTGTTACGCTTGCGGACGCCATTCGCGAGAAAATAGCCGAAACGCGCGCGCATCTGCTGGATTTCATTAAGCTGGATGAACCGCATCCACATCACGCCATGACGCTGGCTCAGTGGCGTAATCCGGTAGAGTGGCAATCCTTGTTTGCCGCTTATTCAGACCATATCTACCGTAACCAGCCCACCATGGCGCGGGAAAACAAACCACTGCTCTCCCTCTGGGCGCAGTGGTATATCGGGTTGATGGTTCCCCCTGTGATGCTGGCCCTGTTAACCCAGGACGTCATGCTGGATCTCTCCCCGGAATTCTTCCACGTAGAATTCCACGAAACCGGGAGAGCGGCCTGCTTCTGGATTGATCTCCATGAAGATAAGCACGCGGGGCATCTTTCTGCTCAGGAGCGAATGGAGAGCCTTGTCACTCGCGCGTTGATCCCGGTTATCGATGCACTGGAAGAGACGGGTGAAATTAACGGGAAGCTTATCTGGAGTAATACCGGTTATTTAATTCACTGGTATTTGACGGAGATGAAACCGCTGCTCGGTGATGAGAAAGTCGATGCCCTACGCCAGTCGTGTTTCTTTGCCAAACAACTTTCTGATGGGCGCGATAACCCGCTGTTCCGCACCGTTGTGCCACGTGACGGACTTCTGGTTCGCCGTACCTGCTGTCAGCGCTATCGCTTGCCGGATGTGCAGCAATGTGGGGATTGTACGCTGAAGTAGTGGTGTGGTTTGCCGGGTGGCGCTAACGCTTACCCGGCCTACACTACGGTGCGGTCTGATGCCCTCACCCTGGCCCTTTCCCACCGGGTTGAGGAATCCCCACAAAAATACGAGCACGGACGGCTCCCTCTCCTTTTTGGGGAGAGGGCTGGGGTGAGGGGGAACATACGGCTCAGGTGGTCATTCCGTTCACTTTACGTTCCTTGCTACTCTGTCACCACAATACCGGTGAACGTGCCAGGGTAGCTCACCGCCGCTACCCTGGCGACCCGGGCTCCCGGCAAGAAAATCGTCGCTTCGCGAATTGTTCGCCCCATCCATGGGGCTCACCCCTTCGGGGCCAGCGCGAGCGCTGTCCAAAATTGCTCCCGGCAATTTTGTCCTCAGCGTTTGCTCCAGGCTAATCGGGGACGGGCGGATGAAACGTCCCTGTAAAGCCGCCCTCGCCGCGCATCCATGCGCGTCGCCCCGACCTTCCGTAAACGCTTCGGCGATTTTCAGCCGGACCATGACACCGCTGTAAGTCCCTTAATTCAATGGCGTAATATCATCGCTGAATTAAAGACAAAAATTACTGGGGAACCCTCAACCCACCGGGAGAGGGTACAAACATCAAAAACGGCAACCGAGATTGCCGTTTTGCTTTTTCCTAGGCAACCTGCTGGTTGTCCTCATCAGCATTACGCTGTGCTTCTTCTGCTTCCTGCTCCAGCAGTTGCTTCTCGTACACTTTGAAGAACGGGAAGTAAATGATGGCAGAAACCAGCGCCAGCAGAATCACCAGCACCGCAGCACGGAAGTCCCAGCCAAGTGCCCAGGCCGCGCCGACAGGTGCAGGCGCCGTCCATGGGACAACTGAAATCACACGTCCAATCAGGTCCAGCTTCATTGCCGCCCACGCCAGCACGGCGTTAACCATCGGTGCCAACAGGAAAGGAATAAAGAACACCGGATTCATCACAATTGGCGTACCGAAAATAACGGGTTCGTTGATGTTAAAGAAACTTGGCACCACGCTCAGACGACCAATCGAACGCAGGTGTGCGGAGCGGCTACGCAGGTAGCAGATAACCAACCCCATCGTGGCACCCGACCCCCCGATAACGATAAAGAATGTCCAGAACGCTTCCATAAAGATATGTGGCAGCGGCTGGCTGGCTGCCAGTGCAGTCTGGTTTGCTCCGAGGTTGGTCAGCCAGAACATTTGCAGCATCCCTGAGACAATCGCCGCCCCGTGGATACCCGCAAACCACAGCAAGTGGCCAATCAACACGGCAAGCAGGATCGCCGGTAAGGAGTCCGCCGCAGAAACCAGCGGTTTAAAGACAGACATAATGGCCTGTGGGATCAGCATCCCAAACTGGGACTGGATCAGCAGGCTCAGAGGATAAAGCGTCAACACTACCACCAGGACCGGGATCAGCAGATCGAACGAGTTTTTAATCATCGGCGGCACCTGATCCGGCAGGCGGATACCGATGTTGTGCGCTTTAAGGAAACGCATCAATTCCACGCAGTAAACAGCGACCAGAATGGCGGTAAAGATCCCCGTTCCGCCCAGGCTTTCTACCGGCAACGTGCCTTTGGTTTTCGGCGCAGCAACCAGCAGAAATGCCATCAGCGACAGCATGGCACACATGAACGGATCAAGCTGATGCGACTTAACGTAATGTTTGCCCAGGTTATAGGCAATGGCCGCACAGATATAAATGGACATAATGCCCATCGTCATATCAAACGGCGTCAGGATCTGGCCTTCAAATTGCTTCGCCATATCCAGCCAGGCGCGGGCAAAGCCCCAGGTGGTATCCGGCGAGAAAGGTGGGTAAGCAAACACTAATAAGAATGAGCCCACGATCATGAATGGCATGGCGGAGATAAACCCGTCACGGATAGCCATCACATGACGCTGGGAGGAGATCCGCCCGGCAATTGGGCTGACATAATTCTCAACGAAACGGAATATCAGATTAAACGCAGCATGGTTGGCAGACATAGCAGATCTCCTGTCAGACGTTCGTATCGGGCGCATTCACGCCACACGTTGTTCCATACATCAGCTTCACAACCTTGCTGGGTCGTTTACCAGCAGCACAGCTCAAACGGAATGGTTTCATAATTTGCTCTTATTATTGGATACAGGGGACGTTACGTAATCAGTATTAATCTCTCATTCACGCTCTGCAACCGGTTACTGTAACCGGTTTCCGTGAATGTGAAGGCGATCCAGAAATCAGCCATATGGGATATTTGTTACTTAAGAGATATTTACAGAGCATAATTTCTTATGACAGATTACGCAGGATATTTGTCAGGAGGAAACAATGAGTTTGCAGTCTGTACAGCAGTTTTTTGCCGACAACGCACCCGAGATAGAAGTCATTGAGCTTAGCCAAAGCACTGCAACCGTTGCGCTGGCTGCTGCCGCTCATCACGTTGAACCAGGGCAAATTGCCAAAACGCTATCGTTAAAAGTGAAAAACGAGGTGATCCTGGTTGTTGCGAAAGGAGATGCGCGCCTGGATAACAAAAAACTGAAGGACACATTTGGCGCAAAAGCGCGGATGCTCAGCAGTGATGAAGTGGTTACCGTCACTGGCCATCCTGTGGGTGGCGTCTGCCCATTTGGGCTGGAAAATCCCCTCTCGGTCTATTGCGATATCTCTTTAAAGCAATACCCGGAAGTGCTACCTGCTGCGGGAGCCATTCACAGCGCAGTGCGAATTTCACCGGAAAGAATGGTTGAGCTTACCTCGGCAAAATGGGTAGATGTTTGCATTTAATCGCCGCGCCAGAGCGCATCTGGCACGGGATAACACATTACGAGAACGCCGGAACGGTTAATGCGGTTCGGCGACCTTCCCCAGCGGGAAGATGTGTAAGAAGATCGGCTGCATCCAACAACCCTACATCAGAATTTACCCCCAGCTTCACCATGGCATTAAACTTATGCGCCCGAATCGTTTTAATATTGCGTTCAAGCTGGGTCGCGATTTCTGGGATGGAGTACCCAAAAGACATATAACGCAAAATCGCCCGCTCAGTCGGACTCAGCATTCGGTTATGGCTCACGTACCAGTGATTGAGCATATTGTCATTCACACGCCCGGTTTCTTTGAGTAATGCCGAAAGTTCATCCAGCAGCTCAATCAGCGGAACCGCTTTGTTGATAATGCCGTGAAGACGGGATGGAAAAAGGTGGCTGACCAGCTTCGCCTCCATCTCACCAGATGCCAATACAATTCGCTGTATATCGTTGTGATTCAGTGCAAGCTCGCGCATACAGGAAAGACAATTCCGGCGTTCTTCGCGCGCATCTGAAAGTGAATAGATCACCGAGAAAAAGGAAGTCCTGGATAATGCGACTTTTAAACTGTCGGCACGTGTAAATAGATGCAGCTTATAATCGCTGAGTGGTGGCATAGCGAAGAGATGCGTCAGCCCAATCGCACTCATTGCGCAATTTTCGATGAGGGCGATATGTCTTGTTGCAGTGGTCTTTTCCATTCCTCAAACTCCCCATAGGCTGACATCAGACTCAGCTCTCTCATTCCCTGTACACTGCTGATCCATGCGTACATATCTGCATTACTGCGCAATGACAACCGCCGCATGGCACTGTTTTTTTGAGCACTGATCGTTTTATTGCTCTTCTTGAGCAATGTAGCAATTTGATTAATTCCCCAACCTTTCCCCAGCAGGCGCAGCACCTTACGTTCAGAGTGAGTTAGCGCGATAAGCGATTCACTCTTTTCACCGAACTCCTGGGAATCCGGCGTGAGTAACGTCTGGCTTATTCGCTCGGCACGTTCTCTACCGGCACGAATCGCACTAATCACGCCATCTATCGGTTCCATATCGGACAATAACGTTGTTTCAGGGCGCATGAGCAGCTCAACCGCGCTTGCATAAAGAGGGCGAGAAACCAGGAATATCCAGTGAATCCCCCGGTATTGATTTAACAATCCATAATATTGCTCAAGGGTTCCGCGCGGGTTTCTGTAATCGCCAGAAATATCAGCAATAATAACGTCGGCCCTGCGTAACTGAAGCAACGTGAGTTCTTGTAACGAACAGCAATAGTTCAGTTCATAGTCGGGAAAATGACGTGCCATTACTCCGCCCAGACCAGACTGCATTACGGGTATCTTGCTGATTACTACTCCGTGTTTACCATTCAATGGCAACATAGCTCCTCCGAATCCTTTCTTTTACTAAATAATGTTAAATGCATTCAGATAAATGTTGATTCATTCCTGAATGAAGGACGAGTTTTACTGTCAGAAATTAAGATAAAGCTTGATGGTATAAGAATTGCCCCAAACAGGTTTAATATCTCACAAATAGAAATAAATTTTAATTACACAACCGTTATAATATTGAAAATATAAAATTAGCAAAACTAAATATATATTTTTTATATTTCAGAATTAAACATTCAAACCACGAATGATCATTCATCAATGTCCCGGCGCATGACCTCTGCAACTGTTTGCACAAATCTTGATCTGACCCAGAGCAAGCGATCCCGCACTTTGTGCTAAAAGTAAGCATTCCGGGCCATCAGGCAAGCAATCCTTCTTTTCTTCAGGGTAAACATGCAGGCAGATCAGTCAACGCAACGTGCCGTAACGCGGCTATGTATTCAGTGTGGGCTTTTTCTATTACAACACGGGGCGGAAAGTGCCCTGGTGGAAGAACTCTCTACTCGTCTTGGGCTGGCGTTAGGGATGGATAGCGTTGAAAGCTCCATCTCATCAAACGCCATTGTGCTGACCACGATTAAAAATGGTCAATGCCTAACCTCAACCCGCAAAAACCACGATCGCGGCATTAATATGCACGTCGTCACCGAGGTGCAGCACATTGTCATACTCGCAGAGCACAAGCTGCTGGATTTGGACGAGATAGAAAAACGATTCAACCAAATCAAACCGTTACGTTACCCTCGTTGGGTGGTTGTGCTGATGGTTGGGCTCTCCTGCGCCTGTTTTTGTAAGCTCAACAAAGGTGGCTGGGATGGCGCGGTCATAACCTTTTTCGCCAGCAGCATTGCCATGTATGTCAGACAGCTTCTGACACACCGGCAGTTGCACCCGCAAATTAACTTCTGCATCACGGCCTTTGTCGCGACAACCGTGTCAGGTTTGCTGCTGCGCCTGCCCACGTTCGCCAGCACGCCCACCATTGCGATGGCTGCCAGTGTATTGCTGCTGGTTCCGGGGTTCCCGTTGATTAACGCTGTTGCCGATATGTTTAAAGGGCACATCAATACCGGCCTCGCACGATGGGCGATCGCCAGTCTGCTGACCCTGGCAACCTGTATCGGCGTGGTGATGGCAATGACATTGTGGGGGTTACGGGGATGGGCGTGATTGATTTTCTGTTAGCGCTGGTCCAGGACATGGTTCTGGCAGCTATTCCTGCCGTTGGCTTTGCCATGGTATTCAATGTGCCGCGCCGCGCGCTGCGCTGGTGCGCACTGCTGGGTGCTATCGGCCACGGTTCGCGTATGGTCATGATGACATCAGGCTTTAACATCGAATGGTCGACCTTTATGGCCTCGATGTTAGTCGGCTGCATTGGCATTCAGTGGTCGCGCTGGTATCTGGCGCATCCAAAGGTCTTCACCGTGGCGGCAGTTATTCCCATGTTCCCCGGCATTTCCGCCTATACGGCGATGATTTCGGCGGTGAAAATCAGCCACTTCGGCTATAGCGAGCCGCAAATGATCCTGCTGCTCAGTAATTTCCTTAAAGCTTCTTCCATTGTTGGCGCGCTCTCCATCGGGCTGTCTATCCCCGGATTATGGCTGTATCGCAAGCGCCCACGCGTTTGATTTGTGTTCTCGCGCTGCCGTGGTGATAATCCCAACATTCCGTTTAGTGACGATAAGGAAATGAAGTGGCTAACCCTGGCAGCGAATTCCCCGACCACAATGAAGGCAGCCTGAAGGATAAAATTTTTCACAGCGCTATCGAGCTTTTTGCCGAGTATGGGCTGAACGGCGCCCGCATGGAGCAAATTGCGGAAAAGGCAGGCACCACAAAACGCATGGTGGTGTACCACTTCAAAAACAAAGAAAACCTCTATCTTCTGGCGCTGGAGCACGTTTATACGCAAATCCGCGCCAGTGAAAAACAGCTGAGCCTGGCCGGAATGCCGCCTGTTGAAGCGCTGGTGCATCTGGTCGAGTCCACCTTTGATTATCATGCCGAACACCCGGACTACATCCGTATTATCTGCATGGAAAACATGCAGCGCGGCCGCTTTATGCAGCAGTCGAGCTACCTGCGTCAGGTGAACCGCAGCGCGCTGGAACTTCTCGCCGGGATCCTGCAACGCGGAAAAGAAAAGCAGCTGTTCAATCAGACAGTCGACGCGCGCGATCTTCACCGTCTTATCAGCAGTTTTAGCTTCCACTACGTTGCCAACAGCTACACCTTTACGCTGCTGTTTGAAGATGGCGCAGACGAGCAGGCGCAACGCCAGCACTATCGTAAAATGGCGGTTCAGGTAGCGCTTCGCTATACTTGCCCATAAAATAGCTTGCAATTATATCGCACACTATCTATATTCAATCCATGAACGCGAAAATGAACGACGCCACCCCCGCGCTGCTGCTGGATAACCAGCTCTGTTTTGCCCTCTACTCGGCAAACCTGGCGCTGAATAAGCTGTACCGGCAACTGCTGGCACCGCTTAACCTGACCTACCCGCAATACCTGGTGATGCTGGTGCTGTGGGAGCAGGATGACATTACGGTGTCGGAGATTGGCGAGCGTCTGTTTCTTGACTCAGCCACACTAACGCCTTTGCTGAAACGTCTGGAAAGCGCCGGGCTAATCAACCGCCATCGCTCCCGTAAAGATGAGCGTCAGGTTGTGGTCACCCTGAGCGACGCGGGAAGCAGCCTGCAACAGCAAGCTGTGGGTATTCCGCAGGCGGTAGGTTGTGCGGTGCAATGTGATACCGCCACCCTGGCAGGGCTTAAGCAACAGCTTGAACTTTTCCGCCAACAGCTACAGCGCGCGTAAGGCTATACTTTACGCGTATTTATTTACACATATATATCGCACGCTATTTAATAGCACATATAAATGCAAGATGAGGAACCTGCCATGTCTTTAGAAAAAGTTGTCTACACTGCCAAAGCAAAAGCAACCGGAGGCCGCGATGGCCGTGCAACCTCCTCCGACGGCGTACTGGATGTAAAACTGGGCGTGCCAAAAGAGATGGGCGGCATGGGTGGCGAAGTCACCAACCCGGAACAACTTTTCGCAGCCGGCTATTCTGCCTGCTTCCTGGGTGCAATGAAGTTCGTTGCTGCCCGCGATAAATTCTCCCTGCCGAAAGACGCGTTTATCGAAGGCGAAGTAGGTATTGGCCCGCTGCCAACCGGTTTTGGTATCGAAGCGAAACTCAACATTCACGTTGAAGGTATGGATGCAGCCGAAGCGAAAAAACTGGTTGATGCTGCACACATTGTTTGCCCGTACTCTAACGCCACTCGCGGCAATATCGACGTGACGTTGAATATCATCGCCTAATCCCTACCGATTCCCTCTCCCTGCCGGGAGAGGGTGACCTATACTTTCCCCCTCCATCCCCTCTTCCTCTCTGTGCTACCATAAGCCCATATCACGCCCGTAGTAATCAGTAGAGAAAGTGTTATGTCTTCCAGAATCCTGACCACCAGCATTGCGGGTATCGATGCGTTTATGCACGATCCCCGTGGTGTACTGACCAACGCCGAAAACGGCACGCTCGCGGTATTCGCTGATAACGCACCGGCGTTTTATGCGATCACGCCTGAACGTCTGGCACAGCTGTTGGATCTCGAAGCGCGCCTGTCGCGCCCGGTGAGCGATGTGACGCTGGATACTCAGTTCTTTGAAGAGCCAGGAAGCGCCCCGGTCGCCGTGCCGATGGGGAAATTTGCCATGTACGGCGGATGGCAACCTGACGCCGATTTCCAGCGTCAGGCCGCGTTATGGGGGATTGCTCTCGCGCAAACAGTCACCCCCGAAGAGCTGGCGGCATTCACCGCCTACTGGCAGGCAGAAGGCAAAGTGTTCCACCATGTTCAGTGGCAGCAAAAACTTGCGCGCAGCATTCAGATGAACCGCGCCAGTAACGGCGGTCAGTCAAAGCGCGATATCAACGCCTTTTCAGAACCAGACAAACAGATCCCCAATGGATTCCGAGGTGCTAAATGAAAAACGTCGGCGACCTGATGAAACGTCTGCAAAAAATGATGCCTGCCAACGTCAAACCCGCGTTTACGACCGGTGAAGAACTGCTGGCATGGCAGAAAGAGCAAGGAGAGATCCGCGCCGCCGCCCTCGCCCGCGAAAACCGGGCCATGAAAATGCAGCGCACGTTCAACCGCTCTGGCATCCGTCCGCTGCACCAGAACTGCTCGTTTGATAACTACAAAGTGGAGTCGCAGGGGCAGATGAACGCTCTGGCCGCCGCACGCCAGTATGTAGACGAATTCGACGGTAACATTGCCAGCTTTATTTTTAGCGGTAAGCCCGGCACCGGGAAAAATCATCTTGCCGCTGCCATCTGTAACGAGCTACTGCTGCGCGGTAAATCGGTGCTGATTATCACCGTGGCCGATATCATGTCCGCCATGAAAGACACTTTCAGCAATCGCGAAACCAGCGAAGAACAGCTGCTTAACGACCTGAGCAACGTCGATTTACTGGTCATTGATGAGATTGGCGTTCAGACCGAATCCCGCTATGAAAAGGTGATCATTAACCAGATTGTCGACCGCCGTTCCTCGTCAAAACGCCCAACCGGAATGCTGACTAACCACAATATCGACGAAATGACCCGTCTGCTGGGTGAACGCGTCATGGATCGTATGAAGCTCGGTAACAGCCTGTATGTCATCTTTGACTGGGATAGTTATCGCAGCCGCGTTACCGGCAAAGAGTATTAGGAAATTTCCAGGAAATACCGGCGCGACAAGAGGTATATACTGGCTCCACTTTCGGCCCAAAACGGGCTTTGTTCGAGTAAGCAATTATGAAAAAACACGTTCTTCTCAGCACAGTATTAGGCGCGCTGATGGTATCCGGCGTTGCTCAGGCCGCATCATGGCAAGATTCACTCTCCAGCGCCGCGAACGAGCTGACCAAAGAGAGCAGCAGCTCTCAGGGTGGCCTGTCCGCCTCTTCCCTCACCAGCCTGTTAGGTAGCAGCTCTCAGAGCCTGAGCGCGGGCACCATGAACAACGCGGCAGGTATTCTGGAATATTGTGCGAAGCAAAAGCTGGCTTCCATGACCGACACCCAGAACATTAAAAACCAGGTGCTTGGCAAACTGGGTCTGGATACGCAAGAACAGAAACAAGATACCAACTACATGGACGGTATTCAGGGCCTGCTGAATGCGCAAAACGGCCAACAGCTTAACCTGAGCACCCTCGGCAACTCTTCGCTGGCGAAAGAAGTGAAAACCAAAGCCTGCGATCTGGTGCTGAAGCAGGGGATGAATTTCATCTCCTGATCGACCCCATTTTCTGCCACAACACGCCGCGTTTAATACGTTAGTCTTATAACGCGGCGTCAAATGAGCGTTTTCACCACCTGCCACAGTCTCAGCGTCCGCCAGTCAGGATGCGACCGCCTTCAAAAAAATGGTTTTCTAAACCAAATCCTAACAACAGCACATTTTAGTGACACTAAAATTGCAGCTAAGCGACATCGCAATTACATTGTAATACCAAAAAATAACCAGTTAGCCAGCTAAGCGTCTGGCGTCATGAGGATATGCTGTTGTCAGAGTTAATGTCCCTAACCCTTTTTCTTGCCTCCGTGGGCGTTTACGCCTGGAAAGCCGGTCGCAACACCTGGTGGTTTATCGCCACGCTGGTGGTGCTTGGCATTTTTATTGTTCTCAACATTACCTTGTATGCGAGCGATTACTTTACAGGCGACGGCATTAATGACGCGGTGCTTTATACTCTGACGAACAGCCTGACCGGCGCAGGTGTTGGTAAGTACATACTTCCAGGCCTGGGCATCGTGGTATCGCTGGTTGCTATTTTCAGCGCGCTCGCCTGGGTACTGCGTCGTCGTCGGCATCTTCCCCACCATTTTGGCTACAGCCTGCTGGCGCTATTTCTGGCACTGGCCTCAGTGGATGCCAGCCCGGCCTTCCACCAAATCACCGAGCTGGTCAAATCCCAGTCGCGCGATGGTGATCCTGATTTTGCTGCGTACTACAAAGAGCCATCGAAGAAAATCGCCAGCCCGAAGCTCAATCTGGTCTACATCTACGGTGAAAGCCTGGAGCGTACCTACTTTGATAATGACGCGTTCCCGAACCTGACTCCCGATCTTGGCCCGCTGAAAGACGAAGGCCTTGATTTCAGCCACACCATGCAGTTACCCGGCACCGATTACACCATCGCCGGTATGGTCGCTTCCCAGTGTGGTATTCCGCTATTTGCCCCGTTTGAAGGCAACGCGTCTGCGTCCATGTCGAGCTTCTTCCCGCAGAATATCTGTCTTGGCGATATCCTGAAAAACTCCGGCTACGAAAACTATTTTGTGCAGGGAGCTAACCTGCGCTTTGCCGGGAAAGACGTGTTCCTGAAATCACACGGTTTTGATCATCTTTACGGCGCAGAAGAGTTAAAAACCACGGTAGCCGACCCTGCCTATCGTAACGACTGGGGCTTCTACGACGACACCGTACTGGATGAAACCTGGAAGAAATTCGAAGAACTGTCCCGCTCAGGCCAGCGCTTCTCGCTGTTCGCCCTGACGGTGGACACACACCATCCTGACGGATTTGTGTCCCGCACCTGTCAGCGCAAAAGCTACAATATCAACGGTAAAAACAATAAGTCCTTTAGCGCCGTGACGTGCAGCCAGGAACATATCGCCGCGCTGGTCGAAAAAATTAAAGCCTCACCCTATTTTAAAAACACGGTGATTGTTGTCTCTTCTGACCATCTGGCGATGAAAAACAGCGCATGGGATGAGCTCAACAAACAGGACCGCAGCAATCTGTTCTTCATTCTGCGTGGCGACCAGCCGCAGCAGGATGTAATTGCCACCAAGCGTAACTCGATGGATAACGGCGCCACCGTGCTGGATATCCTGGGCGGTGATAACTTTATTGGTCTGGGTCGTAGCACCCTGTCAGGACAGTCGCTGTCGGAAGTGTTCCTCAACATGAAGGAAAAAATCCTCGCGTGGAAGCCTGATATCATTCGCCTGTGGAACTTCCCGAAAGAAATGAAAGACTTCACCATCGATCAGCAGAAAGGCATGATTGCCTTCTCGGGCAGCCATTTCCGCCTGCCGTTGCTGCTTCGCGTGTCGGATAACCGTGTAGAGCCGCTGCCGGAAAGTGAATACTCAGCGCCACTGCGTTACCAGCTGGCCGATTTCGCCCCGCGCGATAACTTCGTCTGGGTAGATCAATGCTACAAAATGGGTCAGCTCTGGTCGCAGCCGCTGTCGCTCTCAACCGACTGGTGCGTCTCCCAGGGGCAGCTTGGCGGGGAACAGATCGTTCAGCACATCGATAAAGCCCAGTGGAAAGGTAAAACCGCCTTTAAAGATACGGTCATCGACACAACCCGCTACCAGCGCAACGTCGATATGCTGAAAATCGTCGATAACGATATTCGTTACAAAGCCGACAGCTTTATCTTTAACGTGGCCGGTGCGCCGGAAGAGGTGAAGCAGTTCAGCGGGATCTCGCGCCCTGAGTCCTGGGGCCGCTGGTCCAATGCCCAGTTGGGTGATGAAGTGAAAATCGAATACGCCCATCCGCTACCGGAAAAATTCGATCTGGTGATCACCGCGAAGGCATTTGGCCCTAACGCCAATCACCCGATCCCGGTGCGGGTAGGTGATACCGTTCAGGCGCTGACGCTCGGCAATGATGTCACCACCACCACGCTGCATTTCGACAACCCGTCGCGCAGCAATACCCTGGTGATTGCGCCGCCAGACCCGCAGTCCACCAACGAAGGCAATATCCTTGGCCACTCGCCGCGTAAGCTGGGAATCGGGATGGTAGAAATTAAAATTGTAAGCAACGAAGGCTAATCACACTCCGCGCCCGGCATCCTGTCGGGCGCACAAACGACCATTCAAAATCCTATAAAATAATTATAAATTAGATTAAAGCTCTTTATATAAGGCAAATCTATTTATAAATATCCTGAAAGTCCCCCTCTCCCTACACTGCGTAACTCATCAATTCACGACGAGAACTCACGCAACCCTATCATGTTAACTGGCTACAAATTCGAATCCATCCGGACATTACATACTGAACATGTCATTGCCTGGGAAATGTTGTCCACGGCAAAACCGCACGTCAATCTTGAGCACTACTTCAGAACGATGTCCTTTGCACAGCGTAAACAGCATTTTTTTGCGCAGCTTCGCCACGCCATGAGTTGCAACGCGCGGAGGAAATATTATCTGAACGCCACCTCCGAACTGCTGCTGGAAGAGGAGTTCTACACCCGCCTGATTCTGGAAACTCCGCGCCCGGAAAAACTGGCCAGCAAAGTGCTGATTGAAGGCATTGAAACCTTTGCCGACTTCGCGCTTGCCCGCGCCAGCGCGGCGGATTACGGCCAGGGTTACCTGTGGAATAAGTAAATGAACCTGTCTCACACCACACGCGCCGATTATCAAATCATCATTCTGAGCGACAACTATTTCCTGTGGCTCGGCCTTAAAGCACTCATTTCGACAATGATGGCTCCCCGACCAGATATTTTCTGGAGCAATGGCGTAAGCCCGGAAAGTATTCTGCGAATGCGCGAACAGGTCATGAAAAGTTCGCCTCATAAACACAGCCTGGTCTTTACCGAAGCGTCCCGCGTCAATGACATCCAAATCTACTTGCCTTCTGAGCGGGTGAAAGTGATGCCGACCAACCTGTCCGTTTCGCAACTGATCCTGCGCTTAAGCACTGAAAATTTCACCAACGCAAGCGTGCCCAATGCCACCCTGACCCGTTCTGAGCTGCGGGTTTGCACGCTGATCAGCAAAGGGATTAGCCTGGTGCGTATCGCGCAACTGCTGAATAAATCACCCAAAACCATCTACACCCATAAGCGTAATGCGATGACGAAATTCCACTGCCACACCCTGGCGGAGTTTCACCGCAAAATCTGCCTGCTGGAACAGCAGTCACTCTATTTTTAACGGATAAAGACCATGAAACTTGCCCCCGCACTGTTCTGCTGCGCCACGCTTTTGCTTCCGGCCAGGGTGATGTCTGCGGATACCACCGCAACGGCGACCATGCACATCACGCTCGAAGTCGTGAAATCCTGCACCATTAACGCCAGCGACCTGAATTTTTCGCGTCATCGTTCTGATGAAACCGCTGAAATTCAGGCCAGCACGCAACTCAATGTCACCTGCACCAACGGCACGCTGCCCGGCGGGAACAGCCTTTTCGCCTGGACTGAGCACTGGCGCCCACGCCAGTAGCAACCAGCGCCAGGTCTGTAACAACGCAGGACAGTGCCTGCGCTACGGGGTGGTCCCCGCGCAACCTCTGACCGGCACAGGGGAGTTCAGTGATGACGTGGTGGTAACGCTCACTTATTAATCTGAACAAAAACCAGCGTGGATCAATGTTATCGGTAACAAGTCAGTTAAAATAACAACCTGACCTGATGAACTGTGCGTTCAACACTCACCGTTTGTATTCCGTTCCCTCTGCCTGTTTTGCCATTATCTATGAAATACCTGCTTGCTGATGTCCTCGTCTATAACGACGAAGACGGATCGTTTTCTCTTATCGGTGCGCCAGAAGAAGAGCCTCAGATGCTCACCGGCACGGCGAACGCCATCATGAAACTGCTGGTTGCCCGCCACGGTAATGTCATTGAGCGCGAAGGTTTTTTGCGCGATGTCTGGGACGAACGCGGTCTTCAGGGCTCGAATAATTCGCTCAACCAGTACATCAGCATTCTGCGCAAAATACTGGCAAGCTTTGTCCCCGATACCGGGTTTATCGTCACCGTGCCCAAAATGGGTTTTATGCTGAGTGCGGAAATTCCGGTCACCCCGCTACACCGTGCCGAAACGCAGAGCCTGCCAGTTAAAACACCGCTTCGCTGGCGATACGAACTGCTGTTTTGCAGCGCGCTGACGCTCTGCGTACTGGCGCTGTGCATCTGGTCATTCGTGATAAAGCAAAATCAGGATCACGCGAAAATGCACCTGCTGACTCACATCGGGGAATGCCCGGTCTACACCTTTGCCCCGCTGGCAGATGTGTTTCACAGCAAAGCAATCACGCTTGCTCAGAGGATCCAGCGCGAAGGCAACCTTCCCTGCCTGAAGAACTCCCTCTTTTACCTGCACATTCAAAATACGCTTTTCTATGGTGACGAAGGGCGGTTAGTACTTTCTCAATGCTCCCTGACGCAGGGTAAAGCCAGCACCTGCCGCACGCTATATTCTTACGAGGGGTAACCATGACGCGCAAAAAAATGGCGCTGATTATCGCCTTCAACCTGATCCTGGCCGTTGTGGCGCTACTCTGGTATCGCCACACCCCGCCGTTTTCCCTGGTCTGCCAGGGGAATCTGACCTTTTCCGACCTGCGTGTTACCAACCCGTTCCGCTTTGAAGGCGGCGTCACCCTGCGTTTTCATCCCGACGGCACCGGGTATTTCACCCTCAACGGAGACGTCATCAATGACCAGCATCAGTGGCAGGTTTCCCGCCAGGAAACATTTAGCTGGCAGCAAATGCAAAACTCGGTCTACGAAATCACCATGCTGAAGATTGAAAAGTTTGGTCACGATGAACTGCCAGCGGGCATTTTTGAGAAGTACATTGCAGGTTTAACGCTGGGCAAGAAACGGCAGATAACGCTGGAGCGCACGCCAGAAGATGCGATGGTGATCAGTAACTTCTACTCGCCACTGCTGATCTGCGCAGACTAAGCCGCGCAGAGCGGCAAAAAGAAAAAAACAGCGCCCAACCTACCCCCGGGCGCTGCATGGCAACTAGAAGGTAATCACCCCTTTTATAAGCTCGCGATTGTTAATCACATCGTTCTCATAATGTTCAGCAAGGGTGGCAAACGGATAACGGTGGGTCAGCATCATCTCGGCGGTCAATTTGCCTTCAGCCATCAGCCGCCCCACTTTGGCAAAATCTTCCGGCGTGGCGTTACGGCTGCCCATCATGGTGGTTTCTTTCTTGTGGAACTCAGGGTCAGAAAACTGTAAGTCGCCTTTAAACAGGCCGACAAAAACAATGCTTCCACCGTGGCGGATCAGGTTCACGGTATTATTCATCGCGCGAGCGTTGCCCGTGGCATCAATGACTTTTTGCGCCAGCGAACCGCCAAACTGCGCGCGCAGCATGGCATCAAAATCATCGGCGGACGGGTCAATAACCGGCACGCCCAGCCGGGCAATAACATGTTCCCGCCTTGCCGGGCTGGTATCTGCCACCACCACCTGCGCGCCATCGGCTTTGGCAATTGCCGCCGCGCCCAGGCCAATCGGCCCGGCACCGACCACCAGAACCTGCTCTCCTGCGGCAATAGCGGCCCGACGTACCGCATGAGCACTGATGGCATAGGGTTCAATCAGTGCTGCGGCCTGCGGATCAATGCCTTCCGCAACCAATAAATTATCAACCGGCACAGACAAATACTCACTGAAACCACCATCCTGGTGGACGCCAATCACTGAAATCTTCTCACAGCAGTTGGTCCGTCCGCTAAGGCAGGCCGGACACTGCTGACAGGCGACGTAGGGAATAACCGCAACCTGCTGTCCGGGTTTCACTTTTTTTATATTTCCTCCCAGCGCTACAACCTCACCACATATTTCATGGCCAAGCACCCGAGGGTAGCTGAAAAAAGGTTGATTACCGCCCCAGGCATGTATATCCGTGCCACAAATGCCTACTGTTTTTATTTTAATTAATGCCTCGCCGTTGCCTGGTGCTGGAATATCTCTTTCTTTCCAGATTAATTTCTTTGGCTCATGACAAATCAGCACATTCATTGTGGACATGGTTTTTCTCTCCCGTTTTTCTGTTGACTCAGATATCGATGAAAAATAAAGGGCAGGAGAAACCGAAAACATAAATTGTGAAAAGCCACTCATAAAAATGTTTTAAATCGGGTTTTAATACCCAAAAACGGAGGCCAGCATGAGTCGTTCACAAAATTTACGCCACAATGTGATTAACCAGGTGATTGACGATATGGCCCGCGGCCATATCCCCTCGCCGTTGCCATCCCAGAGCGCGCTGGCAGAAATGTACAACATCAGCCGCACCACGGTGCGCCACATCCTGAGCCATCTGCATGAATGCGGCGTGCTGACTCAGGTGGGCAGCGACTATGTCATTACCCGCAAACCCGATCATGACGATGGCTTTGCCTGCACCAGCCAGTCACTCACCGAACAGACCCGGCTGTTTGAGCAGGCTTTTTTCACCATGATCAATCAGCGTCAGCTGCGGGCAGGCGAGACATTCTCGGAGTTACAGCTGGCCAGAGCCGCAGGCGTCAGCCCGGTGGTAGTGAGAGAGTATCTTTTAAAATTCGGACGTTACAATCTCATCCAGAGTGAAAAACGCGGTCAGTGGAGCATGAAGCAGTTTGATCAGGCCTACGCAGAACAGCTGTTTGAGCTGCGGGAAATGCTCGAAACCCATGCCTTGCAGCACTTTCTCAATTTGCCCGATGATGACCCACGCTGGCTCGAAGCCAAAACCCTGCTGGAACGCCACCGGATGCTGCGCGACAGCATCGGCAGCAGTTTTCGCATGTTTTCCCAGCTCGACCGCGACTTTCACGCCCTGTTGCTTTCCGCTGCCGGTAATATCTTTTTCAATCAGTCGCTTGAGATAATTTCGGTGATCTTCCATTTCCACTATCAGTGGGACGAAAGCGATCTCAAACAGCGCAACATCATCGCGATAGATGAGCACATGACCATTCTCAGTGCCCTGATCTGCCGCAGCGACCTCGATGCCACCCTGGCGCTGTGTAACCATTTGAATTCAGCCAAACAATCGATGATTCGGTCGATCAACCAGAGCAGTGCCAGTGCGCATTAAGAACAGATTAAAAACAGCAAATGTCTATCAACCGCACGGTTTCATCAAATTTAAAACGCCGGGTAAATATCCATTACCTATGCTCACGAACAGTCGACTGAATTTAAAAACATTTCGTGAGCGGTGGAGAAGGTTATTTCACTACTGATTTTAAAAATCCATTTCGGGCAACAACAGATTGCCCGGACAATAAAAATATAACATTCAGGAGTCCGGCGTGGAAAAAAACAATATTACCCTGGATCCACGGTCGTCGTTTGATGCGGCCTCACCAAGCGATATTCCCGTCCCGCCAGAGGGAATGGTTCAGCGCAGTAGCAGAATAAAACGCATTCAGACAACCGCCATGTTCCTGTTATTTTTTGCGGCGGTCATAAATTATCTCGATCGCAGTTCGCTGTCGGTGGCGAATTTAACCATTCGTGATGAACTCGGGCTCAGCGCAACGCAAATCGGCGTGCTGCTATCCGTTTTCTCGCTGGCCTATGGGATAGCCCAGTTGCCCTGTGGCCCTCTGCTGGATCGCAAAGGCCCGCGGATTATGCTCGGCCTCGGGATGTTCTTCTGGTCGCTGTTTCAGGCCTGTTCCGGCATGGTGCACAGCTTTACGCAATTTGTGCTGGTGCGTATCGGGATGGGCATCGGTGAAGCGCCGATGAACCCGTGCGGCGTCAAGGTGATCAACGACTGGTTTAACATCAAAGAGCGTGGTCGCCCGATGGGCCTGTTCAATGCGGCATCCACTATTGGCGTGGCAATCAGCCCGCCTATCCTGGCGGCGATGATGCTGGTGATGGGCTGGCGCGGCATGTTTATCACCATTGGTGTGCTGGGCATCTTTCTCGCAATTGGCTGGTACATGCTCTACCGTAACCGTGAGCAAATCGATCTGACTGGCGTTGAGCAGGCTTACCTTAATGCCGGTAGTGTGAATACCCGCCGCGATCCGCTGAGTTTTGCCGAATGGCGCAGCCTGTTTCGCAATCGCACCATGTGGGGGATGATGCTGGGCTTCAGCGGCATCAACTACACCGCATGGCTGTATCTGGCCTGGCTGCCGGGCTACCTGCAAACCGCCTATAACCTGGATTTAAAAAGCACCGGCATTATGGCAGCCATCCCGTTCCTGTTTGGCGCAGCCGGAATGTTGATAAACGGTTTTGTCACCGACTGGCTGGTAAAAGGCGGTATGGCCCCCGTCAGGAGCCGTAAAATCTGTATCATCACCGGAATGCTGTGTTCGGCTGCTTTTACCTTTGTCGTGCCAAATGCCACAACCTCTATGGGAGCGGTACTGCTGATTGGTATGGCGCTATTTTGTATCCACTTTGCCGGGACTTCCTGCTGGGGCCTTATCCACGTTGCCGTTGCGTCGCGCATGACGGCGTCCGTCGGAAGTATTCAGAACTTCGCGAGTTTTATCTGCGCGTCGTTCGCCCCTGTCGTGACCGGTTTTATCGTGGATACCACGCATTCATTCCGCCTTGCGCTGATCATCTGCGGATGCGTCACGGCCATCGGTGCGCTTGCTTACATCTTCCTTGTGCGCCAGCCCATTAGCGACCCGGGAAAAAGTTAAGCGCTGGCAAATCCCGCTATACTTGCCGCCATGAAAATGACATTCCGCCCTACCACAAAGAATGACGTTGCCTGCCTGCCCGCCATCGAGCGCGCGGCGGGCCAGCGTTTTCGTGATTACCCTGAACTCGCCTGGCTTGCCGACAGTGACGGTATTTCCGTTGAGCAGCATCTCGGTTTTGCCGAACGCGGCCTGAGCCTGCTGGCGCTGGCAGACGAGCAGCCTGTTGGCTTTCTCCTTGCACAAGAACATCCCTTGTCGCTGTTTATTGTGGAACTGTCGGTGCATCTGGCGTGGCAGGGACAGGGAGTCGGTCGGCAGCTCATTGCCTGTGCAGGAGAACATGCCCGCACGCTGGGGCTGACGTCTCTGACATTGACGACATTTCGCGACGTGCCGTGGAATGCCCCGTTTTATGCACGGCTGGGGTTTGAAAGGGTGGATGCGTTAACGCCTGAACTGCGGCAGAAAAGAGAGGAAGAGGCCGCGCACGGTTTCGCGCATAACTCGCGATGCGCGATGCGGCTGCCTCTTAGTTAATTGTAACGAATCCCCGAACCGTAGGCCGGGTAAGGCGCAGCCGCCACCCGGCAAAAAAACACGGAGTTAGAACGTTTCCCAGTTATCGCCCGCATCGGCGGTCGCGGCTTTACGCGCCATCACCGGGGTCGCAACGGTTTTTGCCGAGCCGAACTCGCGCGCTTTCATCTGCTCTTGCTGAATGCGGAACACCGCAACAGCCTGAGTCAGACGGCTCGCCTGCTCTTCCAGCGCCGCAGCGGCCGCAGCAGACTCTTCCACCAGCGAGGCGTTCTGCTGGGTTACGCGATCCATCTCTGCCACCGCCAGGCCAACCTGGTCGATACCACGGCTCTGCTCGTCAGACGCAGAGGCAATTTCACCCATGATGTCGGTGACGCGAGTGACGGCATTAACGATCTCACCCATGGTTTCACCGGCGCTTTCTACCAGAGTAGAACCCACTTCCACACGGCCAACAGAGTCTTCAATCAGGCTCTTAATTTCACGAGCGGCCTGGGCGCTACGCTGTGCCAGGTTACGTACTTCACCCGCAACAACCGCAAACCCACGGCCCTGTTCACCCGCACGCGCGGCTTCTACCGCGGCGTTCAGTGCCAGGATGTTGGTCTGGAACGCAATACCGTCGATCACGCTGATGATGTCAGCGATTTTCTGCGAACTGCCTGCGATGTCACGCATGGTCTGCACCACGTTATCCACCACTTTACCGCCTTTCTGCGCGGTTTCAGACGCGCTCAGCGCCAGGTTGCTCGCCTGACGGGCGTTCTCGGCGTTCTGCTTAACGGTTGCGGTCAGCTGTTCCATGCTGGCAGCCGTTTCTTCCAGGGAAGCCGCCTGTTGCTCAGTACGGGAAGAGAGATCGTTGTTGCCCATTGAGATCTCGCTCGCGCCGCTGTAGATAGCGTTCGCGCCATTACGCACGTCGCCCACGGTACGCACCAGCTCACCCTGCATATGACGCAGTGTATCGGCCAGTTCACCCATCTCGTTGGTGCCTTCCACGTCAATGCGCTTCACCAGGTCGCCGCTGGCGATATGGCGAATGCTGTCGATCAGACGGTTCAGTGGGGAGATCAGCGCCTGTTTGATACCCAGCCAGACGGCAACAATCACCACCAGCACGGCGATCAGCACGCTAATCAGCACCCAGATAGCCTGCGCGTAAGAGCTGTTGCTGTCCTCAACGGCAGTCTTGTACAGCTGGTCGTTCTGTTGCAGGTAGTTTACGTACTGCTTCTCAAAACCGTCCTGGAAGCTCTGAGTCGGCTGGTCGAAGAAGGCGTTGATTTTACCTGCGCCCAGCAGCTGGATCAGCTCAGCCAGCGCACCGTGATAAATATCGTAATTACGTTTGATTTCCATCGCCGCCACATCACTTTGACGCGGGTCGCGTGGCAGGGCTTCGTAATCCGCCCAGTTTTTTTCCGCCTGTTTCAGGGACGCAGAGGCAATCTGCATTAAATCAGAAACGGTCGCGCCGCTGCCGATATTGCTCTGATCCATCATGTAGCGGATACCCGCACGGTTCAGGGTGTTACGGGTTTGCAGCAACGCCACCCAGCTGCCGTTCAGCGTGGATTGTTGCTGGCGAATAGTTTGCAGGACGGTGAAGTTCTCTTTGTCATGCTTCAGGGCATTGAAGAAAAGACCACCGGAGGTGAGTTGTAAGAGGCCAAAAATAGCTAAGACCAGCAATAAACTGGTGACAATCTTGATACGGTTTAACATGTTTTCTCTTTCCATCAGTCAGATAACAGAATTTTCGGCCTGGAAAAGGAAAACTTTACGAAAAACGTACTAACAAGAGGGACAAAATCCCCCTTGTTATGTTGATGAACCCGATGATTATTTCAGCAGCGCAGATATATCCCTGAAAAGTGAATGGGTTATCTCCACGCCGTCGCGATTTGCACGCTCGCGGGAATGGTAGCGACGCTCTCCCGGCAATCGCGCACCCTGCTGCTGCATTCCGCTAAAGAGCGTTTCGGCACGGGCCAGATGGGTTGCGGCGTCATCCCCCAGAAAACGCGCCGGGTCGAGTGCCAGGATCAGCTCACCGCCGTAAGGCAGGCCGCCTGCCCCGTTATCCCACGCCAGCGATTCCGTACTGGTCATATCGCCGATCAGCGGCCCGGCAAGCAGTTCCACCATCGCCGCCAGCGCCGAGCCTTTATGCCCGCCGAAGGTCAACATCGCACCGTCGAGAATAGCCTTAGCATCGGTGGTCGGGTTGCCCTGGGCATCGATCCCCCACCCTTCCGGCACAGCCTTACCCGCACGCTGATGCAGCTGGATCTCACCACGCGCCGCCGCACTGGTGGCCATATCAAAAATAAACGGCGGTTTATCGCCGCGCGGCCAGCCAAAGGCAATCGGGTTGGTGCCAAACAGCGGCTGCGTACCACCCGCAGGGGCCACCCACGCATGGCTTGGCGTGGTCGCCAGCGCCACCAGGCCAGCCTCCGTCAGCGGTTCGACGTCCGCAAACAGGGCGGAAAAGTGCACGCAGCGATTAATCGCCAGTGCGGCAATCCCACTGTGCCGCGCCTTTTCCATCAGCAGCGGCAGCGCACGTTCGAACGCCAGCAGGGAAAATGCCCCGCCAGCGTCCGCTTTCACAATGGCGGGCGCGGTATCGGTGATAACCGGCTCCACGTCTGGCGACACCTTTCCTTTGCGCAGCGTTTCAACAATGCCCAGCAACCGCCACAAACCGTGCGAAGCGCAGCCATCGCGCTCGCCGTGGGTGACGTTTTTCGCCACCGCGGCGGCGTGCGCCTCGCTGAATCCGTTCCCGCGCAGCACGTCATATGCCAGCGCATAAGCCTCTGTTAATGAGAGGTTTACCATCTCCATGACCGACTCCTCTACTCTTCTTCGTCTCCGGTAAAGTTAGCCTGTGGCAGGCAGGTTCGCTCGCCCCAGTAGTAAATTCCCAGCGACATCACCGCCACCAGCACCGTATCCCACGGATGACCAATCACTCCTGTACCGCCAAAACTGCCAAGCCAGGAGAAAAGCATAATCAGCGCGTAGAACGCGATTAGCCACAGGGACGATTTCACCTGCTGCGCCAGGCTCACGGTGTGGACAGGCACTTTTGATTTACACAGCACGTAGACCACAAACATCACAATCTGCAATCCCAGCAACCATGACAGCGTACCCCAGCCAGACCAGAAGACAATCAGCGCTGAAATCACAAACGACACCGGGCCGATAATCCCAAAGGCACGCACCCGGAACGGGCGTGGCAGATCCGGCGCATTACGGCGCAACCCTGCTGCCGTGACCGGGGCAATGGCATAGCTCAGCACCAGCGCGGCCGACACCACGCTAATCAGTTGCTCCCAGGACGGGAACGGCAGCGTCCAGAAGATAGACAGGGCGAAGGTCAGCCACAGCGCCGGACGCGGAATACCCGACTCTTTATCAATATGGGTGAACGCCTTAAAGAAGGTCCCTGCTTTCGCCCAGCCATAAATCACGCGCGGGGTGGCGTTCATATAGATATTGCCGGTGCCGCTTGGGGAGACAATCGCGTCACACACCACCATAAATGCCAGCCAGCCCATACCGAGCGTAATGGCGATATCGCGGTACGGCAGCGAGAACTGTTTGCTGATTTCCGCCCAGCCGCTGCCAAGCATTTCTGTTGGGATACTGCCAAGAAACGCCAGTTGCAGCAGCACGTAGATAATCGTCGACAGCACCACCGATAAAATCAGCGCCACCGGGATTGTCCGCTGTGGGTTTTGCACTTCGCTCGCCACCGAGATAATCGGCGTCAGCCCCAGGTAGGCAAAAATAATCCCCCCGGCGCTGATCGCCGCCTCAACGCCGGACATACCAAACGGTGCAACTCCCTGCACGTGCAGATTTTCAGGCTTGAAAAAGGTAAACAGAGTGACGACAACCGCCAGCGGCACCAGAAACTTCAGAATACTGATGATGTTGTTGGAGCGGGCGAACGTTTTGACGCTGTAGTAGTTCAGGCCAAAGAAGAAACAGAGCAGTAAAAACTGTACCACCCAGCCCAGCAGCGTCGGGGCGCTAGAGCCTGGCTGCGTCAGCATCGGGAACCAGGCTGCCGCATACTGACGCGCGGCAACAATCTCAATAGAGATCAGGCTTGAGAACGCAATCAGCGTAATAAAGCCCAGCAGATACCCCATCAGCTCACCGTGGGAAAACACCGGATAGCGGATAATTCCCCCGGCGCGCGGCAGCGCCGCCCCCAGTTCGCAATAGACAATCCCCAGCAGCAGTACGGCAATCCCGCCGATAACCCACGAGGCGATCCCTGCGGGTCCGGCAATAGAGGCCACATGGCTTGCGGCAAACAGCCAGCCGGAGCCGAAGATCGCCCCAAGACCAATAAACGTCAGGTCGGTTAACGTCAGCTGCTTTTTAAATTTCCCTGACTCAACAACGCGGGACGATGTTTGATGCGTAGAGTGAATCGTCATGGTCATGCCCTTCAGTCAACAGAGGGGGAAATGGCTTCCCGGGTCCACTGCCCGTTAATCAGGCGCAGCAGGTTCAGAGGGTTAGCATCCTGGACAGCAGGCGGCAGCAGTGCGGCGGGCACATTTTGCAGGCACACCGGACGCAAAAAACGTTCGATGGATTTACTTCCAACGGAGGTCCCGCGTGAATCGGTGGTGGCAGGCCACGGGCCGCCATGCACCATCGCATCGCACACTTCCACGCCGGTCGGGTAACCGTTGAACAGCACGCGTCCGGCTTTTTCGCTCAGGGCAGGCAGCAGGCGTTGTGCCAGCGGGCCGTCGTCAGATTCCGCGTGAACCGTTGCGGTCAGTTGGCCCTGAATGGCACGCAGAACTGCCTGCATTTCTGCCTCGTCGGCCACTTCTACCAGCACCGCCAGCGGGCCAAACACCTCGTGCTGCAACAGAGGTTCCTGCGCCAGCAACAGCGAGACCGGGGCCTGATACAGGCGCGCCTGTGCCTGCCCGCGAACCGCCTCATCGTTGCCCGCCAGCCGTTGCATGTCGGGATGTGCCTCAAACGCGCTGACGCCATCTTGATAATGGGCAAGCGTCGGGGCATTGAGCATGGTCTGCGCCGGAGCCTGATCCACCTCCTCTTTCAGCGTCTGCGTGAAGCGGCTCATACCTTCACCCCGCAAGACGAGGATCAACCCGGGCTTGGTACAAAACTGGCCGCAGCCGAGAGTAAAAGAGGCTACCAGCGCCTTCGCCAGCCCCTCTGCCCGGGTGGCTAACGCCTGCGGCAGAATAATCAGTGGGTTAATGGCCGACATTTCCGCAAAGACCGGGATCGGCTGCGGACGCTGCTGCGCAAGCTGCCAGAGCGCCTTACCCCCGCGCAGCGAGCCGGTAAACCCGACCGCCTGGATCGCCGGATGACGCACCAGCTCCGCGCCAATGTCGGTGCCGAAAATCATGTTAAATACGCCCGCAGGCAGTGCGGCTTTTTCCACCGCACGCACAATGGCCTGGGCGGTGAGCTCCGCCGTCGCCATATGCCCCGGATGGGCTTTCACCACCACCGGACAGCCCGCCGCCAGCGCGGAGGCGGTATCGCCCCCCGCGGTGGAAAACGCCAGCGGGAAATTGCTGGCACCGAAGACCGCCACCGGGCCCAGCGCCGTCAGGTACTGGCGCAGATCCGGGCGCGGCAGCGGCTGGCGCGCAGGCAGAGCGGTATCGATACGCACGCCGAAGGCATCCCCGCGGCGCAGCACGCCGGCGAACAGGCGTAGCTGATTACTGGTCCTGGCGCGCTCTCCCTGCAAGCGTGGCAACGGCAGCGCCGTCTCCTGGTGCGCGATGGTAAAAAAGTCCTCGCCGAGTAAATCCAGCTCGTCGGCGAGGGTATCGAGAAAGCGGGCGCGCGCCTCAGGCGAGGTCTGAGAATAAACAGGGAACGCCTGTTCGGCCGCCAGTGCCGCAGCGGCGGCCTCCTCGCGGGAGGCCGGGTAAAAGCGGTATCCGGTGGGTTCACCGTCAGCGGCACGCAGGCCCGGCAGCGTCGCCTCACCGCTTGCCACGCGGCGTCCGGCGATAAACTGCTGGCCTGTTACACAGAGAGGTAAAGTCATCGTCACTCCTTTCCTTAAAGGCCGACGTCTGGCAGCTGTGGGCGAGTCGCCAGCGCCTTCTCGACAATCGCTACCACTTCTGCACGGGTGTCCCCTTCCAGCGCCAGGCGCGGCGGACGGGTAATCTCGCTACCACGGCCCAGCAGCTCCTCGCAAAGTTTGATGCACTGCACCAGATCCGGGCGCGCATCCAGATGCAGCAGCGGCATAAACCAGCGGTAAAGCGCCATCGCTTCTTCATAGCGCTGCTGTTTTGCCAGGCGGAATAACGTTTCCCCTTCGCGCGGGAACGCGTTCGACATTCCGGAGATCCAGCCTTCCGCCCCCACGGCGATGCTCTCAACCACCACGTCATCCAGCCCGGCGAACAGCACAAAGCGGTCGCCAACGGAATTACGCAGGTCGATAAAACGGCTGGTATCACCGGAAGAGTCTTTAAAGCAGACGATGTTGTCGCAGTCGGTGAGTGTCGCCAGGATATCCGGCGTCACGTCGTTTTTGTAGATTGGCGGGTTGTTGTAGACCATGATTGGCAGGTCAGTGGCGGTTGCCACGCTGCGGAAGTGGGCCGCAGTTTCATGCGGTTTTGAAGAGTAAACCAGCGCGGGCATCACCATAATGCCGTCCACACCCACACGCTCGGCCTCTTTCGCCATCTTCTGCGCAAAGGCGGTGGTAAATTCAGCGACACCGGCAATAACCGGGATCTGGCCGCCCGCAGCGTCTTTCGCTACTTCGATAATTTGCAGCTTTTCCTGCGTGGTCAGAGAGGTGTTCTCGCCCACGCTGCCGCACACCACCAGGCCGGAAACACCATCCTTGACCAGGTTTTTCATCACCGCATGGGTGGCATCCAGATCGACAGAGTAGTCGCGACGAAACTGGGTACTGACTGCCGGGAATACACCGCTCCAGTGAATGGCTTTCTTGCTCATGTTCGGTTCCTTGTCGTCAATTTGTTAAATCAAAGTGAATGAATGGTGAATATTCACTGACAGATTGACGTTTCAGGCGGCCAACGGCTTGGTGGTTTTCCTCCCCTTTGATGACGAAATTAGCACAGTGCGTTTCTCTTACCCGGCCAGCGTGACGCGAAAATCACGCGGTGTGGAGCCGGTCATGGCCTTGAACTGGCGGCTAAAAGCGCTGTGATCGGTATAGCCACATTGCAGGGCAATATCGGTAATCGGCGTATCGCCCGCCAGCAATTCGGTCGCTTTTTCCAGCCGGACTTTGTGGATCATCTGACGCGGGGTGAGGTGAAAAATACGCTTACAGTAGCGTTCGATTTGCGCCACTGACATGCCGCTCAGCGCGGTGAGCTCCTCCATCGCGATCGGCCGGTGATAATGATTGCGAATATGCTCGTCGACGATCGCCAGCCGCTGCCACGCCGGGTGGCGCGCCTGCGCTTCCTGAAGGTCGTGAGAAATGCCCGCCATGCCGATCACCTGACCCTGGGCATCCCGCAGCGCCAGCTTCTGGGTCAGACACCAGCCGCGCTCGCGGCCATTGTAGAGATGCATCTCCAGCTGATCGCGCAGCGTCACGCCTTCGCGCAGCACCCGCATATCCTGCTCGGTATAGCCCTGCCCCAGCGCGGAAGGGAAAACATCGGCAGAGGTTTTCCCCAGCAGAGAAACCACCGTCTTAAACCCGCAACGCCTGGCCAGGGTCATATTGACCATCAGATAGCGCGCCTGCACGTCTTTGACAAAAAACACCACATCAGGAATGGCATTCAGCAGCGGTGCAATCAACGCCATTGCATGAAGCAACGTCTGAATATTGTCCGGACGCTGACGCGCCAGCCCTTCACAGATCTGGCTCAGTTCAGCCACTTCCAGCGCTGGCGAGGGTGCCAGCACATCATCAATAACACAGGACATAACGCTTCCTCCCGATTAGTGAGCTGGATCTTTATTAACTTTTCGTTAACTCATCAAGCGCCCTAACCACGTTTTGCGATCCTGCCACAGGTTTATGATTTACCCTGTTTCATCCACTGGCGCTGTTGCCTTTTTTGGTTTACCACACCATCAACAGAATGATTAATAAGAAATAAATATGAATTTCACTTAAGAATGAAACCGGTCACTGTGCTGATTTCGTCATTTCTGGTGGCGAAAGCGATCAAGCAGGAATGCCAGCCTTACGCCAGCATTTAGCAACAAGGTATTAACTTTCCGGAGATCCCATGACAGCGCAGCACAGCGAACTGAGAGTAATTGACTCCCACACCGGCGGCGAACCAACCCGCCTGGTGATCGACGGTTTTCCGGATCTGGGCACAGGAAATATGGCCGAGCGCCGGGATCGCTTCGCCCGCGACTATGACGACTGGCGCAAAGCCATCATCCTTGAGCCGCGCGGTAACGATGTCCTGGTCGGTGCCCTGCTCTGCGAGCCGCTGTCACCGCAGGCCACGGCGGGGGTAATCTTCTTCAACAACAGCGGTTTTCTGAACATGTGCGGCCACGGCACGATCGGCCTTATCGCCTCGCTGGCCTGGCTTGGGCGTATTCAGCCGGGTAAACATCTGATTGAAACCCCGGTGGGTGATGTGACCGCCACGCTGCACGCGGATGGCAGCGTTTCGGTAGAGAACGTCCCGGCGTATCGCTGGCGCAAACAGGTGCAGGTTGAAACCACACACGGCACGGTAACGGGCGATATCGCCTGGGGCGGGAACTGGTTCTTCCTCGTCAACGATCATCCGTTCGCCGTGATACCGGACCAGATCCCGCAGTTAACGGAGTATGCCTGGGCAATCCGGGAAGGGTTAGAACGTGCGGGCATTCGTGGCGAACATGACGGCATTATCGACCATATTGAACTCTTCGCAGAAGATGACCGGGCAAACAGCCGCAGCTTTGTGCTCTGCCCGGGTAAAGCCTGGGATCGCTCCCCCTGCGGCACCGGCACCAGCGCCAAGCTGGCCTGTCTGGCCGGGGACGGCAAACTCAGGCCCGGGGAAAGCTGGCGGCAGGCGAGCATCATCGGCAGCGAATTTACTGCCCATTTCGTGCCGCATGGCAGCAAAATCATCCCGACGATCCGCGGTGAAGCGTGGGTCTGCGGCGATAACCGGCTGATCCTCAATCCGGACGATCCGTTCCGCTGGGGGATCACGTTGTGACCGAAACCGACGTCATTGTCATTGGAGCCGGGATCATCGGTGCTGCCTGCGCCTGGCAACTGGCAAAGCGCGGGCAGCGGGTCACGCTGGTAGACGACGGCAACGCGGGCGCAACGGCGGCAGGGATGGGGCATCTGGTGTGTATGGATGACGATCCCGCTGAACTTACCCTCTCAGCCCGGTCGCTGGCGCGCTGGCGGGAACTGACGCCCCACATGCCGGAAAGCTGTGCCTGGCGCGGATGCGGCACGCTGTGGCTGGCGGAAACGCCACAGGAGCTTGAGCTGGCAGAGGAAAAACAACAGCGGATGGCGCAATACCAGGTCGCCAGCGACATGCAGACCCGCGACCAGCTTGCCGCACGTGAACCCCTGCTCACCTCCCGGCTCAGCGGCGGGCTGTGGGTGCCCGGAGACGGAATTGTTTACGCGCCGAACGTCGCCCGCTGGTTTATTGAGGATGCCGATATCACGCATCTTCATGACCGCGCCCTCGCAGTCGATGCCCCTTACGTCACCCTGCACAGCGGCAAACGCCTGCGGGCGGGCACCATCGTCATTGCCTGCGGGCTGGGCGCCAACAGGCTGCTGGATGAAAACTGGCTGCGGGCGAAAAAAGGCCAGCTGGCGATCACCGATCGCTACGGCCCGTTGCTCAGCCATCAGCTGGTCGAGCTGGGGTACGGTGCCAGCGCTCATGCGGGTGGCACGTCGGTGGCGTTTAATATCCAGCCGCGCCCGACCGGGCAACTGCTGATTGGCTCTTCCCGCCAGTTCGACAACACCGACCGCGAGATAGATCTGCCTCTTCTGGCAACCATGCTGGCGCGTGCGCGTCATTTTTTACCCTCGCTGGAGAGTCTGAATATCATCCGCTGCTGGAGCGGTTTTCGTGCCGCATCGGCAGACGGCAACCCGCTCATCGGCCCGCATCCCACGCGCCCGGGAGTCTGGCTGGCGCTGGGGCACGAAGGGCTGGGCGTCACCACCGCCCCCGCAACCGCCGAACTGCTCTGCGCACAGATCCTCGGCGAACGTCCGCCCGTTTCCCCGGATGCCTGGCTCCCCGCGCGGCTGCACAAACATGAGGCCATCGCATGACAACCCTGAACCTGATTATCGAAGGTGAACCCTGTGACGTTCCTGCGGGCATCAGCATCGCGGCGGCGCTGGCACTGACGGGCGATAGCGTAACGCGCCGTTCGGTCAGCGGTGAGCCGCGCGCCCCCTTCTGCGGCATGGGCATTTGCCAGGAGTGCCGCGTTACGGTGAATGGATGCCGGGTACTGGCCTGCCAGACGGAATGCCAGCCCGATATGGTGATAGAAAGGAGCCAACATGCGCACGTTTGACTGCGAGATCCTTGTCCTCGGCGCAGGGCCAGCCGGGCTGTCGGCGGCACTGGCCGCCGCACGTTGCGGAAAATCAGTGATAATTCTCGACGACAACCCGCGTCCTGGCGGACAAATCTGGCGCGATGGCCCGCAGGTTTCGCTGCCTCCGCGCGCCTTACGTCTGCGTCAGGCGGTGGCGGAACAGCCAGCCATTACGTTGCTTAACGGTGCCCGGCTGATTGCCCGCCCTGAACCGCATTCCGTGGTGTTTGAAACCGCAGACAGTTGCGGCGCGATCCGCTGGCAGCGGCTGATTTTATGCTGCGGCGCACGGGAACTCTCCCTGCCGTTTCCTGGCTGGACGCTTCCTGGCGTAACGGGGGCCGGTGGGTTACAGGCGCAGATTAAACACGGCCTGCCGCTCAACGGCGAGCGGGTGGTCATCGCCGGTAGCGGGCCGCTGCTGCTGGCGGTTGCCAGTACGGTGAAACGCGCAGGCGGGAATATCGTTGCCATCATCGAACAAGCGCCGGTGAGCGCGCTGGCCCGGTTCGCGGCAGGGCTCTGGCGCTGGCCAGAAAAACTGTTCCAGCTCGGCGAGCTTTTTCCGGCCCACTATCGCCCGGCAAGCCAGGTTATCCGTGCCCGGGGAGAGGCACATCTTCAGTCCGTGACCGTACGCCACGGCGGGAAAAATCAGGAGATAGCCTGTGACAGGCTGGCTATCGGCTACGGACTGGTGCCCAATCTCGAGCCGGGGCTTATCTTCGGCTGCGCAACCGAAAATCAGGCTATCCGGGTCGATGCTTCTCAACGCACCAGCGTGGAGGATATCTATGCTGCGGGAGAATGCACCGGCTTTGGCGGCAGTGAGCTGGCACTGGCCGAAGGGGAAATTGCGGGCTATATCGCAGCGGATAACCCCGGGAAGGCAGAAAAAGCCCTCGCCGCCCGTACACGCTGGCAGCGTTTTGCCCGGGCGCTCCATGCCACATTCGCCTTACCGGAATCGCTAAAAGACGTTACCACTGCCGACACCCTGCTCTGCCGCTGCGAAGATGTACGCTGTGGCGATGTGCAAAATGCCGAAAGCTGGCAGGCGGCGAAGCTCGCCTCGCGCTGTGGCATGGGCGCCTGTCAGGGGAAAACCTGCGCCACCAGCGCCCGCTGGCTGTACGGCTGGCCGCTGCCGCACCCGCGCGAGCCACTTTCCCCCGCGCGAATCGACACGCTTATCCATCTGGCAAAGCCGGAGGGCTGAGTTACTCGTCTTCCCCGCGTTCGGCGATATGGCGGTTGCCGAGCGCGATAAACTCTTCCAGCAGCGCCGTCAGCTGCTGCATTTTCTCCGGCGTGTATTCCGCCTCAATCTGCTGATAAGCCTCTTCCACCTGCGCCTGGGCGTGTTCATACAGCGCGTTACCCTCTTTGGTCAGCGACACGTACAGCTTGCGCTGGTCGTTCACCGGCTTTAAGCGTAGCACCAGCCCGTCGCGCTCCATGCGCGTGAGAATGCCCGTCAGGCTCGGGCGCAGAATGCAGGTCCGAAACGCCAGATCGTGAAAATCCATCGAAGGATGTTCAGCCAGCACGCGCACAATCCGCCACTGCTGTTCGGTCAGGTTATGCCGCTTCACAATCGGGCGGAAGTAAGACATCGCCGCTTCCCGCGCCTGTAATAACGCGATGGTTAATGAGTCATGCATAGCCACTCCCGGAAATCATTAACAAGTAAACAATTCAAAAAAGCTGTTTTTATAAACAACACGTTTTCTGGCAAAAAGTCTAACAGAAACAACGGATTTTTATTAACACACTGATAAATATATCATTTTAATTATATATGTAAATTTATTGTTATTCCTATCACAAAATTTTCACTTCTGATTGCGAAACAAACAGCAAAAGCATAAAACCAGATCATTAACATATTAATGAAATCATAATCCGGACCTCCGGCCTGAGGAGTAGTCAATGAAAGGTACTGTTTTTGCCGTCGCGCTGAATCATCAAAGCCAGCGTGAAACCTGGCGTGAAGCGTTTGAAAAAGCCCCCTATAACACCCCGCCGAAAACCGCCGTCTGGTTTATTAAACCGGGCAACACCGTTATTCGTGCCGGCGACCCCATCCCGTTCCCGCAAGGTGAAACGGTGTTAAGCGGGGCCACGGTCGCGCTGGTGGTGGGGAAAACCGCCCGCAAGGTGCAGGCTGAAGACGCGGCGGAGTACATCGCCGGATACGCACTCGCAAACGAAGTGAGCCTGCCGGAAGAGAGCTTCTACCGCCCGGCCATCAAAGCCAAATGCCGTGACGGCTTCTGCCCTCTGGGTGAGCTTGTGGCGGTTGATAACGTCGATAACCTGACCATCATTACCGAAATCAATGGCCGTGAAGCAGACCACTGGAACACCGCAGATTTACAGCGCAGCGCCGCCGAACTGCTCAGCGCCCTGAGCGAATTTGCCACCCTGAACCCTGGCGATGCCATTTTGCTCGGCACACCGCAGGCCCGCGTGGCGCTGCGTCCGGGCGATCGGGTGCGCATTCTGGCCGAAGGTTTCCCGGCGCTGGAAAACCCGGTCGTCAACGAACGCGATATCGCCCCTGCGCAAGGCCCACATTCACACCCTACGCTGTTTGCCCTGGGGCTGAACTACGCCGATCACGCCAGCGAGCTGGACTTCAAACCACCCACCGAGCCGCTGGTGTTTATCAAAGCCCCGAACACCTTTAACGGTGATAACCAGACGTCAGTCCGCCCGGACAACGTTGAATATATGCACTACGAAGCGGAGCTGGTGGTGGTCATTGGCAAAACTGCGCACAAGGTGAGTGAAGCCGAGGCGATGGACTATGTCGCGGGCTATACGGTCTGTAACGACTACGCCATCCGCGACTACCTCGAAAACTACTATCGCCCGAATCTGCGGGTGAAAAGCCGTGACGGGCTGACGCCGATTTCCCCCAACATCGTGGCGAAAGCAGCCATTCCCGACCCGCACAACCTGGCCTTGCGCACCTTCGTTAACGGCGAATTACGCCAGGAAGGCACCACGGCAGACCTGATCTTCAGCATCCCCTTCCTGATTGCGTACCTGAGCGAATTTATGACCCTGCAACCGGGGGACATGATTGCCACCGGCACGCCGAAAGGGCTTTCCGACGTGGTGCCTGGCGACGAAGTGGTGGTGGAAGTGGAAGGCGTGGGCCGCCTGGTGAACCGAATTGTCAGTGAGGAGACGACAAAATGAAAAAGATAAACCATTGGATCAACGGCAAAAACGTAGCGGGAAGTGACTACTTCCACACTACTAATCCAGCCTCTGGCGAGGTACTGGCAGAAGTGGCCTCCGGCGGTGAAGCCGAGGTAAATCAGGCCGTTGCGGCGGCAAAAGAGGCGTTCCCGAAATGGGCTAACCTGCCGATGAAAGAGCGCGCGCGCCTGATGCGCCGCCTGGGCGATCTGATTGACCAGAACGTACCTGAAATAGCCGCCATGGAAACCGCCGACACCGGTCTGCCCATCCACCAGACCAAAAACGTGCTGATCCCGCGCGCCTCGCACAACTTCGAGTTCTTCGCCGAAGTGTGCCAGCAGATGAACGGCAAAACCTACCCGGTTGATGACACGATGCTGAACTACACCCTGGTGCAGCCGGTGGGCGTTTGTGCGCTGGTATCACCGTGGAATGTGCCGTTTATGACCGCCACCTGGAAAGTCGCGCCGTGTCTGGCGCTGGGCAATACCGCGGTGCTGAAGATGTCTGAACTTTCCCCGCTGACTGCCGACCGTCTGGGCGAGCTGGCGCTGGAAGCCGGTATTCCGGCGGGCGTGCTGAACGTGGTGCAGGGCTATGGCGCGACAGCAGGTGATGCGCTGGTGCGTCACCACGATGTGCGCGCCGTCTCCTTTACCGGCGGTACCGCCACCGGGCGCAACATCATGAAAAATGCCGGGCTGAAAAAGTACTCGATGGAGCTGGGCGGCAAATCACCGGTACTGATTTTTGAAGATGCCGATATCGAGCGCGCGCTGGATGCCGCCCTGTTCACCATCTTCTCTATCAACGGCGAGCGTTGCACCGCGGGCTCGCGCATTTTCATTCAGCAGAGCATCTACCCGGAATTCGTCAAACGTTTCGCCGAGCGCGCCAACCGCCTGCGCGTGGGCGACCCAACCGATCCGAACACGCAGGTCGGTGCGCTGATTAGCCAGCAACACTGGGAAAAAGTCTCGGGTTATATCCGCCTCGGTATTGAAGAGGGTGCCACCCTGCTGGCGGGCGGGCCGGACAAACCCACCGACCTGCCTGCACACCTGAAAGGCGGTAACTTCCTGCGCCCGACCGTGCTGGCCGATGTGAACAACCGGATGCGCGTGGCCCAGGAAGAGATCTTCGGGCCGGTGGCGTGCCTGCTGCCGTTTAAAGACGAAGCAGAAGGTCTGCGCCTGGCCAACGACGTGGAGTACGGTCTGGCGTCCTATATCTGGACCCAGGATGTGAGCAAAGTGCTGCGTCTGGCACGCAATATCGAAGCCGGCATGGTGTTTGTGAACACCCAGAACGTGCGCGACCTGCGCCAGCCGTTTGGCGGCGTGAAGGCCTCCGGCACCGGGCGCGAAGGTGGCGAGTACAGCTTTGAAGTGTTCGCCGAAATGAAAAACGTCTGTATCTCTATGGGCAACCATCCGATTCCAAAATGGGGGGTCTGATATGGGTACGTTAGCGTTAGCGGCAAAAATCACCCACGTCCCGTCGATGTATCTTTCTGAGCTGCCGGGGAAAAACCACGGCTGCCGTCAGTCGGCCATCGACGGACACAAAGAGATCAGCAAGCGCTGCCGCGAGCTGGGCGTCGATACCATTATCGTTTTCGACACCCACTGGCTGGTGAACAGCGCGTATCACATTAACTGTGCGGATCATTTTTCTGGCCTCTACACCAGCAACGAGCTACCGCACTTTATCCGTGACATGACCTATGACTACGACGGCAATCCAGAACTCGGTCAGTTGATTGCCGACGAAGCGGTGAAGCTCGGCGTGCGGGCCAAAGCGCATAACATCCCGAGCCTGAAGCTGGAGTACGGCACGCTGGTGCCGATGCGCTACATGAACAGCGACAAGCACTTCAAAGTGATCTCGATTTCGGCGTTCTGCACCGTGCACGACTTCGCCGACAGCCGCAGACTCGGTGAAGCTATCGTCAGCGCGATTGCGCAATACGACGGCACGGTCGCCGTGCTGGCCAGCGGTTCCCTGTCGCACCGTTTTATCGACGACCAGCGTGCAGAAGAAGGGATGAACAGCTATACCCGCGAGTTCGACCGCCAGATGGACGAGCGCGTGGTGAAGCTGTGGCGCGAAGGCCAGTTCAGGGAGTTTTGCAGCATGTTGCCGGAGTATGCTGACTACTGCTACGGCGAGGGCAATATGCACGACACGGTGATGCTGCTGGGGATGCTCGGCTGGGATAAATACAACGGCAAGGTGGAGTTTCTCACCGAGCTGTTCGCCAGCTCCGGCACCGGCCAGGTCAACGCTGTTTTCCCGCTTCCCGCGTAAGGAGCCACCATGCCGCATTTTATTGCTGAATGTACCGACAATATCCGCGAGCAGGCCGACCTGCCGGGATTGTTCGCCAAAGTGAACGAGGCGCTCGCCGCCACGGGCATTTTCCCGCTCGGCGGTATCCGTAGCCGCGCACACTGGCTGGATACCTGGCAGATGGCCGACGGTAAGCACGATTACGCGTTTGTGCATATGACACTGAAAATAGGCACCGGGCGCAGCCTGGAAAGCCGCGAGGCGGTGGGAGAGATGCTGTTTGGGCTTATCAAAACGCATTTTGCAGAGCTGATGGAAAGCCGCTATCTGGCGCTGTCGTTTGAGCTCGACGAACTGCACCCGACGCTCAATTACAAACAAAACAATGTGCACGCACTGTTTCGCTGAGGTCTTTTATGCTCGATAAACACACCCATACCCTGATCGCACATCGTCTGCACCAGGCGGAGCAATCCCGCGAGCAGATCCGCCAGATCTCGCTGGATTACCCGACGATCACCATCGACGACGCCTACGCCGTACAGCGCGAATGGGTAAGCCTGAAAATCGCCGAAGGCCGCGTGCTGAAAGGCCATAAAATCGGCCTCACCTCCAAAGCCATGCAGGCCAGCTCGCAGATAAGCGAACCGGACTACGGCGCGCTGCTGGACGACATGTTCTTCCACGACGGCAGCGACATTCCCGTCGATCGGTTTATCGTCCCGCGTATTGAAGTGGAGCTGGCGTTCGTGCTGGCCAAACCGCTGCGCGGCCCTAACTGCACGATCTTCGATGTCTACAACGCCACAGACTATGTGATCCCGGCGCTGGAGCTGATCGACGCCCGCTGCCACAACATCGATCCCGACACCCAGCGCCCGCGCAAAGTGTTCGACACCATTTCCGATAACGCCGCCAACGCCGGTGTGATCCTCGGCGGACGGCCGATTAAACCCGACGAGCTGGATCTGCGCTGGATCTCCGCCCTGCTCTATCGCAACGGCGTGATCGAAGAAACCGGCGTCGCCGCAGGCGTACTCAACCACCCGGCGAACGGCGTGGCGTGGCTGGCAAACAAACTGGCGCCGTACGACGTGCAGCTTGAACCGGGGCAAATCATCCTCGGCGGTTCGTTTACGCGCCCGGTGGCCGCCAGCAAGGGCGACACCTTCCACGTGGACTACGGCAACATGGGCTCGATTAGCTGCCGCTTTGTGTAGGAGTTCACCATGCAAAACGCATTTAAAACCGCGCTGAAAGCCGGAAAGCCGCAAATCGGCCTGTGGCTGGGGCTGACCAGCAGCTACAGCGCAGAGCTGCTGGCAGGCGCGGGTTTCGACTGGCTGCTGATCGACGGCGAACACGCGCCAAACAACGTGCAAACCGTCTTAACACAGTTACAGGCGATTGCGCCTTACGCCAGCCAGCCGGTGGTGCGCCCGTCCTGGAACGATCCGGTGCAGATCAAACAGCTGCTGGATGTGGGCGCGCAAACCCTGCTGGTGCCAATGGTACAAAATGCCGACGAAGCCCGTCTGGCGGTGAGCGCCACCCGTTATCCCCCTGCGGGGATCCGCGGGGTTGGCAGTGCGCTGGCCCGCGCGTCGCGCTGGAACCGTATTCCTGATTACCTGCAGCAGGCGAACGATGCCATGTGCGTGCTGGTGCAGATAGAAACCCTAAGAGCGCTGAAAAACCTGCCGCAGATCCTGGATGTCGAAGGGGTCGACGGGGTGTTTATCGGCCCGGCGGATCTCAGCGCCGACATGGGTTTTGCCGGTAATCCGCAGCACCCGGATGTGCAGGCCGCCATCGAACAGGCCATCGGGCAGATCCTGAGCGCAGGTAAAGCGCCCGGTATCCTGATGGCTAACGAAACGCTGGCAAAACGCTATCTCGAACTCGGTGCGCTGTTTGTCGCCGTGGGTGTGGATACCACCCTGCTGGCCCGTAGCGCCGAAGCGCTGGCAGCCCGTTTTATCGAAAAACCGGTTACATCAGTCAATAACAATAAATCCGTCTACTGAACGGACGATGTGGAGCGCACCATGACGACCTCTACCCTGCAAGATAATAAAGCTGTAGAACATCGCGTGATTAACAAGCTGTTCCGTCGTTTGATCGTGTTTCTCTTTATCCTGTTTGTCTTCTCGTTTCTTGACCGCATTAACATTGGCTTTGCCGGGCTGACGATGGGCAAAGATCTGGGCCTGACCTCCACCATGTTTGGCCTGGCGGCAACGCTGTTTTACGTCACCTACGTGCTGTGCGGGATCCCAAGCAACATCATGCTGGCGAGGATCGGCGCGCGCCGCTGGATCGCCGGGATCATGGTGGTGTGGGGCATTGCGTCTACCTGTACGATGTTCGCCACCAGCCCGCAGACGCTCTACGTACTGCGAATGCTGGTCGGCATTGCCGAAGCCGGTTTCCTGCCGGGGATCCTGGTGTATCTCACCTGGTGGTTCCCCGCCTATCACCGCGCCCGCGCCAACGCGCTATTTATGATTGCCATGCCGGTGACCATGATGCTCGGCTCGATCCTCTCGGGTTATATTCTGGCGCTGGACGGCCTGTGGAACCTGAAAGGCTGGCAGTGGCTGTTCCTTCTGGAAGGGTTGCCGTCAGTGGTGCTCGGCGTCGTGACCTGGTTTTTCCTTAACGACACGCCAGATCAGGCCACCTGGCTTGATGATGAAGAAAAACAGACGCTGAAATCGATGATTGCCCGCGAGCAGGAGCACGCGATTGCAAACGCCACCACCCCGCGCTCGACGCTGCGTGAAGTGCTGACCCCGGCGGTACTGCTCTACACGCTGGCCTATTTCTGCCTGACCAACACACTGAGTGCGATCAACATCTGGACGCCGCAGATCCTGCAAAGCTTTAACAGCCACAGCAGCAATATCGTGATTGGCCTGCTGGCGGCGATCCCGCAGTTTTGTACCATCCTTGGGATGATCTGGTGGAGCCGCCGCTCCGACAGGCTGAAAGAGCGAAAAAAGCACACCATCCTGCCGTATCTGTTCGCGGCGGCGGGATGGATGCTGGCCTCGGCGACCGACCACAGCCTGATCCAGCTGCTTGGCATCATCATGGCCTCAACCGGATCCTTTACCGCTATGGCGATATTCTGGACCACACCGGATCAGGTTATTAGCCTGCAATCCCGCGCGGTGGCACTGGCGGTGATCAACGCCATCGGGAATGTGGGTTCGGCCGTCAGCCCGCTGTTGATCGGCATCTTGCGCGATACAACCGGCAGCTTTAGCTCAGGGCTGTGGTTTGTGGCCGGGCTGCTGGTGGTGGGCGCGCTGGTGCTGACGCGTATCCCGATGACCCAGCGGGAAAGCCGTGAAAATGTGCCAGGCATGGCGGCGCAGAAGATCCACTAAGGAGCGGTTATGTGCCAAAGCCCGATAGCGAATATCGATATCAGCAAAGAGTACGACGAAAGTCTGGGCACCGACGATGTGCACTATCAGTCGTTTGCCCGCATGGCGGCCTTTTTTGGCCGCGATATGCAGGCGCATCGCCACGACCAGTTCTTTCAGATGCACTTTCTGGATACCGGGCAGATTGAGCTTCAGCTCGACGATCATCGCTATTCGGTACAGGCTCCGCTGTTTGTGCTCACGCCACCGTCGGTACCGCACGCGTTTATCACTGAATCCGACAGCGACGGGCATGTGCTGACGGTACGCGAAGATCTGGTCTGGCCCCTGCTTGAAGTGCTCTACCCCGGCACGCGGGAAGCGTTCGGCCTGCCGGGGATCTGCCTGTCCCTGGCCGACAAACCGGACGAGCTGGCGGCGCTGAAACATTACTGGCGGCTGATCGAACGCGAATCCACGGAACAACTGCCCGGACGCGAACATACGCTGGTACTTTTAGCCCAGGCGGTGTTCACTCTGCTGCTGCGCAACGCGAAGCTCGACGACCACGCGGCCAGCGGGATGCGCGGCGAGCTGAAGCTGTTCCAGCGTTTTAACCAGATGATCGACACCCACTACCACCAGCACTGGACGGTGCCGGACTACGCCTGCGAACTGCATCTCACCGAATCCCGCCTGACCGATATCTGCCGCCGCTTCGCCAACCGCCCGCCGAAACGGCTGATCTTCGACCGGCAACTGCGCGAAGCCAAACGGCTGCTGCTTTTTTCCGATAACGCGGTGAACGAGATTGCCTGGCAGCTGGGGTTTAAAGATCCGGCCTATTTCGCCCGATTTTTTAATCGCTTAGTGGGATGTTCACCCAGCACGTACCGGGCGCAGAAAGTACCGGTTTCCCCTGTTCCCCTCACCCCTGCCCTCTCCCAAAGGGAGAGGGAGTAACCGTCCCCTCTCCCTTTGGGAGAGGGTTAGGGTGAGGGAAATCACACTCTGCGATCTCTCGCGAAAAGTACCCGCCGTTGTCCCAAACGTCCCTTCACGTTCCGCCCCTCTCAGGCTTCAATTAAACAACAAAAACAAAACACAAATTTAACAAACCCTATTCCGATACGAGGTCCCTATGAAGCCTGAAGATTTCCGCGCTGATGCCAAACGTCCATTAACCGGCGAAGAGTATTTAAAAAGCCTCCAGGACGGCCGTGAGATTTATATCTACGGCGAACGCGTCAAAGACGTCACCACCCATCCGGCGTTTCGTAATGCGGCGGCATCCATCGCGCAGATGTACGACGCCCTGCACAAACCGGACATGCAGGACACGCTGTGCTGGGGCACCGACACTGGCAGCGGCGGCTATACCCATAAGTTCTTCCGCGTGGCGAAAAGCGCCGACGACCTGCGCCAGCAACGCGACGCCATCGCCGAGTGGTCGCGCCTGAGCTACGGCTGGATGGGACGCACACCGGATTACAAAGCTGCGTTTGGCTGCGCGCTTGGCGCTAACCCGGCCTTCTACGGCCAGTTCGAACAGAACGCCCGCAACTGGTACACCCGCATTCAGGAAACTGGCCTGTACTTCAACCATGCGATTGTTAACCCGCCGATCGATCGCCACAAACCGGCGGACGAGGTGAAAGACGTCTACATCAAGCTGGAAAAAGAGACCGACGCCGGGATCATCGTCAGCGGCGCGAAAGTGGTGGCAACCAACTCGGCGCTGACCCACTACAACATGATTGGCTTTGGCTCTGCGCAGGTGATGGGGGAAAACCCGGACTTCGCGCTGATGTTCGTCGCCCCGATGGATGCCGAAGGCGTGAAGCTTATCTCGCGCGCTTCTTACGAGATGGTGGCCGGGGCCACCGGCTCCCCTTACGATTACCCGCTCTCCAGCCGTTTCGACGAGAACGACGCCATTCTGGTGATGGACAATGTGCTGATCCCGTGGGAAAACGTGCTCATCTATCGCGATTTCGACCGTTGCCGTCGCTGGACCATGGAAGGCGGTTTTGCCCGCATGTATCCGCTGCAAGCCTGCGTGCGTCTGGCGGTGAAACTCGACTTTATCACTGCTCTGCTGAAGAAATCGCTGGAGTGCACCGGGACGCTGGAGTTCCGCGGCGTGCAGGCAGACCTGGGCGAAGTGGTGGCCTGGCGTAATATGTTCTGGGCACTGAGCGACTCCATGTGTTCAGAAGCGACTCCGTGGGTGAACGGCGCATATCTGCCGGATCATGCCGCGCTGCAAACCTATCGCGTCATGGCGCCAATGGCCTATGCGAAGATCAAAAACATCATCGAGCGTAACGTTACCAGCGGGCTTATCTATCTGCCCTCCAGCGCCCGCGACCTGAACAACCCGCAAATCGACAAGTATCTGGCGAAGTACGTGCGTGGCTCCAACGGTATGGATCACGTTGAACGCATCAAGATTTTAAAACTGATGTGGGATGCCATCGGCAGCGAGTTTGGCGGCCGTCATGAGCTGTATGAGATCAACTACTCCGGCAGCCAGGATGAAATTCGCCTGCAATGCCTGCGTCAGGCGCAAAGCTCCGGCAACATGGACAAAATGATGGCGATGGTCGACCGCTGCATGTCTGAGTATGACCAGCACGGCTGGACGGTACCGCACCTGCACAACAACACCGATATCAACATGCTGGACAAGCTGCTGAAATAACGCAGCGGGAGGTTTCAATGCAATCAGATGAACAACGCCTGCGTTTTCGCGACGCAATGGCCAGCCTGTCGGCCGCGGTCAATATTGTCACCACCGAAGGCGATGCCGGCCGCTGCGGCATTACCGCTACCGCCGTCTGTTCCGTCACGGACACACCACCGTCGTTGATGGTATGCATCAACGCCAACAGCGCCATGAATCCGGTTTTTCAGGGCAACGGCAGACTGTGCGTTAACGTGCTGAACCACGAGCAGGAGATCATGGCTCGCCACTTCGCCGGAATGACCGGCATGGTGATGGAAGAGCGTTTTAATCTTTCCTGCTGGCAGAAAGGCCCGCTGGCACAGCCAGTGCTTAAAGGTGCGCTGGCAAGCCTTGAAGGAGAGATAAGCCAGGTGCAGACCATTGGTACACATCTGGTCTATCTGGTTGAAATTAAAAATATCACCCTTAGCCAGGAGGGCCACGGCCTGATCTATTTTAAACGTCGTTTCCACCCGGTAATGACGGAGATGGACGCTGTCATCTGACCCCTCTACGCGCTGGCTATCCCCCGGCCAGCGCGGCTTCCCGCAAAAAATATTAAGGTTTCCGCTAAATCACGCCGTTATATAACCATAAGAGAAATTTACTGCGCCTGAATACTGACATCCCGTGTCAGTGCCGTCCGCATAATTCAGCGTAAATCCATTAAATTAACAGGAATACCTTATGGCTAATGCGACGCGGAGCCGCTCGGCTGAACGTCTGGTCGATATTCTGGTAGAGCTACATTTAAACGGTGTGGTAAACCGAAGTGCGCTGATGGATAAATTTAAAATTACTGAGCGCACCGTGTATCGTGATTTGAATGCACTCTCACCCATTGTTGAGCACACCGGTAATGGGCAATATCGACTGATCCACTCCCCGCAAGCGCCCTCCGGGCAGGGGCTGCACCACACCATTGCTAACTTCCTGAATGCTGATAATTTTTTTCCTGAGCGAAATGCTGATTTTTGGCAACAGCTCGAAACCCGCGTGGATGACAATCATATTCTCATTTTGGGCAACAATGCAGAACATACCGTGAAAACGGATATTCGTCGCCATTTACCCAATATTGAGAAATCGATTAAAAATTGTAATGTTTGCCAGATCGTTTATAAAGGTAAAACACGTCAAATTAACCCCTACAAACTCATTAACAAAAAGAATATATGGTATTTACAAGCCACCGAAAATAGCCGACTGAAATCCTTTTCGCTAAGCCAGATAAGCTGGTTTGATATTCAGAACGTCACATTTACCCCTGAAGAAAGCACCCTTGCACTGCTGGAAAAAAACCCTGGCCCCTGGGTATCGGAAAATACTTTCGAGGTGAAAATATTCATAAACAATAATATTTCACACTACTTCAGACGCCGGAATTTACTGCCAGAACAGGAGCTGATTGCCGAACAACACAGCGGCACAACGCTTCGTTGCAAGGCTGCGCACGAGAATCAGATCCTGCCGCTGATTTTCTACTGGCTGCCCGACATTCGGGTGTTGGAGCCGCAATGGCTGAAAGATAAGCTTCTGGATACGCTGGAAGGCTACCTGACCCAGGAGCCAGAGACGCTAACGTAGTGATCTGAATCACATAATTTTTACCGCCTGCGGCGAGTCTGAACCACTCGCCCGCATCTTTGACCGCTTACCCACGACTTACAACCACTCGCCCATTTACCTTCCTTTACATGTGTAACGATCTGGCACGATCCCACCAGCATTAATCAATACCTCCACACAACGAACCCTGACCCTTTTTTCTTTACATAAAAAACCAGGTCTATTATGGATACTAAAAAACTACTGAAGCACGTGCCCTGGGCCTTACTCGGGATCCTCGGCGCTTTCTGTCTGGCGGTTGTCGCATTACGCCGGGGCGAACACGTAAGCGCCCTGTGGATCGTGGTCGCGTCTGTTTCCGTCTACCTTGTGGCTTATCGCTACTACAGTCTTTATATCGCGCAAAAGGTCATGAAGCTTGACCCGACGCGTTCCACGCCGGCGGTCATCAACAATGACGGCCTGAACTACGTGCCAACCAACCGCTACGTGCTGTTTGGCCACCACTTTGCCGCGATTGCGGGTGCAGGTCCGCTGGTCGGCCCGGTACTGGCGGCACAGATGGGTTACCTGCCAGGTACCCTGTGGCTGCTCGCAGGCGTGGTGCTGGCGGGTGCAGTGCAGGACTTTATGGTGCTGTTTATCTCTTCTCGCCGTAACGGTGCCTCTCTGGGTGAGATGGTCAAAGAAGAGATGGGCCGCGTGCCGGGGACTATCGCCCTGTTCGGCTGCTTCCTGATTATGATCATCATCCTTGCGGTGCTGGCGTTAATCGTGGTGAAAGCACTGGCCGAAAGCCCGTGGGGTGTCTTCACCGTCTGCTCTACCGTGCCGATTGCGCTGTTCATGGGTATCTACATGCGCTTCCTGCGCCCAGGACGTGTGGGCGAAGTGTCGGTGATTGGTATTGTGCTGTTGGTGGCGTCCATCTACTTCGGTGGCGTGATTGCACACGACCCGTACTGGGGCCCGGCGCTGACCTTCAAGGACACCACCATCACCTTCGCGCTGATCGGTTATGCGTTCGTCTCAGCCCTGCTGCCGGTCTGGTTGATTCTGGCACCGCGTGACTACCTGGCGACCTTCCTGAAAATCGGCGTGATCGTCGGTCTGGCGATCGGTATCCTGGTGATTAACCCGGATCTGAAAATGCCAGCAGTAACGCAGTACATCGACGGTACTGGCCCACTGTGGAAAGGCGCACTGTTCCCATTCCTGTTCATCACCATCGCCTGTGGCGCTGTATCTGGCTTCCACGCGCTGATTGCCTCCGGTACCACACCGAAGCTGCTGGCGAACGAGAAAGACGCGCGTCTGATCGGCTACGGTGCCATGTTGATGGAATCCTTCGTGGCGATCATGGCTCTGGTGGCAGCGTCCATTATTGAGCCAGGCCTGTACTTCGCGATGAATACTCCACCAGCCGGTCTGGGCATCACCATGCCAAACCTGCACGAGATGGGCGGTGACAACGCGGCGCTGATCATGGCGCAGCTGAAAGATGCGAGCGCACACGCTGCGGCAACCGTCAGCTCCTGGGGCTTTGTGATTTCACCTGAGCAGATCATGCAGACGGCGAAGGACATTGGCGAACCGTCGGTTCTGAACCGTGCGGGTGGCGCACCGACGCTGGCTGTGGGTATCGCCCACGTGTTCCACAAAGTGCTGCCGTGGGCGGACATGGGCTTCTGGTACCACTTCGGTATTCTGTTTGAAGCGCTGTTCATCCTGACTGCACTGGACGCCGGTACCCGTGCTGGCCGCTTTATGCTGCAAGACTTGCTCGGCAACTTCGTGCCGTTCCTGAAGAAAACCGACTCTCTGGTGGCAGGCGTGCTGGGTACTGCGGGCTGTGTTGGTCTGTGGGGTTACCTGCTGTATCAGGGCGTTGTCGACCCGCTGGGCGGCGTGAAGAGCCTGTGGCCGCTGTTCGGTATCTCTAACCAGATGCTGGCGGCTGTTGCCCTGGTGCTGGGTACCGTTGTCCTGGTGAAAATGAAACGCACCAAATACATCTGGGTGACTGTGGTACCTGCGCTGTGGCTGCTGCTCTGCACCACCTGGGCGCTTGGCCTGAAACTGTTCAGCGCCAACCCGCAGCTGGAAGGCTTCTTCTTCATGGCTAACCAGTACAAAGCGAAGATTGCCGCAGGCGGCGCGGACCTGACCGCGCAGCAGATTGCCAACATGAACCATATCGTGGTGAATAACTACACCAACGCAGGCCTGAGTATTCTGTTCCTGGTGGTGGTGTACAGCATTATCTTCTACGGCATCAAAACCTGGATGAATGTGCGTAACGCGAGTGGTCGTACGGATAAAGAAACCCCGTATGTACCGGTTCCTGAAGGTGGCGTGAAGACTTCTTCACACCATTAATCCGCAATCCTCCCCCCTCTCCCTTTAGGAGAGGGTTGGGGTGAGGGGAAACAACGCCCGGCGGCCCCCTCGTCGGGCTTTTTCTATCTGGAAACCACAATGTTTGGTAATTTAGGCGAAGCGAAAAAATACCTTGGTCAGGCGGCGAAAATGCTGATTGGCATCCCGGACTATGACAACTACGTTGAGCATATGAAGACCAATCACCCGGATAAGCCGTACATGACCTACACCGAATTCTTCCGCGAGCGTCAGGAAGCACGCTACGGCGGAAGTGGAGAAGGCGGCGTACGCTGCTGCTAAAGGAGAGACCATGACCCCGATTGCCGTCACCCTGCTGACCGGTTTTCTCGGCGCAGGTAAAACCACCCTGCTGCGCCATATTCTGAACGAACAGCACGGCTTCAAAATCGCCGTCATCGAAAACGAATTCGGCGAAGTCTCGGTAGACGACCAGCTGATTGGCGATCGCGCCACGCAGATCAAAACCCTGACCAACGGCTGCATCTGCTGTACCCGCTCTAATGAATTAGAAGACGCTCTTCTCGATTTGCTCGACAGCCGGGATCGCGGGGAGATCGACTTCGACCGCCTGGTGATTGAATGCACCGGCATGGCCGATCCCGGCCCGATTATTCAGACCTTTTTCTCTCATGAAATCCTCTGCCAGCGCTACCTGCTGGACGGCGTGATTGCGCTGGTTGATGCGGTACACGCCGACGAACAGATGAACCAGTTCACCATCGCCCAGTCTCAGGTGGGCTACGCCGACCGCATCCTGCTGACCAAAACCGATGTGGCGGGCGACAGCGAAAAGCTGCGCGAACGCCTGGCACGCATTAACTCACGTGCACCGGTTTATACCGTGACCCACGGCGATATCGACCTGTCTCAGCTGTTCAACACCAACGGTTTTATGCTGGAAGAGAACGTCACCTCGAAGCCGCGCTTTCACTTTATGGCCGACAAGCAAAACGATGTGTCGTCGATTGTGGTCGAGCTGGATTACCCGGTGGATATCAGCGACGTGTCCCGCGTAATGGAAAACCTGCTGCTGTCATTCGCCGATAAGCTGCTGCGCTACAAAGGGATGTTGTGGATAGACGGCGAGCCAAACCGCCTGCTGTTCCAGGGCGTGCAGCGCCTGTACAGCGCCGACTGGGACAGACCCTGGGGTGATGAAGCACCACGGAGCGTGATGGTGTTTATTGGCCTGGCGCTGCCGGAAGATGAGATCCGGGCGGCGTTTGCGGGGTTACGTAAGTAGCGCCCCATCCCGTTAATCCTCTCCTCGAAGAAAAGGGTTAACGGGAGCGTCTATAAGCGCCGAACTGCGTATAAATTAAACATTAAAATGTAAATTTAGGTATTCATCCATAACGACAGAAACATTATTGGAAATTATAAGAAGCGCAATTAATTCATACCAAACCAATATCCCTTGCCTGTTCAACGTCTGTTTAGATAGAAAATTAAACTTTTTCTAAACTCCAAAACAATACGTATTGACGCCGCGGTAAACCAACCTTTAACCAACACTAAAAGATAAATCCATTAACAAAATAAGCATAAAATTGCGAACCACCTCACATTTGCAGTCATAAACATCGCTTGTTAAGGTGTCCTCAGATTAATTTGATGACGAGGAAACACTCATGAAAAAGCTTAACGTTCTTATCCTTTCTGCTCTGACTGTTGTGTCGGGTTCCGCACTGGCAATGGGCGGGAGTATTGAGCAGGGTAAAAACTTCACTAACCTGAATGTTGAAATGGGCAAATCGACCTCTGGTTTATACACCGAAGGTAGCTGGCTGAAAAATACCGATGACGGCACCACGACCGGTGGCGTGGGTGCAGGCTACAATTTCGAAGTTGGCCCGGTGATGCTGAACGCAGGTGCGAAAGCCCTCTACGTTGGCCCGAAAAAAGGCGATAACGGCGTGGCCTTCCCTATCGGTGGTGGCGTGAGCGTTGCCCTGACCGACAGCATTAATGTGTTTGGTGAAGGCTATGTGGCACCAGACGGCCTGAACAACAGCGTGAAAAACTACGTAGAAGCAAACGGCGGCGTGAGCTGGACCCCAATCAAACCTGTGACCCTGAAAGTGGGTTACCGCCACGTGAGCGTTGATGGCAAAGACGGTCGTCCAAACCACACTCTGATCGACGGTGCCTATGTTGGCGGCGGCGTGAGCTTCTAAGTCTTCTTGGGTTCAAAAAAACCTGCCAGATGGCAGGTTTTTTATTAACGCTCGTCCAGCCAATTATTGATACGATTAATGTTAAATGTGACATAAAACAAATCGCTTTCTCGCCATCCTGATCTCCGACTCTGCATTCAGCTGTGCTATAAAAAATAAAACGAAGTCAGGACAGACCAATGACAACACCGCGCCATATTCACCAGACCTTTTCCCGGCAACCGGGTGTAGAGCTGCGCAGCACATGGCACAGTAGGCAGGCATATAAACGCCACAGCCATGTTCAGCTCTCAGTCGGCGCCATTGTGGAAGGGAAGACGCACTGCGTATGTAATGGACAAGAGTACCTTCTGGAGGCTGGCGACATCGTGGTGATCCCGGCCTACGTACCACACAGCTGTAACCCAGTGGCAGATCAACCGCGCAGCTACCATATGCTCTATATCGACACCGATTTGCCTCTCGCGCTGCAGGTTATCCGCGATGAATCACTGTTTGCGCATTATCTTGATATTGTTGAAAATATGACGCCCTCTGCGCTTAATGCACTGCTTTCTGCTCTCCCCCAGTGCGACGAAGACAAACACGTACTGCGACCCACCAGCCAGTTACTCCAGCAGGCGTTGCTGTCTGACCTTGCCACCCCGCCCTCGCTGGACGTACTGGCGCAGCAATTTTCCTTGCGTAAAGAGACGTTGATCCGCTCTTTTAAGCAAGATACTGGCTTAACGCCGGGCAGTTTTCTCAACATCTCACGCGTGGAGTACGCCAAAGCGAGGCTGCGTGCCGGAGATGATATTGCAGACGTTGGCTACCAGAGCGGTTTTGCCGATCAGAGCCATTTCCACAAAACCTTCGTGAGTTATACGGCGGCCACACCTCGCCAGTACGCAACGGGCCGATCAATATCAGACAATAAATAGGTTCTGGGTAGCCGTAACCTGACCTCTGTTTTTATGATGAGGTCACTATGGAGCTGTTCTTCCCCTCCGCATTTCTCGCCCTGGCGCTGGCACATTTTGTCGCCCTGTTAAGCCCGGGGCCGGATTTTTTCCTGTTGGTAGGCTACGCCGCACGCTACCGCCTGCGCGGAAGCGCCGGGCTGTGCATAGGGATTGCCGCAGGCAACGGGCTGTATATTTTGCTGGTGGTTGTGGGATGGAGCGCGCTGCGCCAGTTTACGTGGCTGTTTACGCTTATCGAGCTTTGCGGAGCGCTGTACCTGCTGTGGATCGGTTCGCAGCTGGTGCGCAGCACACCGCAGCCGCTTTCGCTAACAGAAACAAACCCGCACATCCCCACATGGCGCAAACAGATCCTGCTCGGGCTTGGCTCCGCCTTGCTGAACCCGAAAAATGCCCTGTTCTACCTGGCGTTAATGACGGCGTTGCTGGGGCCGGACGTAACTTTGCTACAGCAATCGGTGAGCGGCATCTGGATGGTGATGGTTGTGCTGGTGTGGGACTTAGCCGTGGTGTCACTGATCGGGCTTCCCGCCGTGCAGGAGAGGTTAAGCCACTCAGTCTGGATTATTGAGCGTACGGCAGGTGGAGTGCTGATGGTATTTGGCGGGTGGGTGCTGTGGCGGTTACTGGGAAGCACCTTCTGAGCGAATGGGCAGCCATTGGCGCTGCCCGTTAAGCGCTATTTTTTGTTCTGATCGCGCAGCATCGCCTCGCGTAAAATAGCATTGAGTCGCGTCTGATACCCTTTTCCCGGGCGTTTAAGCCATTCCATAACATCTGCATCGATACGCACAGACGCCTGGGTTTTTAACGGTCGATAGAACTTGCCGCGCACCGCGTCGTTCCACAGCGCCCCATCCGTTGCCGGAATATCGCTATAGTCAATTTCCGTGTCGGGTTTTTCCGCTAACGCGTGAAGTTCGGCCTCGCGATGAACGCTAACTTCAGCAGCACTACCGCGTTTATGTTTAACAATGCTCATAACGGCTCCTTTCTTTACGGTCTGCCTTACGTGCGCTGATGATACGAATGATTTCATTCCCGCTTTCAAAACGGATCGTGTGCGCAACCAGAATAACAATGATGCCATGCACAAGTCCGATTGTTTGCCAGCGAAACTCGCCGTTCTCATAACGCTCCTGTACAGACAAATGGCAGGGATCGTCAAAAACCAAAACCGCCTCTTCAAAACGGATCCCGTGCTTTTGCAGGTTGCTTTTCGCCTTGCTGCTATTCCATTCAAACTCCGTAGGCATAGTGTACCCTTCCCTGATTGTATATACAAAAAAGAATATACAAAACGATGGAAAATTAAACGAAACTTCCCTCGGTACACTCCCGTTCCTGAAGCCGTATTCCAGAATCGCAAATAAGATGATGTTTCACCCACTTTGCATCTTCCCCCCGCTTGCCTCTATCCTTACCCCATGGAAAAACAGACTGAACTCAAGCGCGCCAAGCTGCTGGCGCTGTCGCTGCTGCTGATTGCCGGCGCAGCATTTATCACAACGCTCCTCCTGCCTCAGACCCTCTGGGTGCGGGGTGTGAAGGCCATTGCCGAGGCGGCAATGGTTGGCGCGCTGGCGGACTGGTTTGCGGTGGTCGCACTGTTTCGCCGCGTGCCGGTCCCGTTTATCTCGCGCCATACGGCGATTATTCCGCGCAATAAAGACCGGATCGGCGACAATCTCGGCCTGTTCGTACAGGAGAAGTTTCTCGATACGCAGTCCCTGGTGGCGCTGATCCGCCGCTATGAACCGGCCAAAATGATTGGCGGCTGGTTCAGCCAGCCCGACAACGCCAGGCGCGTGGGGCAGCATCTGATTCAGGTGATGAGCGGGTTCCTCGAACTCACCGACGACGGACGCATCCAGCGCCTGCTAAAGCGCGCCGTACATAAGGCCATCGATAAGGTGGATTTCACCGAAACCAGCGCCGTCATCCTCGAAAGCATGACCAGAAACAACCGCCATCAGGTGCTGCTGGACGCCATCATCAATAGGCTGATTACGCTGATTCAGCGTGAAAGTTCACGGGAATTTATCGCCACACAGGTTGTTCACTGGCTTGAGACGGAACACCCGCGCAAAGCGATGGTGTTGCCAACCGAATGGCTGGGGGAGCAGAGCGCAGAGATGATCTCTAACGCGGTGAATACCCTGCTGGACGATATCAGCCACGATCGTACCCACCAGATCCGCCAGGCGTTCGACAGGGCCACGCTAAAGCTTATCGACAACCTGAAAAACGATCCGGAGATGGCCGCCAGAGCCGGTAACATCAAGCATTACCTGAAAAATGACGAGGCGTTTAACCGTTATCTTGGGGAGATGTGGGCCGACCTGCGCCAGTGGCTGAAGACAGATATGCAAAGCGAAGACTCACGCGTGAAGCAACGCATCGCCAACGCCGGGCTGTGGTTTGGCGAAACGCTGATGGCGGATGCCAGCTTGCAGGCTTCGCTTAACGAGCATCTGGAACAGGCGGCACACCGTGTTGCGCCGGACTTTGCTGCGTTCCTCACCCGCCACATCAGCGACACGGTAAAAAGCTGGGACGCCGAAGATATGTCACGCCAGATAGAGCTGAATATCGGCAAAGATTTGCAGTTTATCCGCGTCAACGGCACGCTGGTAGGCGGGACCATTGGTTTAATTCTGTTTTTGCTCTCGCAAATCCCGACGGTACTGCATCTATAAAAGTGGGGCATTACGCCCCGGTTTTCTCTTCCAGCCAGCCGCCCTGCTCCATCTCCAGCAACAGCAGCATCGTCAGCGCCTGCGCGTAAGGCACCGGCGCCATCGCGATATCGCAGTAGTACTGAATATCCCAGCCGAGCATCGTACCGCGTGAGGCTTCGAGCACCAGTCCGCCGTCGTCGATCCGCGCGATCACCGCCTCAAACGCCCGCAGGGCAGAGCGGCTAACGGACTCATCGAGGATCCCCATGCGCACCGCGCGCAGCATCCCGTAGGCGATCCCCGCGGTCGCGGACGATTCCTGCGGGGAAAGCGGATCGTCCAGCACCGTGTGCCACATGCCGTTATCAGCCTGCAACGCGCAAAGCGTGCGTACCTGCCGCGCCACCACCTGCGACAAATACCGGCGCACGCTGGCATCGAGATGCTCGCCCATCAGGGCAATAAATTCCGGGATGGCAACGGTTATCCACGCGTTGCCACGTGCCCAGAACGCGCCCGCGAAGTGGTGTTTATCCACAAACGTCCAGCCGTGATACCAGAGCCCTGTCACCGGATCGCTGAGATATCGCGTGTGCAGCAAAAACTGGTATCCCGCTTCGTCGATCAAGTCACGTCTTTTGAGCACAATGCCCGCCACGCCGAGAAACAGGCAGGTCATAAACAGCGTGTCGTCCCACAGCTGCCCGGTGTTGGGTTGTTCCTTCACTACATGCTGAAAACCACCCTCTTCGGTTCTGGGCAGGTCGCGCAGCAGGGCATCCGCCCAGTCATTGACCGTTGCCAGCAGATCCTGGCGCTGATGATGCCCGGCCACCAGCGCCAGGGCAATCATCGGTGCCGTGGTATTGATCTGCATCTCCGGCAGGCCTTTGCCGATTTGGGTTTCATACCATTCGAGGATCGACTGTTGCAGGGCGGCATCGTTCTGGAAATCGGCAAAGCGCCAGAAACCGTACAGCCCCACGCCGACTTCCCACTCCCACTCTTCAAAATGGATTGCAAAGCCGTCACTCACGCCCACTTCATCAAGATTTTTCAGGCGACAAAAACCACGCACCACGCGCTCCTGGGTGCTCATTAGCTGTTCTTTATTCATGCGTTGACTCCTTTCAGGCGCATTTCACCCAGCCGCTGCTGTTGATGGCCAAAGCGTGAAGAGGCAATAAAACGTTCGTCAGGGAAAAGCGCCCCGGCCTGCATCTGGGCCGCGTGAAACACAGGCGCGTTTTCACCCCAGAAATCCATCGCATCGCAACCGCGTTCATCGTGCCAGTAGCGATAACCCAGAATGGTTGATTTCACCCTTCGCCACAGCGGCTCCGGGAAATCCTCCTGCCGTGCGTTTTTCCACAGCTGTAAAAGCGTGAGCAGGGAAAATACCGACCCCTCTTCCCGCGCGCTCACCTGTTTTAGCAGACGATACAGCAGCGCCTCGGCTTCGGGGCCGTACTCGCGTTGCGCTATCAGTGCAAGCAGGCGATTGCCGTCAGGCGCAGGCGGTACGGGGTTTGCCGGCAGCGGGTTTCCCGTCACCGGCACGATACCGAGCGCGGGCTCATCAAGATAGACCATGTGCAACGAAAAATCGGTGTCACGCTCAAACAGCTCATCAAGATGGATAAGCAGGCTGTTTTTGCCCTCACGCAGCGCCAGCCGAACGAGCACGTACTGCATCTGATTGCGGGTAAACGGCGTAAAACAGGCAAGCTGTTCGCCCGAACGCCACACCCGCACGCCGCCGCAGGTGCCAAGCCGAAAGGCATATTCACCATCACGCGGCGCGACAATATCGACGCCCAGCCAGCACTGCACGTGAAAAGGCAGGGTGCGAAAACCAGAGAAAGAGACAATACCGCTGTCGCCGCTTTCAGCGATGTGATTGAGAGGCATTGCCTGTGAGGGATCCACACCGCGCCGGGCGTGGGTCTGGCAGAAAATCTGCCGACAAAACGACTCTCCAGGCTGCCCGCTGGCATGATGCAAACGCCCGTCAGCCCCTTCTCCCGTATAAAACTCAGCAAAACGCTCTTCTCTGGCGATGCTGACACGAAAATGCGTTATTGCATCACCCTGAGCCAACCGCCCTTCACCCTGAGACATAGCTTCCTCATATCACGCAGAATCAATACATTACGCAGGTATCATCAGCGAGTTTGATAAGTGTCGCGAGAGGCCAATCACGCAGATTGTCGGGATCTGCCTGGTCACTCACAAAGCGGGAAGGGGTCAGGAATGTCGCGTGATATGCGTCACGCTATTCGCGGGCAGGGAAAGGGGTGATGCGATAAGCGTCACACAAAAATATCCGGTCGGGATTTTTATGTGACGCGCATCAAACTACTTCAGCCCTTTCAGCTCATCGCCAAGGCTGTCGGCCAGGGCACGCACCCGGGAGGCATCGAAAAGCACATGCAGACCCGGGGAAGCCTCCGCGTGTTTCGCACAGTAATCTTCCATTTCGGAGGCACAGCGATACAGTTCCTGAATATTGATTTGGCAAATCTCTCTCATGCTCCAGCTGTTCTCCACCTCACGGGCAAAGCGCAGGGTGAAGAAAGCCTTCTGGGCGTGTAAAAACAGGTGGCAGTAAAGCGCCAGTCCTTGCCACTCTTCCAGCCAGCGCTGTTTAAGCGACCACGGGAACGCGGCGGTTTCAGCAAAACGCAGCGCCTCCTCACGCAGAGCGGCAGACGCCGCCCCCGCATCGTCTTTCTCTTTCGCGATACGTGAAAGGGAGGCCGCAGAAGCCTCAACATCGCTGGCGCTAAAGAAGACATCGCGCTCAGAGCCGGGCAGCCAGTGGTTGCGGTTTAGCTGCCCAAACAGGCTCCACACCGCCTGGCCGTAGCTTTCAGGCACCTGACTGTGGCGATGAAAAACGTGGTCACGCACATAGATGGCCTGATAAAGCACCTGACCGGCCTGCTCAAGTAAGGACTGGAAAGTACCGAGAGTCTGCTCGTCTGGCCGCCATCCGTAGCATTCGTCCAGCCAGTGCGTCAGCAGCTGCGCCTGGGTCTGGTGTGCGCCGTCACTCATCAGCATCTGACTACAGGCCACCAGGTTGCACTCGCTGAGGGTGCCGATAATCCAGTGGTTATCGACCCCTTCCCAGCTGGTTTTGCATACCGCGCCGCGGATAGCCGGGTTACTGCGACACCAAAGCAACCGCCCCTGGAGTTCGTCAATACGCGGGAACGGGAAGATGCCCCAGCCCACCTCTTCGCCTACCAGATCGATTTCCGCCCAGACTTCGCGTTCGCGCACTGCCAGCAGCGCCGGGTTATTGGGGAATGACGGCCAGAACCGTTCCGGGGTCAGCTTGATGGACACGCTCACGCTTTCCGGCAGCGGACGGATGGTCTCCAGCACGTTACCGAGATCGTGATTCCCGGCCGGGAACACGCGCAGCACCAGATGTTTATTCTCGTTTTGCATCGCCCGGGATAGCGCATTGAAACAGCGGCTGTAGAGCGAACAGCTGCGCTCATCGTCGCGTTTCGCGCGGTTTTCATCATCCTGCGCCGACAGTTCCCAGTTTGGGCGTGAAATCGGCAACAGCCCGTCGGTATTGGAGATTGCCACCAGCAGGCCGTTCAGCGAGGGAATGCGCTGGCAAATCAGGGAGACTTTTTCAGAAAGATAAGCGCACCAGAAATCGACATCAAAGCGCACGCCCTGGCCCGCCTCGAACAAATGCGGGTGTGCCAGCAGCAGATCGGTCGGGAAGTTAAACTCCTTCGCCTGAAGGTAAAATCGCAGACCTTTCTGCTGGCACAGCAGCCCCAGGCGGTTGAGATACACGCAGCGGGCGCGCTGCTGGCTTGAGAGACGATCGTTGTAATGGTGCGGGGTGTAACCTTTGGGGGAAACCAGTTTGTCGAACAGGTCGACCTGCCCGACAATCACGGTATTGAACTCATGTGCGACGGCGTAGTCGACCAGCTCGCAGGCCTTTTCCCAGTTCCAGTAAGCCTGATTATTTAGCTCAAGCGCTCGCGTCTGCCACATTCATCCGTTCCTTTTGTCGCCAGATTATCCGGCCGACAGTGATAGCACAGAACGAAATAAATATGTGTGTCAGGTATTGCGGATCACGTATCGCGTTGGTGCAAAACAGTTAAGTATCAAATGCACCAGAAAAACCAGCGTCAGCGTGGCGACCAGCGAAAAGGTCACGGAGGTGATGCGATACAGGTCGCTAAACACCAGGTCGCTGTCCGGGTGCATGTTCTGCCCGAACATAATGCCGATGGTGGTGATACTGGCAAAGCCCACCCCGGCCCCCACTTTCTCCATCACATGCAAACGCGCGCCAAACGCCAGCCCGAGGCCGATAAGCGGCATCATCAGCAACATGTGGCTGCTGTGATCGTAAAGGATGAGCTGCACCACCAGAATATAGAGACAACCCAGCACCACGCCTGCCACACGCCAGATAGAGCTCATGACCGAGCCGCGATAGTGCATCGGGAACAGGATCAAAATCCCGGCCATCAGCGCCGACAGGGAGTCACTCAGGTCGCTAATCTGAAACACCACGAAGATAAGCGTAGCCACGGTGCCGGAGAGCAGCGATTCGTGACGCACGCGGGCATCGTCTTTCTCAATCAGCGGTGGCGGCTTGCGGGGTTCAACGTCCGGCAGCAGATAGTTCATCAGCGCACTCAGACACACTGCCATCACGCTGGCTTCGATGTTGGAAAAGATCAACGTATGCCAGTTGGTTGTCGGGTAGCTCATAAAATTGAGCATTACGCTCTGGCACACCACGCCCATCGAGCCGAACAGGAACAGCGGCCCTTTACTCATAAAGCGAAAACGCATCACGTACAGGGCAAATACCACCAGAGTCATGATCAGCGGCCATTGCGACAAATAGCCGATGATAATCACCATTTCGATGCAGTTTAGCGACGCACTGAAGATAAACTGCTTCGCGACGTGGCGGTTAAACACCGGCACCAGCGACAACAGCATGATGGGATAAACCACAAAAAACACGCCGTAGCTGGTGTTGTAAAAACTTGAGATGCTGAGCGCAACCATCCCGGCAAAGACGATGCGCAGTGTCTGGCGAAAGTCGTTTGCCGTGTAGACGATGTTGCCGTGCGGGGTAAAGACCCTCGCCAGAGTATTAATAGACATAGTGAAGCAGGCTCACAAGGTGGATCTGCATCCCGGAGAAGAAGCGCGCAAACGGGCCTTCGCTATTATAGAGCTGTACGGTGGCACGCGCGCCGGTGGGCAGATGCTTCGGCAGCGTCTCATCCAGCGCCACGTGAATACGCATCCTCTGGGCATCACGTACCCAGCGGTTAGAGGTTTCTGGTTCAGAGAGTTCGCCGTTTACCGCTTCCTGCCCCGCTAAGATCCCCGCATCGCTGCTGACTACGTGGGCGCGGAACACCTGCCCCGGGAAGGCATCGAACACCACGGCAGCGTCCGTTCCCTGATGGGTATGACGCAGGCTTTTTTCCCGGAAATCCGCCACGATATCGGTTTGGTTGTTCACCAGCGCCAGTGCGGCAGAGCCCGACGAGGCATAAAACCCCGGGCTGAGCTGGAGGTTACTTACCGTGCCGTCCGCTTCGGCGTATACCTTCGTCCAGCCAAGGTTCAGCTCGGCTTCATCCAGCGCATTACGGTATTTTTGCAACGTAACGTTGCGGTGCTCATCCCGCTCACCGCGCTGAATACGTAGGTTGCGGATATTGGCATTCAACGAGCTGACGGACTGCTCGCTGCTCTGCCAGGTAGTCCGCACTTTATCCAGATCGGACCGGGAGACGTTTTGTAAGGTGCTGAGTTTCTGATAGCGCTCAAACGTCACTTTATCGTTGCGGGCGGTCAGCTCTGCCGTTTTCAGGCTGGCCTGCGCGGCGCTGATTTGGGCATCCAGCTGGTCGTTAGACAGACGCGCCTGCTCCAGGGCGATTTGCGCCGCTTCAACCTTGTTACGAAACGGCGTGTCATCAAGTTCAAACAGCAGATCGCCTTTCTTCACCTGGCTGTTGTTATGCACATGCACCGCCGCCACATAGCCGGAAACACGCGCCGACACGGGCGTGACCACGCGCATTACGGTGGAGTCTGGCGTCAGCGGGATCCAGATATCCGCGACGATAAAATAGACAAACATCAGCAGGAAAGAGGCAATACTCACCCTTACCCAGCGGGCAAATTTCTGTTCAGGAGTCATGGTTATTCAGTCTTGTTATCTTCTTCGCGGATTGTTCGCAAATTGCAGGCGATTTGATTCAAAGTAGTGCTGAAAATCTCGATATGTTCAGGTGCGATGTTTTGTGAGACGCGGGCCTGAAAGGTTTCTATCACCTGAGTGAGTGTTTTCAGGATAGCCTTGCCCTCAGGTGTCAGCGTCAACAGCCGGATGCGCTTGTCATAAGGCGATGTGGTGCGCAGCAGATAGCCCCGCGTTTCCAGCTGTGTGAGCGTGCGCATCAGCGGCGGCAGTTCAATTCCCTGCACTTCCGCCAGCTCGCTGACAGAGACATTATCCCCCAGTTGCTGAAGCTGCATCATCACCGTCCAGCTCGACTGGGTTAACCCGGTATCGAGGATGGCATCGTCAATCACTGCGCGCCACTGACGCACGATCATTGCCATTCTCATGCCCATGGGCCGCCGGCTAAACAGATCGTCTTCACTCATAGGGGAGTCCTCTCATCTCACAGGAGCAAGATAATAGTTATCAGGGTAAGTATCAAGAAACGAGGGACGAAAGAGCAAGAATTGCGAAAGTGGCGTTCTTCCTCTCCCACCGGGAGAGGGAATGGGTGAGGGCATCAGCCTGCAATAGTGTTTAGTGACTAAAATACTTCCTGACGGCAGCCTTCCTGGATACCGTCACCACCACCTCCCGATACCCCGCCACCCGCTGGATCCAGCCTTTGCTTTCCAGATGCGTAAGTAGTGCCGCGCCGGCTTCTCCGCCCAGATGAAACCGCCGCTCGCTCCAGTCCAGACAGGCGCAGCAGGCCTTGCGACGGGGATGAGCACTTAACAGAATGCCGAGTTTCAGGAACTGCTCCCGGCCATGCAGCGTGAGCGCTGAACCGTCTGCCTCCAGCCAGCCTTCTGCCTGCATAAAATCATAGATCTGTACCGCCACCGTTCCGGCAAGATGGTCGTAACAGGTGCGGGCTTCGCGCATGGCTTTTGGCGCGGTGGTTTCCGGCGGCGTAATGCGGCTCCAGGAAAGCCCCATCATCTGCTCGACCAGCGCTGCCACGTCGTGCCCGGCAAGGCGATAATAGCGATGCCTGCCCTGAGACAAGCAGGTAATCAGCCTTCCTTCCACCAGCCGGGCGAGGTGCCCGCTGGCGGTCGACGGGGCAACATCTGCCGCCGTGCTCAGTTCGGTGGCCGTCCACGCCCGCCCGTCCATCAGTGCACAGAGCATTTTTACCCTCGACGGATCGGCCATTGCCGCCGCCACGGCCGCAATGGCTTGCTCCAGTGCAGCGCTGTTATCGGGGGGTAATTGGGTCTTTAACATAGGCAGCCCAGGGTTCGGTTATCTCTGCGGCCAGCTTATCATTATCCGTCAGCAGAATGAGGTGATTCGCGTGGTCGCTGTACTGGGTAAGGATAGACACACCCTGCACTGCCAGCGCGGAGGCAATCTCGCCCAGTTCCCCCGGGCGCTCCTGTTTTAACTTACGGATTAACGGTTTTGTTACCGCCTGCACCCTGAACCCGGCAGCCAGCAATACGCGCCGGGCTTTATCCCCCTCTTCCACCAGAAAATGTGCGTCAACTCCAAATACCCCGCCGCCCTCCAGCCCCACGCCATTACGCCCGAGCAGTTGCCCGAACCGCGCCAGTTCACCGGGGGCATTCTCGAAAATCACGTGAATGTCATACATCTGCGTGTCCTCCGGTTTCTGAGGAATATTCCCGCACCACCTGCGCCACGCGAATGCGGTAGAAGGCAAAAATAGACGCCCGCCCCTCTGCCTGTGCGGCCAGATGCAACTCGTTGTGCTTCCAGTTGCGGATGGCCTTTTCATCCCGCCACCAGGAAAGGGAGAGGATTTTGCCGTCGGTGGTCAGGCTCTGGAAACGTTCGATATCGATAAATCCGTCGATATCGGCCAGCAGGGGTTTGAGTTCAGCCGCGAGTTGCAGGTAGCGCGCCTGGTGTGCCGGCTCCGCTTTGGCTTCGAAAAGGACTGCGATCATGATGGTCTCTCCGTGTGATGTTAAGGAGAGAATGCAGGGAAGAAGCACGGGATGCTTCGGTGGATGGCGAAGTATTGTTGCCGGAGGGCGCTGGCTCCTGTAGGCCTGGTAAGCACAGCGCCACCGGGAGGTTTAGCTCAGGATCGATTTCGGCTCCATAAACGCGCTGATCCCCCATGTCCCCATCTCGCGGCCCACGCCGGAGTGTTTAAACCCACCGAACGGGGCTTTTGGCTCATGGGCGAGCGTGTTGACCAGCACCCGGCCAGACTGGATCTGCTGCGCCACGCGCTGCGCACGCCCGGCATCGTTGCCCAGCACCAGCGCGCTCAGGCCATAGTCGGTATCGTTCGCAATGGCGATCGCCTCTGCTTCATCGCGATAGGGGATCACGCACAGCACCGGGCCGAAGATCTCTTTGCGGGCAATCGCCATCTGATTATGAACATCGGCAAACAGCGTTGGACGGACAAACCAGCCATCCTGCGTACCCTCCGGACGCCCTTCACCACCCGCCAGCAGGCGTGCGCCCTCTTCTGTCCCTTTGCGGATGTATCCCTGAACTCGCTGCCACTGCTTTTCGCTGACCATCGGCCCCACCTCGGTGGCGCTATCACGCGGGTCGCCAGACCGCACCGCCGCAACAGCCTGCGCCAGAGCCTGTTCCATCTCCGCTTTACGCGACTGCGGCACCAGAATACGGGTTCCGGCCACGCAGGCCTGCCCGCTGTTCATAAAACCCGCCTGAATCACCAGCGGCACCGCCTGCGCTAAATCGACATCATCCAGCATGATCGTCGGCGATTTACCGCCTAACTCCAGCGTCACACGCTTAAAACTTTCCGCGGCATTACGCAGAATGGCTTTTCCGGTGTGAGTGGAACCGGTAAAGGAGATTTTCGCCACATCCGGGTGGCGGCTGATTGTCTCGCCCACCGTGTCGCCGCGCCCGGTCACAATGTTAAACACCCCTGGCGGCAATCCGGCATCACGCAGTGCCTCAGTGATAATCTGGGTTTGCAGGGCGCTCATCTCGCTGGGTTTGATAACCGCGGTGCAACCCGCCGCCAGTGCGGCCGCCAGTTTGCCGCAGATAAAGCCTGCATCACTGTTCCACGGAGTGATCAGCCCGGCGACGCCAAGCGGCGTCATCTGCACCCTGGCTGCACCTGCCGTGAGGGTAAATGCAAATGACTCCAGCGCGTCGATAGCCTGGGCGATAACCTCTGCCGGATAGCTGGCCATCCACGCCGAACGCGACGACGGCGCGCCGTACTCCTCGATAATGGCCTCCAGCAGCGCGTCATGGCGGGCAACGACCGCCGCGTGCATCCGCTTCAGCGCGGCAATACGTTCCTGTCGGGTGGTGTTTGCCCACGCCGGGAACGCCGCTTTGGCGGCTGCAATAGCACACTCAGCGTCGACTTCATCCGCCAGACGCACCTGGCCAATCACCTGTGCCGTGGCCGGATTGTACAAATCAAAACGTTCAGTGCCGTGCGGGGTGACAAATTCACCGTTGATAAAGATCTGTTCGATGTGACGCATAAGGCCTCCTCAGGCTGTGTAAACACAGTCTGGCACGCCTTTTTCGTTTCGATAATCCACGCTATGCTGCAAGGGTTGTTTCGATTATCAGGACAATATATGCATCGTTCAGGACTCACAGAGCTGGAAGTGGTACTGGCCGTGGTACGCCGCGGAGGCTTTCGCGCTGCTGCTCAGGAGCTGGGCATGTCGGCCACGGCGGTAAGCAATGCAGTGGCCGGGCTGGAAAGCCGCCTGCAAACACGCCTGTTTAACCGCACCACCCGTAGCGTGGCGCTCACCGATGCCGGGCAGCGGTTTGTGGCGCGCGTGGGGCCTGCGCTTCAGGAGATCCGCCAGGCCAGCGAAGAGATCCACAGTGATAACGACGACCCTGCCGGTACGCTGCGTCTGAACGTTCCCAATAATATTGGCCCACTGTTTCTGGACAATCTGCTGATTGCGTATATGCAGCGTTACCCGAAAATGCGCGTCGAAACAGTCAGCGAGGCACGGATGATCGACATCGTGGCCGAAGGGTACGACGCCGGGATCCGCCTGGCGGAATCGGTGCCGCAGGACATGGTGGCGGTGGCACTCACGCCAGATATCCGCCAGTTGATCGTCGCCACGCCTGACCACTTTGCCCGTTACGGAATACCGCAAACGCCCGACGATCTGCTGCACCATCAGGGGATTGGCATGAGGATGTCCCATGGCGGGCTGTATCGCTGGGAGCTGGAGCGCCGCGGTGAGCAGTATGCCCTGGCGGTTCCGCCACGCTTTTCCACATCCGATCTGTTTGCATCAATAAGCGCCGTAAAGGCCGGTCTGGGGGTGGGGTTTTTACCGGAACTCTATATCCGGCAAGAGCTGGAAAGCGGGGAACTGGTGAGCGTGCTGGAAGACTGGACGCAGCCCTTTGCCGGACTGCGCCTTTACTACCCCGGGCATCGCCATGTCCCACCCGGGCTGCGGGCTTTCGTCGCCCTGGTGCGCGAGCGCGGAATTACTCCAGGTTAGCCTTATTCAGGCCATACGCCACATCCAGCGAGCCAGGTGCCATGCGGGACGTGATCCCCAGACGGTTCCAGGCGTTGATGGCCACAATTGCAAAATTCAGCTCTGAAATTTCGACATCGGAGAAATGCTCCGCCACGCTGCGGTACAGGGCATCACTCACGCCGTGAACACCAATCTGGGTCAGCGCTTCGGTAAACGCCAGGGCAGCTTTTTCACGGGCGCTGAACAGCGGTGATTCGCGCCACGCGGCCAGATGGTACAGGCGCAGCTCACGCTCACCGGCAATTTTGGCCTCTTTCGAGTGCATGTCCAGGCAGAAAGTACAGCCGTTCAACTGAGAAACACGAATATCAATCAGGTGTTTCAGCGCCGGGTCGATGGAGGTTTTCGCCACTTCCATACTCAGGTCGGACAGCGCTTTTGCGAGTGCAGGTGTGACTTTATGGTGGTTAACGCGAGTGCTCATAGTCTTTCCTCTTTTGTGTGCGGTATATGCAATGCGATGAGGTAAATTTACGCCGCTCATGACATAGTAAAAAGATACAAAAACTATAAAACGAGGTAGGACATGAAGCCGGGTTATCACGATATCTATACCCGCTATCGCGACAACATTACGCGCGGCGTGCTAAAACCCGGCGACAAAGTGCCCGCGATCCGCGTGCTGGCCGAAGAGCTAAAAGTGGCGCGCAAAACGGTTGAAACGGCATATGCCATTCTCATTGGAGAAGGGTATCTGGTCAGCCAGGGCGCGCGTGGCACGCGGGTAAATCCCGACCTGCTGTTGCCCGGGCAAAACGCGCCTGCGGAACAGGCCACCGGCACACTCCCGGAATCACTGATTAGCCAGCGTGAACGCAGTGGATTTTTACGCCCGGGCATTCCGGCGCTCGACAGCTTTCCGTACAAAAAATGGCTGCTGCTCGCAGGCCAGGCCACCCGCTCCATGCGCCAGGAGGAGATGCTCAACCCGCCGGTCCTGGGCTGGTATCCGCTGCGCCAGGCCATTGCCCGTTACCTGAATATCTCGCGCGGGCTGTCCTGCACCGCCGAGCAGGTGCTGATCACCAGTGGTTATAGCGGCAGCCTGCGCCTGATCCTCGATACGCTTGCCAGCCGCAGCGACAAAGTGGTGTTTGAAGACCCTGGCTATTTTATGGGGCAGCAACTGCTCAAGCGCATCGTCCCGCGCCTGCACACCGTGCCGGTCGATCGTTCAGGTATGGATACCGGATACCTGCTGCACCACCATCACGATGCCCGTTTTGCCATTGTCACGCCATCGCACCAGAGCCCGCTGGCGGTCACTCTCTCCCTGCCGCGTAAACAGCAGCTTCTTGACTGGGCAAGCCAGAACGAGGCGTGGATCATCGAAGATGATTACGACGGTGAATTTCACTACACCCGCAAGGTGTTGCCATCGCTGAAAAGCCTCGACCAGCACGACCGGGTGATCTTTATGGGCACCTTCAGTAAAACCATTATGCCGTCGTTGCGTATGGGCTACGTGGTGATGCCCGCCAGCACCGTGGCGGCGTTTACCGACTGCGCCGACATCGTGACCAGCGGCCAGCCGGTGCTCACGCAAAAAATCCTGACCGCATTCCTGAATGAGGGGCATTTTTTCCGCCATCTCAAAAAGATGCGTGCGCTGTATCAGACCCGCCGCGACTGGATGATCGCCGCCTTGCAGGAGGTGTACGGCGATCTGTTTTTCACCGAGCAGAACGACGGAGGGATGCACATCGTGGCGTTTTTATCCAGAGGCAGCGGCGACCGTGAAGTGGCACGCTGCTGGCAACAGCACCAGCTTCAGGTGAATGCGCTTTCCGAGTGGTATCGCGGGTCGGGCAAACGCTACGGGCTGGTGATGGGCTATAACAATGTGCGGACGTATCAGGAAGCGCTGGATTTGCTGGAAGGGCCGAAACAGCAGACGCTTGAACTGCTGGGCTGAAAATCGCCGGGTGGCGGCTGCGCCTTACCCGGCCTACGATCTACACATCAAACCGCGACAACCCAACATCCTTGAGCTGTTCATCACTCATGGCGCTCAAAATGCGGCGAGTACGGTTGATGCGATACCAGTTCTTAACCGTTTTCCAGATCCAGACAAACGCAATATACGGACGTTTTGAACGATTCTCGTGAAATTCCATGATGCTCTCCTCACTGTGCCAGTGGGGTTATCATCCCGGAAATCGGTGTATGCAATACAGACTCAAAAACAACTTTTATTTAACATACAGATCCGCTAAAACAGAATCTGCATGTCGTTTTTTGCGGCGATCTGTACTGGTTTGATTATCTGTATGGTGTAAATAGAGGATACAGCATGACGCGCTATCAACATCTGGCCAATATTCTGGCCGAACGCATTGAACAAGGGCTGTATCGCAGCGGCGAACGTTTGCCATCCGTGCGCGCCCTGAGCCAGGAACACGGCGTCAGTATCAGCACCATACAGCAGGCTTATCAGATCCTCGAAAATCTTCATCTCATTACCCCGCAGCCACGCTCCGGCTATTTTGTTTCTCAGCGCAAAGCTCAGCCGCCTGTTCCGGCCATGACGCGCCCGGTGCAGCGCCCGGTGGATGTCACCCAGTGGGATGAAGTGATGATGTTGCTGGATGCGCGTGCCGACAAAGAGATTATCTCTTTTGGCGGCGGCTCGCCGGACCTGAACCAGCCGAGCCTGAAACCGCTGTGGCGGGAAATGAGCCGCATTGCGCAGCACAACCCTACCGATGTACTGAGCTACGACGTGCTGGACGGTCGATATGAACTGCGCGAGCAGATTGCCCGCCTGATGCTGGACGGCGGTTCAACCGTTGCCCCCAACGAGATTGTGATCACCAACGGCTGCCACGGCGCACTGTCGATTGCGCTGCTCTCGGTGTGCAAACCGGGAGATATCGTGGCGGTGGAGTCCCCGTCGTTTCACGGCACCATGCAGATGCTGCGCGGGTATGACATCAAGGCCATTGAAATCCCGACCGATCCTGAAACGGGGATCAGCATTGAAGCCCTTGAGATGGCGCTTGAGCAGTGGCCAATCAAGGCGGTGATCCTGGTGCCCAACTGCAATAATCCGCTTGGATTCATTATGCCGGAAGCGCGTAAACGTCAGGTGCTGGCGCTGGCTCAGCGCCACGATATCGTGATTGTTGAGGATGATATTTACGGCGAGCTGGCGGCAGAATACCCGCGTCCGCGAACGATCCATTCGTTAGATATAGATGGCCGCGTGTTGCTGTGCAGCTCGTTTACCAAAACAGTGGCCCCGGGGCTGCGCGTGGGCTGGATTGTGCCGGGACGCTATTACGACCGGGTGATGCACATGAAGTACGCCGCAGGGGGGTTTAACGTGCCGGGCACGCAGATGGCGGTAGCGGCGTTTATTCGTGACGGGCATTACCATCGGCATGTGCGGCGGATGCGCCAGATTTATCAGCAGAATATGGAAACCTACACCTGTTGGGTGCGGCAGTTTTTCCCGACGGAAATTTGCGTGACGCGCCCGCAGGGAAGTTTTTTACTGTGGGTGGAGCTACCGGAGAAAGTGGACATGGTCTGCGTGAGTAAGCAGCTGTGCCGCCTGAAAATCCAGGCCGCAGCCGGGTCATTGTTTTCCGCATCCGGGAAATATCGCAACTGCCTGCGGATCAACGTGGCGTTGCCACCCACCGATAAAAACCGTGATGCGCTGAAAAAAATGGGTGAGGCAATCCATATTGCGACGGAGGAGTAGATTTTTTTCCAGATTGGAGTCTTACCTTATATCTTATGATAAGAGATAATACATTATGTTGAAAAATGACATAACAGTTTCTCCTTAATGAATATTTTTTCGTAACACTCAACTATTAAGCTGATTAAAACATTAAAAAAATCATCCCATATCGCCCCAACAAAAATTACAATATAACCTAGCAAATAAACCACCTCTTTCTCATAAGTTAAAATATAAAAATCAGAGTCTATAGCGCAAATGATTTTTTTTCAGCTCTCATGAAGTTGGAAAACAAAAACTCGCATAAATTTTATTTTTTGTGAAATAATCCCCACGCATACGCAACATCAAATTTATCAATGCATGACTTAACATATAAAGCCGTTCATTCACACCATCTTCCTTTAGAGGAAGGTTGTTAATTACCCACATAATTGCAGACTGACCATCATAATGCGATGAAGGTTTAAATAAGCGCTCAACATGTCCTATCTCACTAAGTGTAGTGAGTGCATAAGCGAATGGATATGGTCTATTCACTTCATCTTCCTGGGTTCGATTCATAGAATAAAAACTGTTAACAAGTTTTTTTATCACCTCGTCTGAAATCAAATCCCGGCGACCTAAAATACTGGCGGTTTCTATAACATAAGAACAGGATATACCATGCAAAAAATAATTTTCAGATGGTTCAATGTCATTTGCTGTATGTACTATATCGTCCAATAATGTGTCAATATTATTTCTCTCATGATCAAGCAGCCCTAAATTATACATCGCCATTATGTAATATAGCCCCATATGTGTTCTCTCAATCGGGGTAAGTGCATTCAACAATAAACTGGCTTGCTTAATACGATTATTTCTATAATGAAGCAATTTATGGCTTCCCGTTACAGCAATTGCGTTTAACATTGTCAGCAAAGGATATATTATTATAAACTCAGGAGTCATGTGTTGCGGAAATACGGGGTTAACTCCAATAACGTCTACCTTATCAAGGTAGTCCAGAGTCTCAGCCAGATAATTTCGACCATTATCTTGCAGCATCCAGCCATAACCCAGCAGACTTATAGCGCTGAACAACATACCGCCACTTCGTCCTCGATAAAAAGGAGAAGGAATATGCTCTAACGTGTTTAATGCATCAATAATATGATTGTGCTCTTGAGTAACTGCATAATTAGCTTTATCACATATAGCAAGTGCAAAAAACACTGATGTATAAGCGGATAGCTTTTCGTAATCACCATGATTACCTTTATCCTCATCCTTTATGCAATTCAATTTAATATCACCAATAACATTAAACAACACTACTGATAAATCAACACGGTGCTCTAGAATAGTGAACACATTAATATTAAGTTTAGCAAGCGCGTCAATTGTTATACTGTATTGCATAATTCTCCGGTAAGGATCACATTCATGCTCAATCAAAGATATAATGTTGTCGATATAAACAAGCCTTTCCTTCTCGCTAATTATTTTCTTAGGGTTAAGGATAAGGTTAATAAAATCACAAAGTAAAGTTGAAAAGTTCACATAGTTATCACTATAATTACCTTTAGCCTTCAAGAAGCAGAAAGCCTCCTGAATTAAAGATGAAACACTTTCATTGTAGTCCACAGGATATTGCCCCAAGCCTAATCCTCTGACTATTCTACTCCAGGGTGTGGTGATAAGCCGATTCTCATTATCCATGGTAGTCAAATCAATTTTGATATCACTATCAATTTTCACTGTACTAAAATCTTTCATATTATAAAACCTCTCTTATGACGTCATCAACAAATGGCACGCTGACGCCTAGAAATTGGTTAGTTGTACCTTGCAGAATAGCTAACGACCAATTTAACCATTTAATTCCTTCGCAATAAATTGCAACTGGCCTACGTTGATTGAATATACTATCTTTAATAGTACCATCGAGTTCAGAAGAGAAGTGAAATGGTGGCATCGCAGCGAAATGCGTTCCCATTATGAAAACAAAGCGCACCAACCAATATGGGTCCTCCTTAATATATATGGAGTCTGGGTTGGTACTATCGTAAACATTATTCATTACCTTAGAAAAATACTTTTCCATTCCAACGATTGACTGGTCATTAGAAGGGTTAATATTTTTCTGAACGCAATCAGTGATCTGGTAGGTTTGCTGATATTCATTACCTTCAGTAAAATGAATATTAATAACTGGTGTTTTTTCATCGTTGAACTTCATATCGAGTGTAAACAACTCGTTATGAAGTTCATCATAATGGCCAAGAGAGTTATGCCACGGTTTGTTGTCATACATATAATCATCCCGACACTCATCACCTTCAGTTTTGTAGCCAATAGCTCGAGGATCTAGAAATCGTAATTCTATTTGATCTGCGTTAATCGCTTCCAGTGCTTGAGCGATCTCTTCCTCACTACTCTTCTGATTAATTAGGTTTTGTACCTCCAATAATGGTGCTGTATTGTTAATCTTGATATTTTCAGTATTTGTATCACCCATCACCAGAGAGTGGTAGAGCGGTTCCAACTGACGTAAGTACTCATGATGAGAACGGAAAGTGTTCAGCAATTGTTTAATATTAAGATATTCAGTACCGTTGATAATAATTTTTTCACTACTCAATAATTCGGGACAAAATACTCCGGGGGCGGTCTGTTGACATAGTTCAAGCCGGTCTTCTATTTTTCTGAAGTAGGAAATTTCCAACGTATTGCCTTCGGATACAACCCTCTTCTCGCGATGAACGTTATCACGCAGAAAAATAAATATGATTTCGTATAATCTGGCAACAATTTGTGGAGAAATCTTGTTATGATAAATAAATTTGCTAACTTCTTCCCCTTCAACAAGACTCATCTCATAGATCACCTCTTTACAGGTAGCTTTCCCCACTCTCATCTGACTGACTGGGGTCAGAATCTCACGTTCAGTGACATTATAAACTTGTGGAAACCAAGGTTTGACGCGCTCTGGTAGAGCACGGAGATATTCAACCTGTCGGGCAGCTTTGGCAAAGGGGGGCAGCATTACACCTTTCCCATTGCTTGACCATTTAGCCGCGGTCAACGCCTCACTCAGTACTTTACGCACAACGATCGGCTCAACTGGCGAGCGCTGGATAAACATAGTCATCGATTCACTCCCACCATGACAAAACAAAACGGGAACTTCATCCGCCTCAATATAGGCGTTAATAGTTCCGCATAGCAGATTTCGTCGACCTGCATATCTGGACACTTGAAGATATTCCTCAGTTAAATGTGCTTGTGTCTCTATCTCTCGCTGCTCAAGTATAGAATCAGGATTATGCGACCAAATATCACGTATAGATGAAATTGGAATAATATATGATTGATATGGCGCCGTATTCAGAGAATCCCAGCTAAGTTGCCTATCTAAAGTTATGATCGAAACATGGCAATCAAGGGCAATCTGAACCCGCAGCTCGGGATAATCACCTAATAATATTTTATAAGTATTAATTTCAAGATCTCGATGCTCTAACAAAGAAAGTCCATTAACAGAAAGTATCGGGACTTTCGCATTAATAATCCTGGAAGAGAATTTTTTCACTACTGCCCATGGTGATTTCTTTCTACCTAACGTAGTATAGTAATCACAACAAAACAGTGTAATATTGTCTAATGAGACAGCTCCAGAGATAACTAAACAAGCGAGCCATCCAATAAAATCATGAGCAGTCAAAAAAATATTACTGGCTTGTACAAGCCCAGGGCGAAAAGTTTTCATCATTTCATAAGCAATCAACTGTATAACAATACGTCGAATAGCCTGAACTTCAGGTTGCGCATCTAAAATACGTAGTTGCAAAATTTTTCGTAGTGGCTCCCCAGTAGAGTGCTCCGCTTCGATGCGCGAACAAATAGCATCAAAATCTGGGATACTTTCCATTTCCTGCAACGTAATAAATACATCAGCATTGCTAAATCCATCGAGGTTAGAAAAATAAAAAAGTGTTTTTTCCTCATGAATTATAAACGGAGTTTTATGATAACGAATTAAACCATCATTAGTAATAATTTTTAGATCAGCATAACTTTGGTGCTTATCAGTTTCATCTCCGTGAATATTGCGTCTCAGGCGAGCCATCATCACTCTTTCACCCGATTGCAAGAATTCTCTATAGAGCCAGGTATTTTTGTATATACTATCTATACTTACTACGACATTTCCACTAATGTTCAACTCAAGTGGAGCTACTCGCTGAATAGCCTCAGTTATTTTAGGGTAAAATGAGGCTGCAAGCTTAGCATTCTCACGTGTAAGATCTATCCACTGATCAATTCCCGTGCATATTTGAGCAACATCACTATCGCCTCGGATAGTGTTTAATGCTTTAAATGCGCGCATGATAAACATTGATTCATTCGTTTCTCCAGGGAATGAGAATGCTGGAGTTCGGATTTCATTTTCGCGCAGCATTTGTACCGATTTATTACCTACCCCGAACTCGATGATGGCGTCAGCGTCGAACTTATCCGCCATCCTGGCTGTAGTTGATGAAAGCATCACCTGATCGACAATAGCCAAGATAGCAGAGCGTATATCATCTTTATGGGTCAACAAATTTTCACAGTGATTGGCAATAAGAGGAGTATGTGGATCGAGGAATTTTATCTGTTGGTCGACAATAAATCTTTCCAGTCCCTGAATTAACGGGGTTAACTGTTTCGAGTGGGTAATAAATTTTGTCGATTCTTTGAGTTTTATGACTTCTACTGACGGAAATTTTTTCATAAAAATATCAAAGCATGATTTAATGCTCGCTTTCACATACAGATTGATTTGGCTGCGACTGTAAACCTTATGCTTTTCTATTTCGGTATAAAGAAATTCATTTTGTAATGCTATATATGCCTCAGCTAATTTTTTCTCTCTCCCCCTTAGCGCAACAACGTAATATGGTTCCTTAATCAAGTTTTGTTCTTTTAACTCATGTGGGTAATAATTACTTATGGATTGACTGAAATGAGAATCATCACATTCTGAGGCCAACAAAATATAAGGGGTAAAGAAATTAGCAATCTTTACACCATCACCAATACTGAGCGCACCGCTAGCAACAGCAGCATTAATCAATCCAAAACTCTCTCCGGTGTGTGCGACAAAATGAATAGATTGATTATACTGCTGCATCAAACTACAAAATTGAGCCACTAAAACAAGATTGTGGGTGAGAAAACTAGAGCCAATAAACCCCTGCCGTTCCATTTTTCCTTTGGGAAGCGTAGCTGATGTAATAAGCATTTTTTCTGGTCGTTCTCCGTACCCCATAGCTACTGCAGAGTCATGATAAATCTGCTCAATGAAATCATCCCCCGATTTTAATAAATCATCGCCAACATTCTGATAAAAAGACCGGCTACCTAATCCCGGGAAAAAACCGACGACATTAACTGTATTTGTCATATCCTTACCTCCATATTTACCCATCCCACACAGTCACATCACAAATATTATTCTCTCTGACATTAAACGCATTAAAATAACAAAAAAACAAAACCCAAGCCAACAAACCCGCTTAAAAATAACTTATCAAAAAACCCATCCTAAAAAAGTATCAAAACCACACGCTTGCCAGTTTTGATACTAACGGTAAATTATCTTTCATTATAATAAGGATACAGAGAATATCCGTTGAATTTCACCCTTGTATTTTTTCAGTTTTCAGTCCGCTATTAAAACTACTAAGGATAACGACGGTCAATGCCATCAAACTCAGCGCAGTACCAACCCACAATGGAGCGACAAATCCGTAACCCTCATCAATAGCCATGCCACCAAGAAAGGCACCCAGAGCATTGCCCATATTAAATGCAGCGATATTGGTACCGGAAGCAACAGTTGGAGCATCACTTGCATATTTCATCATGCGCAATTGCAGACCCGGAGCAGTGGCCAACCCAACGGTCCCCATCATTAACAAAAGGATTACTGTCATACTCTGACTCCGCGCGAATAAAGCAAATGCGGCCATTACTACGCAAAGAAGTAGCAAAATGGTTCCTAGAGATTTGTTCAATGATTTATCTGCTGCTTTGCCACCATAAATATTGCCTATAAATGTCCCCACACCAAATAGCACTAGCAGCCATGGTACCGTCTGCGCGGAGAAACCGGAAACCTGAGTTAAAGTGAAAGCGATATAAGTAAAGCCGCCGATCACGCCACCGAAGGAAAGCACGCTAAGAAAGGCTGAAATCCAAACCTGCGGACGGTTAAAAACAGCAAATTCGCGCCAAAGGTTGGTATCACTTCTGGCAGGCATGACCGGAATCAACATTCTGATCCCCACCATTGTAACCACGCCAATGATAGACAACGCCCAGAAAGTCATACGCCAGCCTAACTCCAGGCCAACAAAGGTTCCCAGCGGCACCCCAACAATATTGGAAACGGTCAATCCAGCAAACATCAACGAAATTGCTGCTCCTTTTTTATCAGCTGCGACCATATCAGAAGCAACCACCGCACCTACGCTAAAAAAAGCACCATGGCAAAGAGCGGCCACGATCCGACCGAATAGTAGCGTTTCATAACTCATCGATAGAGCAGAAATCAGATTACCGATAATAAATAAGCAACTTAGCAAAAGCAGAGTTAATCGGCGCTCCATACGAATCATTACGGCAGTCAATAGAATGGCGCCAATTGCTACGCTGATCGCATAACCAGATACTAAATACCCGGCAACTTGTTCAGTTAAATTAAGTTCTGTGGCTATTTGTGGCAATAAACCTACAATACCAAACTCTGTCAGACCGATCCCAAACGCGCCAAGCGCTAAGGCAAAAAGCCCTGTAGGCATATCCATCCCCTCTTTATTGGATAATTATTCACAAACTAAATAGTTTTATCTTAATTTGATTATCAGTCATGATGAAACAATAACATTCAGCAATAACAGAATTAGCGCTATATCAGCTGATATGTAACCATTGGAATTTCAATAAAAGAAAAAATCGCTTCCTCCTACTTATGACTTTACGTTTAATGAATATTATTGGATTGTAAGTTAGAGTAGAAATTAACTATTACAATATCGGGTATTACGATGGATAATCTTAAGAAACTTGATTTGAATCTTCTGCTGACGCTAGATGTTCTATTGAAAGACCCGAACGTGACGCGCGCAGCCAGAAAACTGAATCTATCGCAACCTGCGGTCAGCGTGCAGCTAGCAAAATTGAGAAACAGCCTTGATGATCCTCTGTTTTTACCCGGGCCGCGAGGTATGCGCCCTACTGCCCGGGCAGAATTATTACGCGCTCCTCTCAGTCATGCATTGGAACTACTTAACAATGCTATTTCCTCTCCTGCCCCCTTCATTCCTGGTGAATCCGAACATACCTGGCAGGTGGTCGCTGCGGATTACAGTGAAACCACGGTAATACTACCAGTATTAAAAAACCTACATCACAAGGCTCCAGGTACCCGTCTGGCTGTACTGGAAAACGCTAACTCTCAGATTAATCAGGTAACAGAAGGAAAGCAGGATAAAGTCGATTTATTCTTTCATATTCAGGAAGAATCGCCACAGGGGCTACGCTATCGCAGACTGTTCAGCGAACGTTACGTGCTGGTCAGTCGAATTGGTCACCCATGGTTAAACTCAGCGCCAACACTCAGGCTGTTTCTTGAACTGGATTTCGTCATAATTTCACCTGACGGTGGCGGCTTTTGGGGAAGCACTGACAAAGTGCTATCTGAGATAAAATTGAACAGGAATGTTGTATTGTCGGTCCCACATTTTATGTTCGCCTTGTCTGCCATTGCTGCCACTGACCTGGTCGGAATGCTCCCGTTACGCCTCGTCAGTAACAATCCGCTTTTACAGTATTTCGAACCGCCGATAGATATTCCTGGCTTTGAAATGAACATGCTCTGGCATGACCATCTACACCGTGAGCCTGCACATAAATGGCTGCGTGACCTGATTGTGAGTTCTCTCGATAGCGAAGAGAATGCGTGATTCTTTGCCTGACCACGCAACACAACCCACACCAGGTGGATTCAAACACTTAATTAATGCAACAACACAGGACGGCCTCCTCCTCTGTAAGAAGGAGACCGGTTCTTTAAATATCCGCAACGGGCACTTTTCCCACCGTGGATATACAGCTACTCCTCGAAGTACCAGTAACCCTGATTAATCAGGTCAGTCAGTTCTTCCACAAACGCCGGATTTTGCAATGCTTCGCCGAGTTCAGCCTGCCCAAACTCGGTGAAGCGGCACAGCGCATCAGCGGCTTTTGCATCCACCGTTTCCAGCTGTTCGCTGTTGATGAAGAAGCTGCCACCAATATTCAGCACACGCAGCCCGCTCAGGCGGGTGAGGGTTTCGCCGCCCTGAAGCGCATCAAGCACCTCTTCTGGCGTGTATGGCGGTTCCGCAGCGGCAACATCCAGCTCGTGGCGCGGCGTAGAGACAAAGCTGCCGAACCATTTCGTGAAATCTTCAGGTTTGCTGATCATGTCGATCATCATCTGGCGAATACGATCAAGCTCGTACTGTTCCACGCGGCCTGGGTGTTCACGGCAGGTCAGATCCGGGTCGCTGTAGTGCTCGCCGCCCAGATCGTTTTCCAGGGCGTAATCGGCAAAGCTGCTGATCAGATCGCGGCCATTTGGCCCACGGAAGCCCACGGAGTAGTTCAGCGCGGTTTCATGAGTGAATCCGTCATGCGGGAATCCAGGTGGAATGTAGAGGATATCGCCCGGAGCCAGATCTTCGTCGATGATCGGCTCAAAAGGATCAACGTGCAGCAGCGCCGGATGCGGGCAGAACTGACGCATTGGCAGCTTATCCCCCACGCGCCAGCGGCGGCTACCCATCCCCTGAATGATAAACACATCGTACTGATCGATATGCGGACCAACGCCACCGCCCGGTACCGAGAAGGAGATCATCAGGTCATCAAGACGCCAGTCCGGCAATACGCGGAACGGACGCACCAGCTCAGCCGCCGGCATATGCCAGTGGTTCACCGCCTGCGCCAGCAGTGACCAGCCGGTTTCGCCCAGATTATCGAAATGCTCAAACGGGCCATTGCTGGCCTGCCATTTACCGTTGAAATGGGTGACCAGACGGCTATCGACTTCCGGCTCCATCGCCAGGCCTGCAAGCTCGTCAGGCGTAATCGGGTCGACAAAATTCGGGAAGGCATTTTTCAGCACAACGGGTTGTTTTTGCCAGTATTTTTCAAGAAATTCCGGCCAGTTCAGGTTCAGTTGATTCGCCATGGTTAGCACCAGTGAAAAGGTAAACAGGTGCGATTATGCGCAAGCCGAAGCCGGGTTGCCTTGTCGTGGGTCAAAGGGGGGTAAAAAGTCGCCGCATTCAGTCCTTCGTATGACATAGCCTGGCAGTTTCACGCTTTATCGTTAGCGCCAGATTTACAGCGACTTATATCGTTACCTTAAGAGAGCGTGTCATGAGGCCTGAGATGAGCGATTTCATTGAATTCCCGGCAACGGGCAACGTGAAGACCACTACGGTGGTCTATACGCGCAGGGATAATCCATCCGTGTTCTCGCCTGTCGCCTGTGAACTGCCTGCGGGAAGCCGCGTAACGGTTCTGGGGGCGGTGGTGGGCGATGCCGTTGAAGGCAATGCGCACTGGTATCGCATTGAAGAGAATACGTTTATCTGGGCGGGGGCCTGCACGCGGCTCGATCCCTATCCGGCGTTTCCGGAAAACAACAGGGTGAACTGGATGGCAGTCGTATTTGAAGTGCGATAGCGCCCGTTGCCGGGCGCAGAGTGAGGCTTAATCGAGCTTCAGATCGTCATAATGGGTGATCATTTTACCCACAATGCCGTAATCCAGCGCTTCTGCCGGAGACATCCAGAAGTTGCGGTCGGTATCTTTTTTCACTTTTTCCAGCGGCTGGCCGGTCGCGTCAGCAATCAGCTTGTTCACGCGATCCAGCATCCGAATGATTTCGCGGGCTTCGATTTCAATATCCGTCGCCTGACCACGCACGCCGCCCAGCGGCTGATGGATCATGAAACGGGTATTTGGCAGTGAATAACGGTGCTCTTTTTTCGCTGCGAGGAAGATGGTGATCCCGGCGCTGGCGACCCAGCCGGTGCCGATCACATGCACTTCCGGGCGAATGAACTTGATGAAGTCGTGGATGGTATCACCCGCTTCAACGTGGCCGCCCTGGCTGTTGATGTACAGCTTAATAGGATCATTGCTGATGCTTTGCAGCAGGATCAACTGAGTGATCACTTTCTCGGCCAGCGCCTGGTCAATCTCGCCGGAGATAACAATCGAACGGGAATCCAGCAACTTCTGCTGTAAAGCGCCCGCGCCGTGTGTCCCTTCCGCTTTATCTTTGTTGTCGCTTTCTTTCATGGTGTAGTGCATTGTTATTTCCTCAGCATTTAGCGCTCAAAAGCAGAGTGTAGCCTGTTTTATATGTCAAAGTCCTCAGGCGCACACAATGCGAACATCCTGAGCCGTGAATGCATCGAGCACGTCTTTGTCCATGCCCTCTTCCACCACCAGCACATCGATATCGCGGCTCTTCGCCACCACAAAACGCGCCACGCCAGGCAACTTGTCGATGGTGAGCACCACAATGCTTTGATTACTCTGGGCGATCACCGCTTTTTTGAACTCGCAGTCGGCAAAGTCAAAGCCGGTCAGCCCCATATCAGGATCCATCGCACAGCCGCCGATAAAGGCCTGATCGAAGATAATCCCCTGGATCTGGTTTGCCGCAGTGGCCCCAACCGTCCCGCCGGACGCTCGCTGGATCTGCCCGCCAGTCATGATCACCTCGCACAGCGGATGACGCAGCAGCTCAGCCGCGATTGCCGGAGAGTTGGTGACAACAGTAATACTGAGATCAGCAGGCAGCGCCTTCGCCAGCGCCAGATTGGTTGTTCCCGTATCAATAAAAATACAGCCGCCCGCTTTGATCAGGGTTGCCGCTTTCTGCGCGATTGCGTCCTTTTTTGCACTGTCTTTTTGCTCGCGCGTGAAAAAATTCCCGGCATCCGGGAGCTGAAGCACCGCGCCGCCATAGACCTTTTTACAAAAGCCTTCTTTGCTAAGCTCATGTAAATCACGGCGAATTGTGTGCTCTGACACGTTCATTCGAGTGGCCAGCTCTGTGCAAACCACTCTGCCATTCTCCTGAAGGATCTGGCGGATCAGGTCTTGTCGTTGCCCAGGAAAAGCAGCATAATCGAGCATTAAGAATCCTTTTAAAATCTAAATCGAGCACCAATGCGCATAATGTTGCATAGCCACTCCCTCTGTCAATCTGGCGGATCAGCGCGGAGCCTTACGATGAAGAGTAACGATCGCCATCAGGATCAGGTTCTGGCGAGTAAGCCTTACGACGGTTTCTGTTTTGAGCCTGTCGTTCATCGCGAACGGTGCCGGGAAAAGGTGCTGCACGAAGAGTTGCCCGCCCACCTTGCCGATGACATGCCAGCCACGCAACACAAACAACGAGGATTACTATGAAGATCCATGCATGACGGAGGATCGCTATTACGGTTCCGGATGGAAATCTGATTGAAATTGTTGGGGAGTAACTCCCGCCTGACATCAATCATAAGCATGAAAAGCCTTTTAGTTCTCATGCGTTATCGTTATCGCAGGAGCACAGCTGTCCGATTAGGTTAATAACAATACCATCGGGGAGTCATGGTGATGAAACGTGAGTTGCTGCCGATATGTGTGAGCCTGGTTTTGTCCGGGTGTGTTTTCGATAAAGACCTTTATCTGGGTTACTCTCGTCCTGACGTTGACGACACGATTACATCAGCACCAGATACAATAATGCAGTTACTCTTAAACCCAGCCCCAGTAAAAGCGTTGCCTGAAAACACAGAAGACAAAAAGACGGTAACCCAAAGAAAAGCGATTATCTCCGGGGAGTGCTCAAATGCGCTGTTTACATCAACCCAAGAGGTAAATGATGGTACGCCCCAGAAACCTAAAAATTACATTGTTTCTGGTCACGATTGCCTTGCCGAAAGAAACAATGCTATTTACACATTAATGACGGGATCTGATGAAATTTGCCTTGCTTATCGGCGCAAACTTTATGGCAGAGATGCTGCCTTTAATATCTCTACTGGAACACTAACCAGCCTGTTTGCAGGTGTTGCTACCGTTGTAACCCCCACAGTGACCAAATCCATTTTCTCAGCACTGGCGATGTTCTTTAACTCAGAGCGCTCGCTGGTGAATGAAGTCGTTTACAAGCAAATGATATTGACCGCTGTAGATACCAAAATTCAGCAAACACGTGATACCAAAGCACAAGCTATTGTCCAGCACTTAAAAGATGACGGTTTGGACAGTTATCCGCTCTCACGGGGTATTCAGGACTTTATGGATTACCACAACAGCTGTTCGTTTACAGAAGGACTACGCCTGGCACTGGCAGAGGGCACACAAAACCCGACCGAAAACAAAATCAACACCCTCAACAACCGTATGCTACTTAATAATGCCCAAATGAATATCTATTGTTCCGGGAAAAAGGATACTGACAAGCAGATGTGCGAATCGCTTAAATCACGCAATACCGCCATCACTAATGAGCTAAAAACGCTGGAAGTTCAGTGAGAAAGAAAGCGGGTGTTCCACTACACTGATGGTCTACCCACGACACAGGGCAATGGTAATGGAACTGACCGCCGTGAGCGCACTTCACTTTAGTGCCGCCATTCTTACCGACATTCTGGAGCGTTGCTTTCAGGACTATTTCGTTCCGTTTTCGCTGACGCCCGAAGCCTTTGCCCAGCGCTTTGGCTCTGAAGGGTTAAGTTATGAAGACTCGTGCGTCTGGCTGCGTGGCGACGAGCCAGTCGCCATCGCCCTTATCACGCGCCGCGCGGGTGCAGCCCGGCTGGGTGCGTTTGCTATCCTCCCGGAATACCGTGGCAAAGGGCTGGCGCGAGGGATGCTAACGCCGCTGTTCGCAGCGCTGAAAGCCAAAGGCATCAGCCCGTTTTATCTGGAAGTTATCCACGAAAATACCGTCGCGATTGCGTTGTATGAAGCGCTGGGTTTTCACGTTTCTCAGGGCCTGTGGGGCTTTAAAGGCGGAACAGCAGATGTGCCGATGAACGGGGAGCTTCGTGAGGCCACACTTCATGACCTGCTGCGGGTGGTGTGGTCCGCTCCCGGTGAACACATGCCGTGGCAGCTTGATCCGCTTTCATTGCCCCTGATCCCCTGTGAAATAATCAGCGATAGCACCGGAGCCTGGGCCGCCATTACCACGCCTGGCACGAAACCGCTGCTGCGGTTCTTGTTTGTGGAGCCAGGTTCCCGTGGTCAGGGCCACGCGCGCCGGATGCTGCAAAATCTTAGCGCCCTGTATCCTGGTATCTGCACGCCCGTTGCCGTACCTGAGCGGTTTGCCCCGCTGTTTACCTCGGCCGGGTATCAGCCGCTGGCGATCACCCAGTTTGAGATGACGCAGGGTTAACCCTGCGGATAGAACGTCATTCCTGCGTAGGGGTTTTCCCGACACGCCGCCAGCCGCGCGGCGAGGTTGCCCACGTGCAGCTCCAGCTTGTGCCCGTCCGGGTCGAGAAAATAGAACGACGCCCCCTCGCTTTTATTCTGCTTCCAGACGGTGACGCCCGCCTGTTCAAGCTTGTGCGAGAAAAGCACAAAATCCTGTTCCGCGACGCTAAACGCGTAATGGGTATAGTCACTTTCCTGCGGCAGCACGACACGGCGCGCCTCGTCGTAAGAGAGGCAGAGCCACAGATCACCGCAGGTGAGATACGCCCCGGAATCCCAGCGGGCATGGAGCGTTAAACCCAGTACATCGTGCCAGAAAGTCAGACTTTTTTGCAGGTCGCTGACCGCAAGGGTCAGGTGGTTGAGCGATTGCAGCATGATGTGCCCTGTTGTTTTTTGTGTGAGACATGGTACGGTAACCGGATGAACATAAACCACGCCGTGCTCACCGTAAACCGTTGGTGGCAGCCTTTTTAAGGCGGCCCGGAGTTGTTTTACCCATTTCCAGATAGCCGCCGAAAGGCGGCTATTGTGTTTTAAAGACCCCTTTCGGCATTGATACGTTAAGGAGTCTTTATGAGCACCACTATTCTTACCGGCGATCGCCCGACCGGCCCGCTGCACCTTGGTCACTATGTCGGTTCACTGCGCCAGCGCGTGGCGCTGCAACAGACGCACAACCAGTTTGTGTTGATTGCCGATTTGCAGGGGCTGACCGACAACGGCAGCAACCCGCAGAAAATTCGCGACAACATCCCCGAAGTGCTGGCCGACTACCTGGCCGCGGGCATCGACCCAAGCCTGACCACTATCTGCCTGCAATCCGCCCTGCCCGCCCTTGCCGAGCTGACGATGCTGTATATGAACATCGTCACCGTTGCCCGCGTGGAGCGTAACCCGACGGTGAAAAATGAGATCGCGCAGAAAGGGTTTGCCCGCTCGCTGCCGGTCGGGTTTATGGCCTACCCCATCAGCCAGGCGGCGGACATCACCGCGTTTAAGGCCGAATGCGTGCCCGTCGGCGACGACCAGCTGCCGATGATTGAACAAACCAACGAGATTGTGCACAAGATGAACAGCCTGCTGCCCGCCCCGGTGCTGCGCCACTGCAAGGCGATGCTGAGCGACACCAGTCGCCTGCCCGGCATCGACGGCAGCGCCAAGATGTCGAAATCGCTCGGCAACACGCTGCACCTTTCCGCCAGCGAAGAGACGATCCACCGCGCGGTGAGCGCGATGTACACCGACCCGAATCACCTGAAAGTGAACGACCCTGGGCAGATTGAGGGGAATGTGGTGTTTACTTACCTCGACGCGTTTCATCCGGACAAAGACAAGGTGGCGGCGATGAAGGCGCACTATCAGGCGGGCGGGCTGGGTGACCGGGTGTGTAAGAACGAACTGGAAGCGTGCCTGCAGGAGCTGATTGCCCCGATGCGCGAGCGGCGGGCGATGTATATGCAGGACAAGGGGGAATTAATGGCGATGCTGAAACGCGGAACGGAACGGGCGCAGGGAGTGACGCAGGGGACGTTGAGGGAGGTGAAGGTTGGGCTGGGGGTGCCGGTGTTTAGTTAAGTTAGATGGTGCGGTGGAATGCGTGAGATTGGCATGAAGCCGCTAACTCGATTATTACGGAAATAAGCGAGACGCAATAAATTCTGAAATACATTATTAGCCGTTGTCGTTTGTCTTTCTTTATGAGAAAGCTATATTCATGGTTTTTTAGGTTTTTAATAGGTGGCAAAAAATGATATGAGTAAGTTTATTATTTCCATGCTGAATACGTTACTTTGTGTTTTAGTGATTGCACTTTGTATTATTTGCGTAGGTTTCACTGAAAACTGGAAAGACTGCACTATAGCAATAATCATCATTTTAGGAAGCGCACATTTCATGGCCGTTTTACTGAATCGTGTACTACCTCATAAGTTATGTATTTTAGATGGGATCCTTGAATTAGTAGGAGGACCACTATTAGTGGTAGGCGCAATGGTGTGCCTTGATGTATTCGAACCCTGGCCGCTGAAAATCATTGGGATGTTTGCATGGGTTATTTTAATTTTTTTTGGACCATCGATACTAAGTTCCAGACGCTAACTTAATAAATTTAAACATTTTTCTTCACCAAAGGCATCCAACATAATGAAACCCACTCTTTCGCAGGTCATTGACGTTGTACGTCAGTCCTCTGGACATCATCGCAAGCGCATTGATGAGTACACCCTAATCGAAGCTGACCTTGATATCTGCGGCATGGATGGCGATGCCCTGATTGAAGACTGCGAGGAAGCGTTTGGCGTTACGCTCGTCACTGAAGAAGATGGCTATGAGAAAACTTTTTCCCTCGCTGAAAACGAATTTCTTTTTAGCACTGAGGGCATAGATTACTTCGGTATCTGCCGTTTAATTCGCAGGCTACGTGGCATTCCCGAACCTGTGATACGCGATTTAACCGTTGGCGAACTCCATGCTGTGCTGGTTAAAGTTGTAAGAGAACAAATACATCATGATTGAGTTACTTTTCGCGAATTGCGGACAGGCTCCTTTGAGAGGACAGGCGTAAATACAGAGGGGGCACTCAATGCCCCCTTTTCTATTTACTACGCTCTTACGTTCCAATCGTCCGTATACTGAACATTACCATCAACATAACGCCAGGTGATTTTGTCATACATCAGGGAAACAGATTCCATGTGGTTGATCTGCGAGTTACCTGCCATTTTAGCGTTTGGCATCCCTGGGTTAATCCCCGTCACTTTCACGCCCTCAATGGTCATGACGAAGTAGCACTCTTCTTGTCCTGCATGGTTAATGCGATACCAGC